>NZ_AXAB01000083.1:0-8884 GCF_000472645.1 Bradyrhizobium sp. WSM2254 | reverse complement strand
ATGCCTTGACTTCAGAACCCCGGCAGAGGCCTTCTCCTCTCAACTGTTGCACTTCGAGTGTGAATCCACCTCCTGGCTTTCGCCAGGACGACGCCAAGAAGATGGCGAGCCCTACACCCCGTCCACCACCACCCCCGCCCCCGTGATCAGCGGCCCGATCTCGCGCTCCAGCACCTGCTGCACCAGATCGTAGGAATCGATGATCTCGCGGATCTGCGCCACCTGTCCGTTGCGGAAGGTGTAGAACACCGCGATGTCGAACTGCACGACGCGGCCGTTGCTGCGCTTCCTGAAATAGGCGTGCATGTAGGTGGCGACCTCGTCGCCCTCGGCGACGATGTGCGGCGCCTTGTAGCGGACTTCCGAATAGCGCGACCAGACCGTCTGCCAGAGTGTGCGCAATTCGGCCTTGCCGTGGCGCGGCACCATGTGCGGCAGGATGTCGATCGGCGCGTGGGTGAGGAAGTCGACGTCGTCGGTGCAGCACGACAGCGCGGCCTCGATGTCGCCGCGCGCGAAGGCGTCGAGCAGATGCACGACGCGCTGGCGATTGAGCTTCTCGACCGTCATTCCGCCCGTCCTCATTGGCCGCGTGGCGTTGCGCAACGCTAACGCGTGGTTTCGCGCAGCGGCAATCCGCAAAACCACAGGGGGTGTTGCAGTCGATATGACGCGCAAGCGCAATGCCAGGTTCATGGCTGCAATTACGGGTTGAGCGGCCGCGCGCCTGCACGAATTCACGCGCATTCGACTGCCTGGCGTGCGAGGCGTGTGGACCAATGCGCAATGCCGAGCCCGCGCAGGCGCTTGGAACCGCGATGCGCCCGCGCCCGTTGAGACGCCGACACCGCATCCGGAGACATCGATCCATGAAATCCCCGCTTCTAGCCGTCGCCGCCGCCCTTCTCGTGCTCAGCGCAACCGCCACCGCCAACGCCAAGGGCTGCATCAAGGGCGCCGTCGTCGGCGGCGTCGCCGGCCACTATGCCGGTCATCACGGCGTCCTCGGTGCCGCTGCCGGCTGCCTCTACGGCCGGCACCATGCGAAGGAACAGGAAAGGCAGCGGCAACAGCAGAGCCAGGTGAACGGGCAGGGGAAGCTGTAGCGCCGCGGAAAATTTCGCTCCCCCCGCCTTTGATCGAGCGCGCTCCGATGGTAAGTTCATATTCGCGTGCGCTACGGTTGAATCGGGCGAGGGGCGATGGATTTCGGGAAGTCCTTGTGGGGTCTCGTTCTCGCAATCCTGTTTCTATATGCCCTCATCGCTTTTGTGAGAAACGCCTCCCGTTCGCAGGGCGTCAAATACAATTGGCTCGGCGTGCTGCTGTCGTTCTCGACGATTGGCCTCGCAATCTATTTCGTCTTCTTCCGCCAGCTTTGATGCCGCTTGCTCCTGCGCTGCTCCGAAACGGTGCGTGAGCCATCTCACATCTCCCTTACGACGTTGTGGCTACCATCATCCGCATGTCATCACGGGGACATGCCATGGCCACCATCGCCGCTGCGAGAAAGTCCCTCCTCCACAACGCGCTCGAAGGGCTTGCGCTGACCGCGATTCTCCAGAGTTTTCCAACCTTCGCCGCCGCCGCCTTCCTGCTCAAGCTCTGCGGCGACCACGACCTCTCCGGCGACCCCGGCGTCGCCATCTTCGTCGCTATCGCCTCGCTGATGCACGCGCTGCTGGCCGTGACCCTCGGCCCGAGCTTCCCCGCTGTCTTCAAGACCGTCTACGAACCGAAATTCTTCGAAGCCCATCTGTCGCTGTCCGACAAGATCACGGCCTGGCGCACCCGGCCGGTCGCCTCGCTCCAGCTCGTGACCATCGTGCTGCTGCTGTCGGTGATGGCCGTGGTGACGGCGAGCGTGGGGTGAGGGGCATATCGCTCCCTCGTCATTCCGGGGCGCCGCAAAGCGGCGAGCCCGGAATCCATAGCAACGACTGGCGCGGGTGATACTGCGCCGCCTACCTCTTCTTCCACCCGCCGCGATGACCCGGCGCGCCGCCGCTGGAGCGCGGGGTGGGCCCGAACTCCGGGCCCGACTGTCGCGAGTCGGTCGGCTGGATGATCCGGCTCTCGCCGCCGAACGGTTTTGACGGCAGCGCGCGGTTTTCGCGATAGGGCAGCGATTCCGGGCCGTGCATTTCGTCGAGATGCGGCTTGTGCACCTTCGAGCCGCTGCCGCCGCCGCTGGCTTTCAGCGCCGAGCTCACGGTCTTCTTCTTCATGGCGCTGACGGGCAGGTTCGCCGCGTCGCCGTATTTCTTCGTGCCCGCGTAGGCGCCGGCCTTGCCTTGCACCGTGCGCTGTTTTGCGGTGGGGTCGTCGACGACCGCGAGCTCGGTGGCGCGCAGGCGCTTGACCTCGTCGCGCAGGCGCGCGGCTTCCTCGAAGTTCAAATCGGCGGCGGCCTCGCGCATGCGGGTTTCCAGGTCGGCGAGCACGGCTTCAAAGTTGTGGCCGATCGAGATGACGTCGTCGGTCATGTCGTGGCCGCCGACCTCGACCAGCACGTGGTCGCGCTCGTAGACCGAGTTGAGGATGTCGCCGATCTGCTTCTTCACGCTCTCCGGCGTGATGCCGTTGGCGGTGTTGTACTCGACCTGCTTCTCGCGGCGCCGGTTGGTTTCCGCGATGGCGCGCTCCATCGACCCCGTCATCTGGTCGGCATAGAGGATCACCTTGCCGTCGACGTTGCGCGCGGCGCGGCCGATGGTCTGAATCAAGGACGTTTCACTGCGCAAAAAGCCTTCCTTGTCGGCGTCGAGGATCGCGACCAGCGCGCATTCGGGAATGTCGAGGCCTTCGCGCAAGAGGTTGATGCCGACCAGAGCGTCAAAGGCGCCGAGCCGCAAGTCGCGGATGATCTCGATGCGCTCGATGGTGTCGATGTCCGAGTGCATGTAGCGCACGCGAATGCCCTGCTCGTGCAGATATTCGGTGAGGTCCTCCGCCATGCGCTTGGTCAGCACCGTGATCAGCGAGCGATAGCCGGCATGCGCGGTGGCGCGCACCTCGCCGACGAGATCGTCGACCTGGGTGCGGGCGGGGCGGATATCGACGGGCGGATCGATCAGCCCGGTCGGGCGAATGACCTGCTCGACGAACACGCCGCCGCTCTCGTTGAGCTCCCAGCCGCCTGGCGTGGCCGAGACCGCGACCGTCTGCGGCCGCATCATGTCCCATTCCTCGAACCGCAGCGGGCGATTGTCCATGCAGGACGGCAGGCGGAAGCCGTATTCGGCCAGCGTCGCCTTGCGGCGGAAGTCGCCGCGGAACATGCCGCCGATCTGCGGCACGGTGACGTGGCTCTCGTCGGCGAACACCAGCGCGTTGTCGGGCACGTATTCGAACAGCGTCGGCGGCGGCTCGCCGGGGCGGCGCCCGGTGAGATAGCGCGAATAGTTCTCGATGCCGGCGCAGCTTCCCGTCGCCTCCATCATCTCGAGGTCGAAGGTGGTGCGCTGCTCCAGCCGCTGCGCCTCCAAAAGGCGGCCCTGGTCGTGCAGCTGGTCGAGCCGCTGCTTGAGCTCTGATTTGATCGACTTGATCGCCTGCACCAGCGTCGGGCGCGGCGTCACATAGTGCGAGTTGGCGTACATCTTGATGAATTCGAGCTCGTCCTGCTTGTGGCCGGTAAGCGGATCGAACTCCTCGATGGTCTCGATGGTGTCGCCGAACAAATTCACGCGCCAGGCCCGGTCTTCGTAGTGCGCCGGGAAGATATCGATGACGTCGCCCCTGACACGGAAAGTACCGCGGGTAAAATCGGCCTGGGTGCGCTTGTACTGGAGCGCGACGAGGTCGGCGATGAGCTGGCGCTGGTCGATGCGCTCGCCCTTCTTCAGCGCGAAGGTCATCGCGGTGTAGGTCTCGACCGAGCCGATACCGTAGATGCAGGACACCGAGGCGACGATGATGACGTCGTCGCGTTCGAGCAGCGCGCGCGTCGCCGAATGGCGCATGCGGTCGATCTGCTCGTTGATGGAGGAATCCTTCTCGATATAGGTGTCGGTGCGCGGAACGTAGGCTTCCGGCTGGTAGTAGTCGTAATACGAGACGAAATACTCGACCGCGTTGTCGGGGAAGAAGTTCTTGAACTCGCCATAGAGCTGGGCGGCCAGCGTCTTGTTCGGCGCCAGGATCAGCGCGGGGCGCTGCGTCGCCTCGATCACCTTGGCCATGGTGTAGGTCTTGCCGGAGCCGGTGACGCCGAGCAGCACCTGCGAGCGGTCGTTGCGCTCGATGCCCTCGACCAGCTCGGCGATCGCGGTCGGCTGGTCGCCGCGCGGCTCGTAGTGCGACTTGATCTCGAAGCGCACGCCGCCTTCGGACTTTTCCGGCCGCGGCGGCCGGTGCGGCGTCCACACCTTCATGGAGCCGTCGTCCTTGCGGAACTCCGGCCGGCCTTCGCGGATCAGCGACTCCAGCGCATCCGCGGTGGCCTTGACGCCCAGCGCCTCCATCTTGGAGCGCGGTGGCCGTGCCAGCGCTTCGGCATCGTCCTCCTCGGTGGGAAGACCAAGCTGTCGCGCCAGTTCCGGATCGAGCGTCGGGATCGTGGCCGCGGTGCCGTAATTGGCCTGCGGCGCCTCGTCCAGTCCCGCCGGGCGGTCGCTGGGGAAGTCCTTCGGCGTCGAGGCCCGCGCGCGATGCGCGGCCGCCTCGCCCCCGGCGCGACGGTCGCGCGAATTGTCCGGCGGCGGCTGGAGGCCGGTGCCCGATCCAAGCCCGGCATCGCCGCGGTTGATGGCGGGATTGAGCAGCTCGGCCAGCGCCGGCCCGATCGGCTGCACGTCAGGGCGATGCGCCTTCGAGTTCGGGGCTTTGGATTTGGGGGATTTGCCGGATTTTTCGGAGGATGCAGGTTTCTTCGCCATGGGGCGAATATGGGACGAGTCCGCCCCTCAGGAAAGGGCGAATGCCCGTCCGTGCTCAGGCTGCTGACAGCAGGTTGGCAGCAGGCAGGATCACGCCACCGGCGGCGGGGCCTCGTCGTCCCCGGCCGCCCGGTGCGGCTTGAGGATGTCGAGGTGGATCCCGCCGCAACCGGTGCAGCGCATGGTCCAGTACTCGCACCCGGCGCGGCCGCCGATCACGCGGACCACCGCGAGATCGCCGTCGCATTCCGGACAATTCGACAGGACGGTGCGGTCGTAGATCCGAGGCCGTGTTGCGTCGTCGAATTCGATGACTGACATGACCGGTTCCCCTTTTGCGCGCTGTCCCTGACCGATCATTCGTCGTCGCTGTCGTCCGCCCGCCGGCGGAAGCGATCGATATGGTGCTTGGCGTCGGCGATCGCGGCGTCGCGATCGGGCCAGGCGAAGCCGACTTCCATGGCCGGAAACAGCACGCCGTCGATGGCAACCGGGCTGAAATCGGCGCGCCGGATGCGGGCGTGCCACAGTCCCTTGCCAGCTTCGAAGGATTCGATGTCAAAGCCGTCGTAGATGGTCGTCATTGGTAGTCCCCAGAGTGTCTAGTTCGAGTCTCTTGCTCGAGTGCCTTGTTGGAGGGTCAGGGGACCACGTTTGCGGATTTCAGGATGTGAAGCCGTTCACAATGGACGGGGTTTTTTGCCGGCGGAACCGCTGAATGTCAGTTCCGCGTGGTGGTGCGGCCGGTCCGCCTCACTGGGCGGGCGGCAGGTTCCGACGCCGCGCGCATGATCCAGCGGCGGAACGCGGCGAAATCGCGCTGCTCGGTCTGGAAGCTGCGATAGACCAGGTACCAGCGCATTCCCTTGGGCACCGAGAGGTCGAACGGCGCCACCAGGCGTCCGGCGGCGAGATCGTCGTCGATATAGGGCCGGATGCCCATGGCGATGCCGAGCCCGTCGGCGGCGGCCTGGAGTGCCTGGCCGTAGAACTGGAACTCGGGCCCGCGCGCATTGATCCGCGCGAGGTTGGCGGCCTTCAGCCAGATCGGCCAGTCCTCGGCTGAATGCGCGACGCGGATCAGGCTGGGTCCCCTGAGATCGGCCGGCCGCTTCAATGAGGCGGCGAGACCGGGGCACGCAGACCGGCGTGAGGTCGCCGGCGAACAGCGGTTCGGCGACGAGCCCGGGCCAGTCGCCGGTGCCGAGCTTGATGCCGCAGCTCCAGTCCTCGCCGAACGGCACCGATGCGCCGCCGGTGGTGAAGCGCACCTCGATGTCGGGCTCCTCGTTGCGAAACTCCGACAGGCGCGGGATCAGCCAGCGCATCGCAAAGGTGTGGCCGACGCCGATGGTGAGCACGCGCACGCTGGAGGGCGCCGTCACCTGCGCGGTGAGACTGGCCAGCGCATCGAAGATCGGCGTCAGCCCGCTCTGATAGGCGCGGCCCGCCTGCGTCAGCACCAGCCTGTTGGCCTTGCGCTCGAACAGCGCGACGCCGAGCCGCTCTTCGAGCAGATGCACCATGCGGCTGACGGCTGCCGCCGACACGTTGAGCTCGACGCCCGCCGCAGCAAAGCTGCCGGTCCGCGCCGCCGCCTCGAATGCCTTGATGCCGTTGAGAAACAGCAGCCGCCGCAAATGACCAACCCTCAGGAAAGCTGATGCCAGGGCAAGATAACTCAGTTTGCGCGAAGGGGGCAAGCGAGGCACGTTCCCCATCGCCTCTCCCCGCGTGCGGGGAGAGGCCGGAAGCCAAGCGCAGCTTGGATTCCGGGTGAGGGGGAGCCTCCGCGAGTCCAACTGCTACCGTCCCTGCGGAGACTCCCCCTCACCCCACCCTCTCCCCGCAAGCGGGGAGAGGGAGTGAAGCAGCCTGCGTCCCTGACCGTCCTACAGGAGATTCCCCACGTGACGCCCATCATGATCGCTGCCCTTGGATTGCTGATGGTCGCCACCGCGTTCCTGTCGGGGCTGTTCGGCATGGCGGGTGGGCTGATCCTGATCGGCGTGCTGCTGGCCCTGATGCCGCTGCCCACCGCGATGGTGCTGCACGCGATCACGCAGATGGCCTCGAACGGTTGGCGCGCGTTCCTGTGGCGTGCGCATATCCGCTGGCGGCCGGTCGCGAATTATATGGTCGGCGCTGCCATCGCGCTCGCGGCCTGGTCGCTCACCCGCTACGTGCCTGATAAGCCAATGGCGCTGCTGCTGCTCGGCATCACCCCGTTCATGGCGCGGCTGCTGCCGACGAACATCAAGCCGGACCCCGACAGGCTCTGGCAGGGCACCGTCTATGGCACGATCTGCATGGGCTTGATGCTGATGACCGGCGTCTCGGGGCCGCTGCTCGACACCTTCTTCCTCGGCGGCGATTTCGGCCGGCGCGAGAAGGTGGCGACGAAGGCGATGTGCCAGCTCGTCAGCCATTTCACCAAGCTGATCTATTTCGGCGGCATCATCGACCAGGCGGCGAGCCTCGATCCCGTGCTCGCCGGCGTCGCGATCGCAGCCTCGATGCTCGGCACCACGCTGGCGCGCCGCATTCTCGAAGCCATGACCGACCAGCAATTCATCGCCTGGTCGAACAAGCTGATTACCACCATCGCCTGCTACTACGTCGCCTATGGCGGCTGGCTCCTGGTTCGGACCCCGGTGCTGGCGGCCTTCGACAAGGGAGGTTTGCAATGAGCGAGACCGCCGATCCGCTGGTGCTGGACTTCGTCGAATGGGTCGCGCGCGAGCCGCGTGCCTATGCCGAGGTGGTTTCGACCTGGAGGACCTCGTGCCCGCGCCTCACCATCTGGGAAGACGCCGCCGACCGCGGCTACGTTGCGCGCGAGACGGTTGCCGGTCTCGGGCTGGTCATCGCGGTGACGGAGGATGGCGAAAGGTTTTTGCGAACCAACGGGCGGTAGTTTCTTCGCCTCTCCCCGCGCCCTCGCTGTCATCATCCGCGAAGGCGGATGATCCAGTAAACACCGGCAGTAATGCATCTCACGACCGCTGCGGCGTACTGGATGCCCCGCCGGAGCCTGTCATCGGGCTCGCCAAAGGCGAGACCCGGTGGCGGGGCATGACGACCGAGATTGTTGCGCGCATCTCTCTCCACATCGTCATTGCGAGCGCCAGCGAAGCAATCCAGAATGTCTCCGCGGCGGCAGTCTGGATTGCTTCGCTGCGCTCGCAATGACGGAGCACCAGCCATGTCGCTGAAACTGTTCGAACTCGTCGGCACCGACGCCGCGCGCCCCTTCAGCCCGTATTGCTGGCGCACGCGGATGGCGCTGGCGCACAAGGGATTGGCGGCGGAATCGCTGCCCTGGCGCTTCACCGAGAAGAGCGCGATCGCGCCGCACGGCTCGGAGAAGGTCCCGGTGCTGCTGCACGACGACAAGCCCGTCGTCGATTCCTGGGCGATCGCGAACTATCTCGAAGATACCTTTCCGGATCGCCCGTCGCTGTTCGGCGGCGAGGGCGGCCGCGCCATGGCGCGCATGCTCAACGCCTTCGGCGACATCGCCATCGTTGGCGGCATCTTTCCGCTGATCATTGCCGACATTCCCAAAAACCTTGCTGAGGCTGATGCCGCCTATTTCCGCCAGTCGCGCGAGGCGCGCTTTGGCGGCAAGACGCTGGAAGAGATCATGGCCAGCCGCGATGCCGGCGTGGTTGCCTTCCGCAAATCGCTCGAAGTGATGCGGCAGACGTTCAAGACGCAAGCCTATCTCGGCGGCAGCACGCCGAACTATGCCGACTACATCGTGTTCGGCGGATTTCAGTGGGCGCGGGTGGTGAGCCCGTTCCAGCTGCTGGACGCTGATGATCCGGTCTATGCGTGGCGCGAGAAGCTGCTCGATGCGTTCGACGGCATGGCGCGGACATCGCCGGGGCACGCGGTGTAGCCGCAGGCGTCGTCCTGGCGAAAGCCAGGAGGTGGATTCACACTCGAAGTGCAACAGTTGAGAGGAGAAGGCCTCTGCCGGGGTTCTGAAGTCAAGGCAT
>NZ_AXAB01000082.1:0-9530 GCF_000472645.1 Bradyrhizobium sp. WSM2254 | reverse complement strand
TTGATGAAGTGCTCGCGCCGAATCCGCGCAATCGTCTCCACGACCAGCATCCTCCACCACCTGCTTTGTTACGAAGCAGGCAGCGCAACAGACCAACCTATAGGGGGTCAATTTTGGACGCCGATCCCCCGGCTTAGGGGGTCAATATTGCAGGCCGAATAACAGACGATGTCCTCTCCGGTATCGGAAGCGGGGGGCCTGGTTACAGTAACCACCGTCCCAGAGAGCTTACCTTCTGCTTGAACTTCCTTCTTTCGTTTCGACAGTTGAATCAGCAACGCCAAGATCTGCTGCTAACGCGTCCGTGGGAATTCGCAGAATGGCTACAATCGGTGCCCGATGCCCAAGCGCGTCAATTCCGCCACATGATTCTCCATCTTCTATTCCCCGATGAATTTGAGAGGGTGTTTTCTGCAGGCGATCGTAAGGCCGTTGCTGAGCGCTTCGCGGGCGTTTCCTCTCCAGAAACAAACAAGATGTCGGCAGTAGAGCTCGACAGGCTGCTGTATCAGACGAGAGCCAAGCTCGAGCAAGAATATGGCACGGCAGAGCTGGACTACTATAGGAGCCCACTTCGGGAGCTGTGGCAGCAGGATTGGCAAGCTGATAGCTCGGCGATAGCCGCACGTCACGTGCGACAAGCGATCCAGGAGATCAAAATCGGTGGGGTGCCGGCGGATGCAAGGTCGTCAAAATATGACCTTGTGGACAATGGAGAGCGATACCCGCCCAAGCTCGTTTTTTCACTTGCTTACAAACATGCAACAGGAAAGGAGCTGTCCAGGAACGAGTTCTCGGGAGGAGACGATACAGCTTCGTTTCGGATTCTTAAGAAGCTGGGCTTCTCCATAGTGCCTAAGGACCTGATCGGCGATCTCGTTTCCAGGTTCTTAGCTCAAGCGGATGCGGGAAAAGATCTGCGCACAAGCGAGTATCCGAAGGAATATGCCAGCCTTCAAGTCAAGGTTAGCTTCGGTCAGGGCGTTTTCTCTCGGGTGCCTTGGGTTGCCTTCTTGGCTCCTGATCAAAAGGTAAGTGAAGGTATTTATCCGGTCCTACTTTACTATAGAGAAGCAAAAGTCCTGATCCTTGCTTTAGGCATCAGCGAAACCAATCCACCTGAAAAGAACTGGGATGTCACCTCTGAATTGAGCACGGTGGCAGAACTGCTACGCGAGAAGCACGGCAGAGAGGCGGAGCGCTATGGCGACTCGTTCGTAGATGCCGCCTTCATTGTGCCCGACGGCCTGGATTTGAACAAACTAACAGAACGATTGGACGCTGTAATCGCTCGATATGAGCGTAGGCTTCATTCGACAGCCGAAGCCGCTAATCAACAGCCTGTCCAGGAACTATCATTAGCCGACCTCTTGAGGGACATTTTCGTTGAGCGCGAGTTTTTTGAGCGATTGCTACAACGATTGGAGCTGAAAAAGAACATTGTTTTGCAAGGGCCGCCAGGTGTAGGAAAAACATTCTTGGCCCGGCGATTGGCGCAAGCCGCAACTCAAGCGCTAGAATCAGATCGCGTCGGCATGGTTCAGTTTCACGCTTCGTATGCTTATGAAGATTTTGTCCAAGGCTATCGGCCCGATGGCAAGGGTGGATTTGAAAGGCGGGACGGCGTCTTCATGCGGTTCTGTCGACGCGCGCTAGCAGATCCGGCGCGGCCATACGTCTTTGTGATCGATGAGATCAATCGAGCCAATCTAAGCAAGGTTTTCGGTGAGCTCTTGATGCTTATTGAAAGCGATAAGCGAGCAGAGCTCTATGCGGTTGAATTGGCGTACTCGACGGACGATGATGCACGCTTCTATGTGCCGGGAAACGTTCATATCATCGGCCTCATGAACACTGCGGACCGATCTTTGGCGCTGGTCGACTATGCTCTACGCCGCCGGTTTGATTTCTTCACAATCATGCCTGGCTTTGAGACTGAGCAGTTCAGATCCCACATGTTGTCTAACGGCATGTCAGACGATCTCTTCTCGCATCTGAAGCAGAACTTCGGTGAATTAAACAAAGTGATCGCCGAAGATCGGGACCTAGGGCCGGGCTTTGTCGTTGGGCATAGCTTTTTCTGTGATCTCCCCATGACCGGAGATGTCGAAGATGCTTACAACGAAGTAGTTGATCTCGAAATCATTCCTCTGCTTCGAGAGTACTGGTACGAGGGTGCGCGTGCCGAAGAGTGGCGAAAGAAGTTGCTCAAGGTCTAGGCTATGAGCTCCTCGATTCCGATCGCAAATCTGTACTATTTGCTCTGCTATGCGTGGGACAGACTAGATCAGGGGAACTTAGTTGACGTCAGTTCCTTGCCGTCGACGGAGTTGGCAGACTTGTTTGCCCTTGTGCTTTGTGATGGCATTCATCATCTGGCTCGTCGCGGCTTGGAGCAGAGCTACGATGTTCGTGAGGAAGAGCTTGGCGGAATTCGCGGTCGTATCGACATCTCGCAGAGCCTGCGCCGCTCGTTGTTCTTCCAAGGACGGGCTCATTGCCGTTTCGATGAGCTGACGGTCGACACCCCAGCGAATCGGATCCTGAAATCAACCCTCGTCGCGTTGCTCGAGCTAACGGAGTTGGATCCAAAGCTTCGGCATAGGGCCTATCGCACGTCGCAACTTTTACATGGCATACGCCCCGTTCGACTCTCTCCAAGAGATTTTGAAAGCGTGCGCGTGACCTCTAACAATCTCTTCTATCGATTTTTGCTGAATGTCTGCAAGCTTGTGTTTGAATCTTTGTTGGTGGATGAGCGAACTGGAGAGACGAAGTTTCGAGACTTCACGCGAGATGAAGCGAAAATGGCGCTTCTATTTCAGTCGTTTCTGTTTAACTTCATCGCGCGCGAATGTTCTGAGTGGAAGGTCAAGGCCGAAAACATCGCCTGGCAGGCAACCAGTGTGACCGATCCGGAGTTGCGGTTGCTGCCGAGAATGCAGACCGACATTTCAGCCTTCCGTCTTGGCGAATATCGCATCATTGATGCCAAGTTCTATCAGCGGAGCGTCGGGTCCTATTTTGGCAGCGAAAAGTTTCACAGCGACAATCTGTACCAGATATGCAGCTATCTTCTGAATGCACGTCCCTTGGGGCATATCCAAGCAAGCGGAGTGCTTATCTATCCTCGTGTGGATCGTCAGATCCGGCAGCGATATGAGATCGCGGGTAGGACGGTCTCCATCTACACGGTCGACCTAAACGCACCCTGGCAGGCGATCGACAAGGAGCTTCGCGAGCTGATGCTTTAGGAACGCGCCTTGCCACGGCCGTCCGCGTTAGATGGTCGGCAGCTTACGTCGGCCAACAGCTGAGTTCTTCCATAACATCTCATATCCGAATGAGTCAGATGCTGCTCCGAAAGCGGACGTGCCGCGGGTTCGGTATCGTTGTCCGCTTTTGACCCAACTCAGACATCACCCCTCTGGCACCCCGGCCAAGCCCAGCCCCTCATAGAAGCGTTCGCGCCCAGCGAGGTAAATCGAATTGTCGCTTGGTAGGTGGGTGCGCACGCGGCGAATGGTGAAACTCGGATTGAGGGCAAGTGCCGCCCGCGCAGCGCGCTTTGCCTCGTCAACCGCTCCAAGGCGTGCCAACGCGGCGGCGAGCCAAAAATACACCAGCGGATGATTTCGATTGGCCTCAATGCTACGACGTAGCCAAGCCACTGCTTCCCCATTAGCATCAAGGTGAAACTTGGCTATGCCAACGATCATCAGCCAAATATAGGAACGAGTATCGCGAGGAGACAACCGAAGCGCCTCTTGCACGCAGGCTTCAGTTTCCGCTGCACGGCCGACGTACACTTTGGCGAGACCGATCCAAGCATGAGCATGGGCCAAATTGCGATCCAGCACCAGCGCCCGTTCACATTCAGCAATACCTTCAGTCGCGCGGTTCGTCAGAACAAGGACGATGCCCAATCGCAGGTGCGCCAACGGATGCTGAGGAGCCAGCGACAGAACCTTATTTAAGGTTGCGTCAGCCATCGCAAGGTGCGGGGCCGGGTCGTCACTTAACAACGCGGTGACAGTTGCCTCATCCAAGCCTGCTCTGCCTACCAGCGCCTCGATACAACCGGGGTCAAGCGCCAGAGCCCGTTCAAAAAAGCCGCGCGCCTGCGTCAAGTACTCGGGGGTGGTCCCCCTGTTCGCGAAAGCGATGCCCTGGAAATACAGGTCCATCGCGTCGGGATTTACGGAGCGTTCGGCTCGCCGCGCCTCGGCCGCAATGAGCTCAGCATCTAGCGCGTTGGCCAGCCGGGCGACGATTTCATCCTGCATCTCGAACAGGTCGGCGATGGGCTTATCGAACCGTTCGGCCCAAAGGCTGTTGCCACTTTCAGCATCGACAAGCTGCACGTTCACCCGAAGCCGGTTGCCGCTTCGCTGGACCGAACCTTCGAGCACATAGCGAACGTTCAACTCACGGCCGATCTTTTTGAGGTCGACCGTCTTGCCCTTGTAAGTGAATGCGGTGTGTCGACCGATCACGAATGAACCGGATATGCGCGACAAGTCGGTGGTCAGACTCTCGGTCACGCCGTCCACGAAATAGTCCTGCTCCGAATCGGCGCCGAGGTTGGCGAAAGGCAGCACAACAATGGAAAGACGAGGTGGCGAGAGCGAGCTCGGGGCCGCGCGCTCGGCCCCTGTCAATGGACCGGGATCAACCCAGACCACAGCATACGACCGCACAGGGCGATCAATGTTCTTAAGGGTCTGCTCGCCCAGATCGGTGAACTCAACCCCAGCCTTGCCCTGGGCGTAATCGTGCGCAGAAGACGAGATACAGATGCCGCCGGGTTGTGCGAGGCTCTCGAGTCGAGCCGCGATGTTGACGCCATCTCCGAAGATGTCGTGCGGCTCAACAATTACGTCACCAATATTAATGCCAACGCGGAAAGCAATGCGCTCTTCTTCGACCTCATCGGTTGTAAGCTCTTTGATGCGGCTCTGGAATTGCACGGCAGCTCGGACCGCTGCGACCGCGCTCGGAAACTCTGCCAAGAACCCGTCGCCAGTGTTCTTCACGATACGGCCGCCATTGTCAGATATCGCGGGCTCGACGGCGTCTGTGAGGAGCGCTGTTAGCTTCGCATGCGTCCCCTCTTCGTTGTGGTGCATGAGCCGCGAATAGCCAGCCACGTCAGCAGCCAATATCGCTGACAACCTGCGCTCCATCCGGACTGGGCGGTCTTGCGCCATAGTACTGGGCCTCGCGGGTCCGAGTTATACGACAGACTCCCTAAGATGCCCAGTCAGGCCGATGTCGCCTTCTGGCCCATCGCGACCCTGGGCGCGGCGCAACAACACGTCCGAAGTTGAGGTTAGACCGGAAGTCGTCGGTCGAAACGTCCACCGACGCTTTTGACCCAACTCGGACATTTGCCCTAGCCGAAGAGCAATGGTCTGTGCTTTGATGCCTTGGGACGGAATCTAGCGATTTCGGGTACCGTTGTGGCCGACCATCGCGTGGAACGGCGGCTTGCGGCAATTCTGGCGGCGGATGTCGCCGGATACAGCCGTCTGATGGGCGCGGATGAAGAGGGCACGCTGGCGAGACTTAAGGCCATCAGAAGGTCCCTCATCGACCCGTCCATTAGCCAGCATCGCGGGCAGATCGTTAAGACGACTGGCGATGGTATGTTGGTGGAGTTCGCCAGCACACTCGATGCAATCAGATGTGCCGTCGAGGTTCAGAGCGCGATGTCCGAAAAAAATGGTGGCGTCTCGCAGATAGATCGGATCCAGTTTCGTATCGGTATTCACGTCGATGACATTATCACGGACGACAACGACATCTTCGGCGATGGCGTAAACATTGCAGCGCGGCTCGAAGGTATTTGCGAGCCGGGCGGTATTTGCATGTCAGGTTCTGCGTATGATCAAGTCCGCAACAAGTTGCCAATTCCGTTCGTCGACCTTGGTCGCCAGTCGCTGAAGAACATCGCGCGCGTGGTCGATGTTTATGGACTTACCGCAGACAAGCTGATGTCTCCGAACAATATAAAGGAGCCGATTGCACAGCCGCGCCGTCCAATGGGCGAACGTGGAACGCGACCGAGTCTCGCGGTACTCGCCTTTGACGATATGAGCAATGACCCTGAATCGGAAAGATTCTGCGACGGGTTGGTAGAAGAGATTATTGCCGCGCTTTCCAAGTTTCGATGGCTGACAGTTGCATCGCGCAATTCCAGCTTTGCTTTTAAAGGACGTTCAGTCGACATACGCAAAGTTGCTCAGGAGTTGGGCGTACAATTCGTACTGGAGGGGAGCGCCCGGAAATCAACGGGACGCATTCGCATCACAGCGCAACTTATCGAGGGAAAGTCGGGCAATCATATCTGGGCCGAGCACTATGACGGTGACTGCCGTTTGAGCTTCGATGTGCAAGATGAGATTGCATGCGATATCGTTGCCTCTCTTGAGTACCTGCTGTGGATAGCGCTGGCTCGCGCAGATTCCCATCAGGGCCCGCCCGATCCCCGTGCATCGCCGTTGCGTGCAGCGGCATGGCACGTTGCGGAATGTACCCACACGAGCAACCGTACCGCAATTGCATGTGCAGCAACGGCTTTGGAGGCCAATCCGAAGAGTGTTGCAGCCTATCAATATCTCGCAAACGCCTACATCGCCGAACTGTTCTTTGGGTGGGCGGAGGATGCCCAAGCTGATATTGCTAATTTGCTAGAAGCAGGGCGCCGAGCCACCGCCCTTGCTCCCGCCGACCACTTGAGCCAAGGCCTGTTCGGTTTGGCGCTCTCATTCGGGGGAAATCACGACGCCGCTTTAGCCTGCGTCGAGCGCGCTCTGGCTCTAAACAAAAATTCGGCAAACGTCCTTGGACCGTGTGGAAATGTGTTGTCATTCTCAGGTGATGCTCGTGAAGCGAACAAGATGCTGGAGCGAAAGTTGAGACTAACGCCAGGGCATTACTTTAGAGCAGGTGTGTTGTCACAGATGGCGCTTAACCTGCTTAGACTGGGTGAGCCAGATCGCGCGCTACCGATGGCGATCGAGGCGTTGAGCCTCAAACCTGAGGCACCCCGCTGTCACATCGTAAATGCGGCCATTCTTGTGACACTTAAACGCCCAGAAGCCGCGCAAGCTGCGCTCGCGGAACTGCACAAGCTTAGAGCCGATTTGAGCCGAGCTCAGATTCGAACGATGTTCCCTCTTAGGGATCAGACCTTTCCAGACCACCTTGCGCACATAGTGGGAATCTTGTGATGGAATGACAACGGCGCATGCAACGCTCCTCTGCTGTGCAGCCAATCCTAAATCATCGCGCCCGCATAGGTGCAAAGAGAGTCGGAGAACGCCGCCGTTGGTCCTAAGCCGAACACCCCTGAAGCCTTTGTCATGTTGGCTGATAGGGGCAAACCGGACGCCGGTCCGTGCTCGCCCCTGCCGCCGCTTGTGACCAGGAACGGACGTTAGGCGTGATTTGCGTGGTCACGAAGTGGAGAGCCTTGGGCTCCCAAATTCCGTCGCCGTGATCATTTCCTCAATTGAACCAATATAAATCCCAGCCACACCAAGCCCCAGGTGTGTTGATGCAATGACCGCCGGGACCCTGCCGATGGCTACGCAATACGGCCGGGATCGGATCAGTATTTGATACGCGGATGTTTGAATGCAGTTTTTCCTCTATGAAGTCGTCGCTCGCATCGTCTCGGTCTATCTGTGCGTCGTTTGCTACCGCACCCTGCGGGATGGCCTGGCCGAGCGGAAAATCACGTCCTTCAGTTCTGATGCCATCGACTCGATTCTAGCGGCGTTTATGGACCCGTCGATTCGGGTTGCTCACAGAGACACCGCGCCGGTTCGGTACTGGATATTAATGGGCGTTCAGGTATTTGGCTTGGTCGGATGTTGCGGTGTTGCGATGTTTGGGTGGTGGCATCCAACCACCTGAATCTCTGCTGAAGCCCGGCGCGCGTAACCGGCCCAGCAGATCGACCCGGACCTTCCTCACGACGCACGCCGACAAAGTGATCGAATAGAGTGACCTCCGGTGTTGGCCCTTAGCCGAAGGTCGATTGAGCGCGTGTCATGTCGGCTGTCAGGGGCAAACCGGACGCCGATCCTACTTGGCGTCAACCGCTGCTTTTGACCCACGCCGACATTCACGCGAAACGCGCCAGCGGCGCATAAATGCGACGCCCGCGCGTGCTGCCGCACGATTAACGCCGCGAGCGCGGTACACGAGGACCGGTGCGGTGCGACCTAGGACGCCAGCGGAATTAGATGTCGGCACCTTTGTCTGGGTCACCACTTCCTTCTGCGTCCTGCAATTCCCTCTGCGCTTGCTGCCAGAACTCGTCTTCGCGTCCTTCAGGTTTGCCCGCCTGCTCCCACAGTTCGAACGCGCGTTTCCGGATCTGCTCCTCGGTTGGGGAGGCCATCATGAATTCTCCGAGAGCGCAGGTCCTGCCTTAGGCAATCGACACAAAGGACAGGACCGCAAGACCTAATCTTATCACAAAGAACCAATTCGGGTCTCAGAGGGGCGTTCCTTGTCCTCAGCTATGCCGCCGCCCGATCTTTCTCGTCCTCGCCACGCCCACACCGCCGCAACGCCGTCGCCTCATGGGTTGCGCGTGAGGAACTGTCCAAGCCGGATAACGGTTGCTAGAGTGGAGGTCGCTCATGAGTAACGAGCGGAACAGCCACCGTACCGCCATCGAACGTTTCACAGTCGCGGTGATAATCGCGACACTCGCTGCACTCGTCACGACGGTTGAGCGGGTCGACATCAGGACAGCTAGCAACGAGACGCCGCCCGGTATGACGGGCCTCGCTAAGCCACGCGCGCCACTGGACCGCGCACCAGGCCAGCCGCTATTTGGCAACTGAGGGGTCACTCGGAACCCATCGCCCCCTCCTGCGTTTCGGTTACAGCTCATTGCGAGGGAGCGCAGTGAGCGCGCAATTTAGGTGGCCATTTTTGGTCTGTTCATTTTTTCGGCCGTCTTGGCGGTTATGCTGGTCCTAAATCCGTGATGAACCAAAAGGCGCCGTTGATCATCATCCATGTTTCGAACCCTGATGCTTTTGCGGGGAAAGGCAGCATCATTGTCCTTGAATTCACGGATGAGGATGCGGTCTTAAAAGTGGCCCGCAAAATTGCTTTAGAGACCGGACGCTCCGTCACGGTTCGCGGCGAGGACATGCGGGTGATCAGTTCGATACCGGCGGTCTCCATCCATTGAAACCCCGAATGTCAGCACCTGGCCGATTTTGTTGCAAAAGTCGGCTGTGTGCGATGGATCGTTCGNCATTTTCACTTGGGGCGACGGGGTTTGGTCCCGCGCCCCCGCGCTCTCTACGCAACTTTTACGCTACGCAATACACAGAGCCTGAGCGGGTGGCGGTCGCGCAACCAGCGATGCGAGCCTCCTTAGGTTCTGAGCGGTGGCGGCCAGAACGAACTCGTCCTGAGCGCCTCGTGGACCACGCAGTCGAAGCCGACCGAGCTTCAGGATGCGCTTCAAGTGTGCGAACCGCATCTCGATCTTCTTG
>NZ_AXAB01000081.1:0-11441 GCF_000472645.1 Bradyrhizobium sp. WSM2254 | reverse complement strand
ACCTTCGCTACTCTCAAACGCCGCATGCGGCTGACCTGCATCCGCTACGTCGGTCTGATCAAGGCGACCGGACAAGTCCTGCTCGCCTCAATCGCCTTCAACATGAGGCGGTGGGCCACGATCGCCGCGTGAGCCGCCCTCCGAGGGCGACAACTACAGATATTGGCAGGTAATTGCCGCGACTAAGGCCTTCTCTCGTGACGTCTTCAGCCTCAAAAGCCAATAACGCAACAGGCCCACAAGGGGAGAGGGTGCACCGCCAGCGCCGCCCTTCACGTCCCGTAAGTCGAGCCCTTCGGCAGCGGAAACACCGGGTCTTGCGTGCGGATGTTCGTCGGCCACACCACCGAGATGTGCTCGCCGGCGTTCTGCATCACGACCGGCGTCGAGCGTTCGTTCTGGCCCGAGAGCGGCGTGCCCGGCGGGAAGAATTTCACGCCGTAGCCCTGGATGGTGCCGCCGGCGGGGATGTCGACGTCGAGCGCGGCCTTGCGGATCGCCTCGGGCTCGAAGCTGCCGTACTTTTCCTTGGCGACCGGCAGCACGTTGTTGAGCAGCACCCAGGTCTGGTTGAAGCCCATCGAGCAGTGCGGCGGCACGTCGGTGGCGCCGGTCTTGGCCTTGTAGCGCGCCACCATGGCGGTGGTCAGATCGCCGATACCTGGCGCCAGCTTTGCCGGATCGAGCAGCTGCGCCGGTACCGGATCGATGTTGCAGAAATTGTCGATGTCGGGACCAAAAGTGGAGCGCAGCTTGTCGAGCTGGCTGTAGCCGGCGCCGGCACCGAACAGCATCTTGAAGCGTAGACCGCTCTCGCGGGCCTGGCGCAGGAACAGGGTGATGTCGGGGTTGTAGCCGGCATGCGAGATCACGTCGGCCTTGGCCCGCTTGATCTTGGTCACCAGCACCGAGAGATCGGGCGCCGAGGCCGAATAGCCCTCGCGCAGCACCACCTGGATGCCGGCCTCCTTGGCATAGGCCTCGTCGGCGGCGGCGACGCCGACACCGTAGGGGCCGTCCTCATGGATCAGCGCGACCTTGACCTCCTTGGGATCCATTCCGAGCTTTGCTTTCGCATGCTCGGCGAGGAAACCGGCAAAGGCCTGGCCGTACTGGTCGGAATGGATCTGCGCGCGAAACACGTATTGCAGGTTCTTGTCCTTGAACACGGCGGTCGAGACCGCGGTCGTGATCCAGAGGATCTTCTTCTGCTGCTCGACCTTCGCCGCGAGTGGCACCGCATGCGAGCTCGCATAGACGCCGTTGATGATGTCGATCTTCTCCTGGCTGATCAGGCGTTCGGCCTCGTTGATCGCAACGTCGGGTTTGCTCTGGGAATCCGCGGCGACTGGAGCAATCTTGGTCTTGCCGCCGACTCCGCCTTTCTCGTTGACGAGATCGATCGCGATCTGCGCCCCGATTGACGAGGCGACCGAGCCGCCGGCGGCGAACGGGCCGGTGAGGTCGTAGATCAGGCCGATGCGCAACGTCTCGGCTTGCGCCTGGGCCCTTGTCCAATCGAGGCTGAGTGCGGCGGCAGCAGCCGCCGAGCTCTTCAGCAGCTGCCTGCGTGAAGTCGGCATCCTATCCTCCCTCAAGACCGTCTTTTGATTGGTTGTTATCTTTTTGCGAAGTATGGGGAGCGGGACGGCGGAAAGTCAACATCGCCCAAGGTCGATACGCGGTGCGCCGCCGCACAACGCATCTGCGAAAGACAGGAATGCCCACCGCTCGCTCAGGAGGCGACGGGCATGATCGCGCTGTGTTACTTCAACGCGGCCCCGCGCGCCTTGCGCGGCCGTGTGCCCGGCATGGAGCGACCGGAGATCGACTAGCTCGCGTAACCCCGCTCCAGAGCTTGCCTCTGCCCGTGCCGGTCCAGCGCCAGATTGACGAGACGCGTTAGCAACTCGCCATACGGTACGCCCGAGGCTTCCATCATCTTCGGATACATGCTGATCGACGTGAAACCGGGCAGGGTGTTGATCTCGTTGAAGCAGAACTCGCCGGTTTTCCGGTCGAGGAAGAAGTCGACGCGGGCGAAGCCGCTGCATTCGAGCGCCGCGAACACCTGGGTGGCGAGTGACCGGACGCGCTCCATCTGTGCCGCGTCGAGCTTGGCCGGAAGGTCGACCCGAGCGCCATCGGGATCGAGATATTTCGCCTCGTACGAATAGAACTCGTGATGGGCGTTGGTGTTCAGCTCGCTGGCGACGCTCGCGAACAGCGTCTCGCCCTCGAGCACCGCAACCTCGATCTCGCGCGCGTCGATGCCCTGTTCGACCAGCACCTTGACGTCATAGCGAAACGCATCATCGAGCGCCGCTTCGAGCGCATCCGGCGTCTTGACCTTGTGAATGCCGACACTGGAGCCCATGTTGCACGGCTTGACGAAGACCGGGAGGCTCAAGCCCTCGACCGCCTTCGCAAGCGATGAGTTGCGGTCCTGAACGTAGGCCTTGCGGGTGAGCACGCGATAGGGCGCGATCGGAATGCCGGCGAATTCGGCGAGCCGCTTGGCGACATCCTTGTCCATGCTGACGGCGGAGGCGAGAACGCCAGATCCCACATAGGCGACGTCGGCCAATTCCAGCAGGCCCTGCACGGTGCCGTCCTCGCAAAGCGGCCCGTGGATGACCGGAAAGACGACATCGATCTCGATCGGGAGGGCGGCGCCTTGTGTGATCGGCATGAGGACGCCGCGTCCATCAGGTCCCCTGGCGAGCCGTATCTCCGGCGCATCGGGCAGGATCGGCAAGGCCGCTGCGTGAGCCTGATCGAGCGTCCGAAGATCGTTCCATTGCCACCGACCCGTCTTGTCGATGGAGACCGGGATCACCTCGAAGCGGGTACGGTCGAGATGCCTGAATACGGAAGCGGCCGATTTCAGCGAGACCTCATGCTCACCGGACCTGCCGCCATAGAGAACAACGACGCCAATTTTGTCTGCCATAGCTCAATTATCACGCGCTCTGTCCGGAAGTCACCTCTGTTGCCCGGTTCAAGCATCGACGGAGCGATGGAAATAATTCGGCGCCGGCGAGGACCGCCGGCGCCGTCTCGCAATTGGAGGCTTGTGCCGCTCAGCCCGGACCTGCGCCTTGCGTCGCCGTGTACACGGCGTAGAGCGACTGGCTCGCGGCCATGAACAGGCGGTTGCGCTTGGGGCCGCCGAAGCAGACGTTGCCGCACACTTCCGGCAGGCGGATGCGGCCGAGCAGCTTGCCCGCCGGCGACCACACCGTCACGCCGCTATAACCGACGGCGCGGCCCGCATTGCTGGAGGCCCAGACATTGCCGTTGACGTCGCAGCGCACGCCGTCCGGGCCGCACTTCACGCCGTCGATCGTGCAGTCGGAGAAGCGCTTCTGGTTGGAGAGCTTGTTGTCCGCCCCGACGTCGAACACGAAAATCTCGCCCTTGCCGCCGGGGCCGCTGTCGCCCGGTCCCTTGCCGGTCGAGACGACGTAGAGCTTCTTGAAATCGGGCGAGAAGCACAGACCGTTCGGATCCGGCACCTGCTCCTCGGTGACGACGAGGTCGACGCGGCCTGAGGGATCGATGCGGTAGCAGTTGGTCGGCAGCTCGCGCTTGCCCGGTGTGAAGCCGGCCGGCTGTCCGATCCGCGGATTGAGCTTGCCGCCAGAATTGCTCGGGCCGCCCGCGACGTCGGGCTCGCCTTCGTACAACTGGCCGCCATAGGGCGGATCGGTGAACCAGTAGCTGCCGTCGGGATGCGCTGCGACGTCGTTCGGCGAATTCAGCCGCTTGCCCTGATAGGAGTCGGCGAGCACCGTGGCGGTGCCGTCATGCTCGTAGCGCGTCACCCGCCGGGTCAAATGTTCGCAGGAGAGCTGACGGCCCTGGAAGTCGAACGAATTGCCGTTGGAGTTGTTGGAGGGGGAGCGGAACACGCTGACGCGGCCGTCGTCCTCGGTCCAGCGCATCTGCCGGTTGTTGGGAATGTCGCTCCACAAGAGGTAACGGCCCTGCGCGCTCCACGCCGGGCCCTCGGCCCACAACAGGCCGGTGTGAAGGCGCTTGATCGCGGTGTTGGGCTGCGCGAGATCTTCGAAGGACGGATCGACCGCGATGATGTCGGGGTCCCAGAAATACGTGGTCGGCGCGCCGTTGGGGCCGAAATCGCGCGGCGGGGTGGTGATCGTCGTCGGCGGAGCGGCAGGTCCGGTCTGGGCCAGCGCGGGGCCGGCCATCGTGGCGGCGGCACCGAGCGCAAGCCCCCGGACAAGTGTTCGTCGTGAAAGCGCAGCATCCTGGTCACGCTGCTCGTGGTCACGAGTCTCCTGGCGTGTCATCGCGTCCTCCCGGTCATGTTTACCGGCCGGTTGATCCGGCCGTACGGTCGAAGGTTAGTCCGGTCCGCGTCCGGTTGCGAGGGGCAGGTTCGCATCCTCCGTGCGATGTCGCGAACGCCGCAACATCGCCGCATTGCGGCTGTGCAAAGTCCGAGCCGACAATTCGTCCTGCCCGTGCGCCGCTAACCGGGACCGGTTTCAGGGCCTGTCAAGCCTTGACCTCGCGCGCGTTGCTGGCAGAACATTCCTCGGGGGAAAGAGGCCGGAACTCATGGTGTTAGCTGTCGTCATACTGGTCATGCTGCTCGCGATCGCATTCGTGGCCGGCTATTTCACCCGCGTCTACGTCTCCCGCAAACGCCGGGCGGAGGCGCGCCGCTGGCGGGAGTATACCGAGCCGGATTGGCTCAACGCCAACGCGCCGGCCAACACCAACGAGATCGCAAAAACCGGCAAGGCGGTGCCGATGGCCACCGGCGAGCTCGGTCAGATGCTGGACCGCTGGGAAAGCCGGGCCCGCGCCCGCCGCACGGGATAACTCCTAGATAGGGGAGTTGGATCACTATGACGTTGCACCTTGCTCCGTCATTGCGAGCGTAGCGAAGCAATCCAGACTGTCACGGCGGAAAGACTCCTTCGCTTCGCTCGCAATGACGACGTTGAGGCAATTGTGCGCAAATGTCTCCCATCGTCGTCCTGGCGAACGCCCGGACCCATTACCCCAGGGAGTGGTTTGGTGAAGGCTCGTCTTGTACTGCAATCGATCTCCACGGACAGACCTCGCGGTATGGGTCCTGGCGTTCGCCAGGACGACACCAATGAGGTGGCTTCGTTTCGCTTTTCCCAATAGCCGGTAGCAAGCTCGCATCCATGGTAGGTCAGTTCCCCTGACTATCTTTTGGCGTTGCAGTTGCGCCTGTTTCTCGTCTAGAAACAACCGCATTGGGCCTCCCGGCAACCAACCGTCAACGGTTTTGACCGAGGATTTGAGGGCTCAAAAGGGTCTGGCAATGCTGATTCGCGGCCAAATCGATGGGATTTCGGGGGAGGTGGCTCTGGCCGCCGCCACGATCCCGGCCGCGCTGCTGCCCACCCTCCGTCTTGGCGGGCTTCTTCTTACTTGCCCCTGAGGGCCGGCTGGGCGCCGCGCGCCTGGGCGCTCAGGGGTTGGTCGAGATCACCGGACACCTCAAGCGCCCAGCAGACTGACGGCGCGCAAGCTCAAAAGGAATTTTGCAATGGCCCCCGCGAACAAGTCCGACAAGGACCGCGTCATCATTTTCGACACCACGCTGCGCGACGGCGAGCAGTGCCCCGGCGCCACCATGACCTTCGAGGAAAAGATCGAGATCGCCGAGATGCTCGACGACATGGGCGTCGACGTCATCGAAGCGGGCTTCCCGATCACGTCCGAAGGCGACTTCCAGGCCGTCAGCGAGATCGCCCGCCGTTCCAAGAATTCCGTGATCGCCGGTCTGTCGCGCGCCAATCCAAAGGACATCGATCGCTGCGCCGAAGCGGTGAAATTCGCCAAGCGCGGCCGCGTCCACACCGTGATCGCGACTTCGCCGCTGCACATGCGCGTCAAGCTGAACATGACGCCTGAGCAGGTGATGGAGCTCTCGATTGCCAATGTCACCCGCGCTCGCAACCAGATCGACGACGTCGAATGGTCGGCCGAAGATGCTACCCGCAGCGAGATGGACTACCTCTGTCGCATCGTCGAGGCCGTGATCAAGGCTGGCGCTACCACGGTCAATATTCCCGACACCGTCGGCTACACGACGCCGGAGGAATATAGCCGCTTCATGCGCACCTTGATCGAGCGGGTGCCGAATTCCGACAAGGCGGTGTTTTCGGTTCACTGCCACAACGACCTCGGCATGGCGGTGGCGAACTCGCTGGCCGGCATCGCCGGCGGTGCGCGCCAGATCGAATGCACGGTCAACGGCATCGGCGAGCGGGCCGGCAACGCTTCGCTCGAGGAAGTCGTGATGGCCATCAACGTCCGCAACGACGTGTTTCCGTGGTGGAACAAGATCGACACCACGCAGCTGACCCGTGCCTCGAAGGTGGTGTCGGCGGCAACCTCGTTCCCGGTGCAGTACAACAAGGCGATCGTCGGCCGGAACGCCTTCGCGCATGAGAGCGGCATCCACCAGGACGGCGTGCTGAAGGATGCCTCGACCTACGAGATCATGCGGCCCGAAATGGTCGGCCTGAAGCAGTCATCGCTGGTGCTCGGCAAGCATTCCGGACGTCATGCCTTCGTGCACAAGCTGGAGGAGATGGGCTACAAGCTCGGTCCGAACCAGCTGGAAGATGCGTTCACGCGGATGAAGGCGCTCGCCGACCGCAAGAAGGACATCTACGACGAGGACATCGAGGCGCTGGTCGACGAGGAATTGGCGGCGTCGCACGACCGCATCAAGCTGACCTCGCTGACCGTGATCGCCGGCACCCATGGCCCGCAGCGCGCGACCATGAAGCTCGACGTCGACGGCCAGATCAAGATCGAGGAAGCCGAGGGCAACGGTCCGGTGGACGCGGTGTTCAACTGCATCAAGGCGCTGGTGCCGCACGAGGCCAAGCTCGAACTGTATCAGGTCCACGCCGTGACCGAAGGCACCGACGCGCAGGCGGAAGTCTCCGTGCGGCTGTCGCATGAGGGACGTGCGATGACGGCGCGCGCGGCGGATCCGGATACTCTGGTGGCGTCGGCCAAGGCCTATCTCGGCGCGCTCAACAAGATCGTCATGAAGCGCCAGCGCGACACGGTGACGACGGCCGCGGCGAGCTGAACGTTCACGCTCCGGATGAAACGGCGGAAACGCGGTGCCCTTGGCACCGCGTTTTTCGTTGATCGCCGCCTCAGACGTTTTCCGCCCGGATACAGCATTTTTGCAAGGAGACCCCTGCTAAGGGGCAATGGCGCCTCAGCCTGCTTCCCTATAAAGCTGCCTCCCAAGAATTTAAGGCTTGGGGCCGGCGGTCCGTGCCCCACAAAAAAACGTACCGGAGGAAGCATGCGGAAACTCATTTGGGCTGCGGCATCGATTGCGGCTTTGGCGCTGACCGGGCCGGCATCGGCCCAATCGCCTGTTATCATCAAGTTCAGCCACGTCGTCGCCACCGACACGCCGAAGGGCAAGGCGTCGGAAAAATTCAAGGAGCTCGCCGAGAAGTACACCGGCGGCAAGGTCAAGGTCGAGGTCTATCCGAACTCGACGCTCTACAAGGACAAGGAAGAGCTCGAGGCGCTCCAGCTCGGCAGCGTGCAGATGCTGGCGCCGTCGAATTCGAAATTCGGCCCGCTTGGCATCCGCGAGTTCGAGGTGTTCGATCTGCCCTACATCCTTCCCGACCTGAAGACGCTGCGGAAGGTGACGGAAGGCCCGCTCGGCCTCCGTCTGCTCAAGCTTTTGGACTCCAAGGGCATCACCGGCCTCGCCTATTGGGACAACGGCTTCAAGCAGATGAGCGCCAACAAGAAGCTGATCGCGCCGGCCGATTACCAGGGCGTCAAATTCCGCATCCAGTCCTCGCGCGTGCTGCAGGCCCAGTTCAAGGCGCTCGGCTCGCTGCCGCAGGTGATGGCGTTCTCGGAAGTCTACCAGGCGCTGCAGACCGGCGTGGTCGACGGTCAGGAGAACACCTGGTCGAACATCTATACCCAGAAGATGCACGAGGTGCAGAAGTACATCACCGAGACCAATCACGGCTACATCGGCTACGTCGTGATCGTGAACAAGAAGTTCTGGGACGATCTGCCCGCCGACATCCGCGAGCAGCTGTCGAAGGCGATGAAGGAGGCGACCGACTTCAACAACACGCAGTCGCAGAAGGAGAACGACGACGCGCTGGCCGAGATCAAGAAGGGCGGCAAGAGCGAGATCATCAAGCTCACGCCGGAGCAGGACGAGGCGATGCGCAAGGCGATGGAGCCGGTCTACAAGGATGCCGCCAGCCGCGTCGGCCAGCCGCTGATCGACGAATTCCTGAAGGAATCGAAGAGCACGACGAACTGACCCAAACGATGCATGAATGAAGGGGCTTCCGTGCCAGGCGCGGAAGCCCTTTTTGTTGCGAATGATTTCCGGTTGCGGCTGGAGGTAAAATCAGGCGTTACATCCTCGTCAGGACGCCCTCCCTGTCCAAGTTGTAAGTTGCGCGCGGGGCGCGCGGCGCCCATCTTCAGGGCATCCTTCCAGAGGAGGTTCGGATGAGGAAGTTCACCATCGCCGCCATCGCCGTGCTCAGCATCGCCGGCTCGGGCGCGGTCTATGCCCAATTTCATCGCCCGTGGATGGAGCACTTCCGCCACGTCCGGATGAACCCGGAAGACCGTGCCGCCTTCGTCGACGCGCGGATCGCCGCCGTCCATGCCGGGCTGAAGCTCAGCGCCGACCAGGAGAAGCTGTGGCCGCCGGTCGAGGCCGCCGTGCGCGAGTTCGCCAAGCTGCGCATCGACCGCGCCAATGCGCGCATGGATGCCGCCCCCGGCGCCGCCGACAAGCCGGAGGATCCGGTCGCCCGCCTGCGCCAGCGTGCCGAGGACATGGCGGCTTCCTCCGCGGCCCTGAAGAAGATCGCCGATGCCGCCGATCCCCTCTACAAGACCCTGGACGAGGGCCAGAAGCGGCGCCTCGCCGCACTGACCCGTCACCGCGGCCCGTTCGGCGGCGGCGAGGACGGCCCGTCCCGCCACTTCATGGAACGCGGCATGGACCGCATGATGGAGCGCGGTATGGACCACTTCCGTGACCGCGACGGCGGCCCGGACCGGGACCGCGACGGCCGGCTCTGAGCGACCCCGTATTTCCCGCGGGATTGACCTTGGCGAAGCCGCTGGAATCCGGCGGCTTTTCGCTTTTTGGGGCCTGTGGAAGAACCTTGGAAAACATTCGCCGCATCGCTTGCCAGACCCGGATCGCTTTGCTAAACGACCGGCCTCGCAAGGCATTCACCGCCTTTCGGGCGCATAGCTCAGTTGGTAGAGCAGCTGACTCTTAATCAGCGGGTCCCAGGTTCGAGCCCTGGTGCGCCCACCATATAAATCAAACACTTAGTGGTTTGATCAAACGGCAAAACCAGCGCCGTTTACACCACCGTTTACAGTTTTGTTCTCGCTTCGAGCTTCAGCACCGCAGCTTCTGCGAGCTGAATGTCGCGACCGAGATAGTGCGCATCGAGAATAGCCTCGACGTCCTTCAACGAGTGTCCTGTGACGGCCGCGATCTGCGGCACGCTGGCGCCTGCGATCGCAAGCCGAACCACCGCTGTGCCTCGTAAGTCATGAAAGGTCAGGCCGTCGATGCCGGCGCGCTCGCAAGCCTTTCCCCAAGACGTCCGAAAGCCATCGGAGGTCCAGGGGCGGCCCAGTGTGTTCGTCAGGATAAGCGGGCCCTGGCGGCTCGTCGCATCAAGCAGGGCCCGCAGCGGCGCGCCAGCGGGCATTGCAACCCTGCGACCACCTTTCGATTGGCGAAGACGAATGTAGGGGCTCTCGTAGGCCGACCAGGGGAGACGCAGAAGGTCCCCCTGCCGTTGCCCGCTCCATAGAGCCAAGATCAGCGCCAGCTGGATCTCGCTGGAGGCGACCGCTAGGACCGCGGCAATGTCTTGCTCCGTCCAGATCTTATCCTTGCGGTCTGCTACGTAGAGGCGGCCGCCGCGTTCGCATGGGTTGATCGCGATGATGCCGCGGTCCTTCGCGAACGACATGACACGCGCCAGCGTCGTCCAGGCGTAGTCGGCCTTACGTGGCGTCTCAGCGAACGAGTCGCGCCAGGTCTTGAATTCACCACGCACGCGGCGGTCGGCCAGAGCTGCCACCGGTAGGTCGCCAAACGCGTCTTCGATCAGCTTAATATAGGCGAGGTACGCGCGGCGCGTCGAGGCCGCTAGGCCAGTGAATTCTGGTGCGGCCTTGTACTGCGCGATGATCGTCATGAACGTGCCTGCGCGTGGTTGCCGAAGGCTTGTGTGCGCGTCATGATACTCTCGAACGAATTCGGGGGTACCTGGCTTTGCCTGGATGGCGGGTCCGCCGCGCCACGCGTAGAAATGCACCTTCAGCTCGCCATTGGCGAGCTTACGCTTGACCCTATGAATTCCTTTAAGAACGACGCGCACGTTTTGCTCTCCATTCATCTAAGGCGGACGATTCCTGTTGCGGTTGCAGGCCGCTCATTGCGTCCAATGCGAAGTCGATAGCTTTCAGATCCCAGCGCGTTGTGCCGGCAAGGGGCGAGGGCAGCTTGCCGGACCGCACCCAAGCGGAAAAAGCGCTCGGCGATAGGTTGCAGTAGGCAGCTGCTTGCTGCCTGCTCAGCAACCGAGGCGTGAGTGGTCGGCAGGGAGTCGAGTCGACGTCCCGGGTCGTGGTTGAGTTTGAGAGGCAGATAGCCGTTTGCGTCAAAACGACGGTGCCGTCCAATTTTACCGAACCTCCGTGTCGCAGCGACACCCACAGCCATCCGGCTCGGCCGGCCGCTTGGCAGCTCCGCAGTGTTGGAAGCTTCGGCGGAGATACTTGCAAAACTTGTATTCGGTGCTGAGCTGTTGACGCCGTGCAACGACGACATGTCCGTAGCACGGGACCTCGTAACAACGCGTCGAAAGAACGTTTGCCGGGTACGCTCGATACCGGCGCCCTCGTACGTGTTGGCCTGCACAGGATTTGATCCGAGCGATACATAACGCAGGGCGAGCGACACCTCGATGAGGCCCAGAAGTTGTTGTAAATTCTATGCGTCAAGCGCAGTGTATCCACCGGCGAGACCGCATGCTCAAGGAGCTGGAGAGTAACGAAGGGCGATGCCGCCCCAAGGTCCGTCGTCCATGAGCCGGCGACATAGAATTGCGTGACGTCCGGTTCTGGCCCGTTTGAGACATGCCAGAGCGGTCTAACAATGTCCGTTCACAGGCGTAGACCGGAAGCGAACGGCACGCGCCCAAAGTGACGCGATTGACGCAAGGCGGACATAAAGCAGTGCGGCGTGTGTCTGCACCTTACCTATGGGGAGGTCGATCTCACGCGGCTTGCAGTATCAACTCGCTCAAGCGGTCTGGCTCATCGAGCATGGCCATGTGCCCAACGTCCGGCAGTTCGAATGTGGCCCA
>NZ_AXAB01000080.1:0-13248 GCF_000472645.1 Bradyrhizobium sp. WSM2254 | reverse complement strand
TTGGCTTGTAGCCGACCTGCCTGCCACGGTTCCGCCTCAGCTCCCGAGAGATCGTTGATGGCGGGCGATCCAAAGCTGCCGCGATTTGCCCGACCGAGTTGCCATTGGCCGAAAGGCGGGCAATCTCGCATCGATCGTCAAGGGAGAGCTGTTTGTAAGTCCGCCCCATGGCAACACCTCCAGTTGGAAGTGTTGCACTTCGTTTGTGAACTCAGGGGACCCATACCGCGAGGTCTATCGATCGCGGACGGTATCAGTACCGAACGACGGGTCTTCGCCAAACATCTCCCTGGTGTAATGGGTCCTGGCTTTCGCCAGGACGACACTGGAGAGTGTGGTGCGTGCTCGCGTTCCAGAGCACCGCTGCGACTCACTCGGCCGCCTCCGCCGCCGCCTTGCGCAGACAGTCCCGGCACAGACAATCCTCGCCCTTCACCGGCATCGGCAGTCGCGCGGTTTCCTCCGCGCACCAGCAGGTGCCGGAGAGGTCACAGCCGAACTCGGTGCCGCAGCGGGAACAGGCGAGGCGGCGCGGTTCCTGCATTGTGGATTCTTTCGGAATTGTCATGATTTGCGCAAAAGCTGTGTCGTCATTTTCATGTCGGGTTCATCTCCCGCTGCGGTATATTATCCGCCGCGCACAGACCAGGAAAGCGGTTGGCAATCCGCGAAGGACAAATCGATGGCCCGCGATTCGCAAGCCGCCCTCGTTGCGCTCAACCGTTTCGGCTTCGGCGCCCGCGGCGGGGCATCCGGCGATCTGATCAACGCGGCGTCCGATCCGCGCGGTTTCGTGAAGGCGGAACTGGCGCGCCCCAACGGCGTGCTGCTGGAGGCGCCCGGCCTGCAATCGACGCCGCAACTGGGCCAGGCCGTGTTCGCCTATCAGGACGAGGTCAAGCAGGCGCGTGAGGCCGCCGCCAAGGCCGGGACGCCGCCCGAAACGCCGCCACAGCCGCCGGCCGATCAGAAGCCCGGACCGCGCCGCAATCTCTCGCTGAACACGGCTGCGACCGAGATCGCCGGCCAGATGACCGATGCGAAGCCGGCCGACACTGCGGCGAAGCCCGAGACCATGCAGCCGAACATGGCCGCACCGCCGGCCGCCAAGCCGGCACCGCAGCCGCTCAACGTGATCCAGAAAACCTTTCGCGCTGAAGCACTGGCGCGCTTGCAGCGTGCGACGCTGGTCGAGTGCGGCTTCACCGAGCGGCTGGTCGTGTTCTGGTCCAACCATTTCTGCATCTCCGCGAGCAAGGGCGAGCTGGCGCGGATCTGGGCCGGCGCATTCGAGCGCGAGGCGATCCGGCCGCACGTGCTCGGGCGCTTCGCCGACATGCTCAAGGCGGTCGAGCAGCATCCGGCCATGCTGTTCTTCCTCGACAACCAGCAATCGCTCGGGCCGGACTCGCGCGCGGGGCAAAACCGCAAGCGCGGGCTGAACGAAAATCTCGCGCGCGAGATCATGGAGCTGCATACGCTCGGCGTCGGCGGCGGCTACACGCAGGAGGACGTCACCTCGCTCGCGCGCATCATCACGGGCTGGACCTTTGCCGGAAGGCAAGGCGGGCTCGGCACACCCGGCTCCTTCGCCTTCAACGTCAATGCACACCAGCCCGGGCCGCAAGTGCTGCTCGGCAAGACCTACGAGCCGACGGGGCTGGCGCAGGGCGAGGCGGCGCTCGCCGACATCGCCCGGCATCCGTCAACCGCGAATTTCATCGCGACCAAGCTCGTCCGGCATTTCGTCGCCGACGATCCGCCTCAGGCATTGGTTGCGCGCCTGCGCGACGTCTTCGTCAAGACCGACGGCGATCTCAAGGCGATGGCGACGGCGCTGGTCGATTCCGACGAGGCCTGGAAGGCGCCGCTGACCAAGATGCGCTCGCCTTACGACTTCGTGGTCGCGAGCGGCCGGCTGCTGGCACGCGTGCCGGAGGATCCCGGCGGCTATCTCAACAATCTCAACCTGCTCGGCCAGCCGCTGTGGTCGCCGGCCGGTCCCAACGGTTTTCCGGACACCACCGCCGCATGGGCGGCGCCCGAAGGCATGAAGCTGCGGCTCGACATCGCCGCGCAGATGGGCGCGCGGCTCGGCAACAACATCGACCCGCTCGACCTCTTGGAATTCGCAGCCGCAGACGCGGCCTCCATCGAAACGCGGCGAACCATCGAGCGCGCGGAATCGCGCCAGCAGGCGCTGGCGCTGCTGCTGATGTCGCCGGAAATGCAGAGGAGATGATGATGATCGACTGCGTCGAGAACCGCCTCCTCACCTCGCGCCGCGGCCTTCTGCTCGGCGGCGCCTCGTTCGCGGCCTGGGCCTATTTGCCGAAATTCGCGCGCGCGGCCGACGGTCGCGATCCCCGGCTGATCGTCGTGATCCTGCGCGGCGCGCTCGACGGGCTCTCGACCGTCGCGCCGGTCGGTGATCCCGATTATGCCGGCCTGCACGGATCGATCGCGCTCGCGTCGGATGGCGCGCATCCCGCGATCATGCTCGATTCCTTCTTCGCGCTGCATCCGGCGATGCCGGAGTTTGCGCGGATGTATCGCGACAAGCACGCTGCGGTGATCCACGCGGTGGCGACGCCCTATCGTGATCGCTCGCATTTCGACGGTCAGGACGTGCTCGAGAGCGGCTATGCCGGTCCGGGCCGGGTGCAGTCCGGCTGGCTCAACCGCGCGCTGGAAGCGCTGCCGCGCGGCGAGCGCGTCTCGAGCGGTCTTGCTGTTGGCCCGACCACGCCGCTGGTGCTGCGCGGCAACGCGCCGACCGTCGGCTGGGCGCCGGTCGCGCTGCCGCAGGCCGACGACGACACCGCGATGCGCCTCGTCGATCTGTACCGTCACCGCGATCCCGCGCTGGCGATGGCCTTGTCGCAAGGCCTCCAGCTCGACAAGGTCGCGAGCGGCGACGACATGAAGCCGAAGGGCGGCAATCAGGTCGCCCAGATGCGTCAGGTGGCGCGCGGCGCGGCAAAGCTGATGGCCGCCGACGATGGCCCACGCATCGCCGCGCTTGCCTTCGACGGCTGGGATACGCATGCCAATGAAGGCGGCCCGGTCGGCCGCCTCGCCTTCCTGCTCGGCGGGCTCGACGGCGCGCTCGCCGAATTCGAGGGCGGCCTCGGCGAGCGCTGGCGCGACACCGTCGTCGTCGTCGCAACCGAGTTCGGCCGCACCGCGCGCATCAACGGCACCGACGGCACCGATCACGGCACCGCCACGGTCGCGCTGCTCGCCGGCGGCGCGGTGAAGGGCGGCCGTGTCATCTCCGACTGGCCCGGCCTCAAGCTCGCCAACCTCTATGAGGCCCGCGACCTCAAGCCGACCACTGATCTGCGCTCGGTGATCAAGGGCGTTCTGCAAGGCCAGTTCGGTCTGTCGGACCGCGTGCTTGCGGAGGCGGTGTTTCCGGACAGCGCAAGCGCAAGGCCGATGAAGGGGCTGGTGGCTTAGCCGTCATTCCGGGGCGCGCGTAGCGCGAACCCGGAATCCATGCCTCCATACGTTCCGCCGCAAAATGGATTCCGGGCCCGCGCCTTGCGGCGCGTCCCGGAATGACGACATGATGAGCCGAACATCAGGAGACCATCCATGTACATCGCCATGAACCGCTTCCGCGTCGCCAAGGGCTCCGAGGCCGCCTTCGAGCAGGTCTGGCTCTCGCGCGACACGCATCTGGACAAGGTGCCGGGCTTCGTCGAATTCCATCTGCTGCGCGGGCCCGAACTCGAGGACCACACCCTGTACGCCTCGCACACCGTGTGGGCGAACCACGCGGCGTTCGAGGCCTGGACCAAATCGGAGGCGTTTCGTGCCGCGCATCACAAGGCCGGCGACAACAAGCCGCTTTATCTCGGCCATCCGCAATTTGAAGGTTTCGAGGTGATGCAGACGGTCGGGCGCGGCGCCAAATAGCGCCGCGCTTCAGAGGTCAGCCCAGCGTGATCTTGTCGATCTCGGCAAGATCATCAGTGCTGAGCTTCCAGGCGATCGCCTTGACGTTCTCCTCGATCTGCTCGACGCGGGTGGCGCCGGCGATCACGCTCGACACTTGCGGGCGTCCGGCGAGCCAGGAGAAGGCGAGTTCTAGCATGCTGTGTCCGCGCGCCTTGGCGAAGGCCTGGAGCTTCTCGACGATGTCCTCGTTGCGCGGCGTGACGTAGCGGTCGCGCAGCCGCGGCACCTTGCCGAAGCGAGTGTCATCAGGAGCGCTCTCGCCCTTCCGGTATTTGCCGGTCAGAAGTCCGCTTGCGAGCGGGAAGAACGGCAACAGGCCGAGCTTGTATTCCGTTGCTGCCGGCAGCAGATCCTTCTCGATGTCGCGCACCACCAGGGAATATTCGTCCTGGCAGGAGACGAAGCGGCTGACATTCATCGCGCGTGCGACATACTCGGCCTCCGCGATCCGCCAGGCCGGAAAGTTCGAATTGCCGATGTAGCGGACCTTGCCCTGCCGGACGAGATCGTCGAGCGCGCGCAAGCTCTCCTCGATCGGCGTCAGCGGGTCATAGTCATGCTGCTGGTAGAGATCGATGTAGTCGGTCTTCAGCCGCTTCAGGCTCGCTTCCACCGCGTTCATGATGTAGCGGCGCGAGGCGCCCTGCTTGGTTCCGTCCTCCGCCATCGGCTTGGAATATTTCGTCGCCAGCACGATGTCCTTGCGGCGATCGCCCAGGACAGTGCCGAGCACGTTTTCCGAGCCGCCCATGTTCGAATAGATGTCGGCGGTGTCGAACAGCGTGATGCCGAGGTCGAGCGCGCGATGAATCACCTTGCGCGAGGTCTCGAGGTCGGTGCGCTGGCCGAAATTGTTGCAGCCGAGCCCGACCGCAGACACGCGAAGGCCGGAGGCACCGAGATTGCGAATTTCCATGGGAGATCCTGTCAGATGAGCAGCGGTCCATTGTGACCACCGTGCGCCGCCCCAGCAAGCTGCTCACCGCGCTGCTGCCATGCCGGCAGAGCGGACAAAAAAGTGCGGCCCCTGTCAGACGCGGCGACTGACGGGGACCGCTTTGGGGCGCTTGATCGGTGACGGGGGGCCTGATCAGACGCAGGCGGAGCCTAGTCCCGCTATGTAACGCACAGGTGACATCGGGAGTTATCCACAGGCTGCGCGCTAGAATTAAAACAGCTTGCGATAGACGATGAAGCCGGACCGCTCCGCGACCTTGTCGTACAGGCGCTGCGCCGTGACGTTGGTCTCGTGCGTCTGCCAGTAGACGCGCGGCGATCCCGCCAGTTTCGCCCGCTCGTACACGCCGTGGATCAGCGCCGAGGCGACGCCCTTGCCGCGCGCGGCCTCCAGCGTGAACAGGTCCTGCAAATAGCAGGACGGCTCGATCGCGGTGGTGCTGCGATGGAACAGGTAGTGCGTCAGCCCGAGCAGCCGGCCGTCGCTTTCGGCGACCAGCGCATGCACGGGTTCATAGGCGTCGAAGAAGCGTTGCCACGTCATCCGCGTGATCTCGGGCGCGAGCGCGGTCGGGCCCGAACGGCCGTAGAAGGCGTTGTAGCCGTCCCACAGCGGCAGCCATTGATCGTAGTCCTGCTTGGTGACGGAGCGAACGGTGAGCGACATCTGGAAATTCCGCGAGCGATGAAGTGCCCTTCATACGTGATGAAGGGCGCGTCGATCAATCGCGCTGTGACGCTATTCAGCGGCGCGCAGGTACCGGATCAGCTTGCGGCCGGTGGGGTCGCGCAACGCGCGGTAATAGTCGGCGCGCGAGGGCGCATCGGTGTGGCGCACGAGGTCGGTTACCGGGGTGTAGCTCAGCATGCGCCCGCCATCGGGCAGCGCGGCGCAGACGAAGCGCAGCACCTCGCCACTGCGCAAGGCGATGTTGATCGGCGTGGCATCGCCGATCCGCACCATCTCCATGCGCTGCGCGATGAAGGTGGCGAGCTCGTCCTCCGGCAGTTCGAACGCGCCGGTGTCGCGGCCGTGATACATCAGCGCGACGAAGGGCGGCTTGCCGTCGGCGATGTCGTCCGGCACCGCAAAATAATCGCGGAACGCGCGGTTGATGAATTCGGCGCGCGTCTCGGCATCGAGCAGCACGATGCCGATATCGACCTGGTCGAGCGCGGCCGACAGCCGCGCGGCGGTGGCGTGGCTCAGGCGCTCGGCGGCAAAGGTGCCGAGCAGCCGCTCGCGCATCAGGCCGGTGATCGCGGCAGTGCCGGCGGTCGTCACTGCGAGGAGGCCGAGCTGGACCAGATCCGCGGTCGCAAAGGGCATGGCGCGGTGGAAGAAGAGGAGCAGCGCCGCGCCGGTCACGGCGAGGGCTGCGCTGGTGATGGCGGAGGCGAAACCCGACAGCGCGCCGGCAAGCGCCACGATGCAGACGAACAGCGGCGCGGGCGAGGGGACAGAGCGATCGAACAGGATCGCCAGCAGCAGGGTCGCCGCTGTCAGCACCGGACCGCAGATCGCACGCCATCCGAGTCGCATGGCCTGTCTCGTTCCTCCCTGAACGAGGTAAGGTGGCGATACTGACTGATGGGTGCACCGGTGCGGTGCGAATTCGTGCGAAGTGCTTAAGGGCGGCTTGCGGCGGTGCGCAAAGCTTTCGGATGATTTTAGACCAAGTGCGCGTGCCTGACGCGTTGCTGCGCCGCGGGCGCATTCAGCGTCGAGGTGCCCGAGCTCTTGCGCATGCCGGTGAAAATCAACAGCGATGCCGCGACCAGGATGGCCGCAGTCAGGGTGATTGCAACGACTACCACAGGTGACTTCATCGACGTCCTGTCGCGATGCCGGTCGGCGCGGGTCACGCGGCGCCCTGAAGGCTGGTCCAGGATGAAACGGGAATCAGACCGGCAGGCCCATCGCCATGGTCGCCTTGGTCGACAGCACCGTCAGGGTGACGATCAGGCACAGCGAGAGCGCGGCGACGGCGAGCGAGGCCGCGACCGCGTTGGTCAGCCGGGAAGACGCAACGGTAGCGGGTTGGCCCTGAAAGCCTGCCGTGCCGGACGCCCGAGTCATGGGTCTAAATCCTTCAACGTGCGAGCGAATCACCCGCGACTTTCCAGAATTTCCCAGTTTCAACCGGCAATATTGCGGCGGCTGCCGCAACGAAAATGGCGGGATTGCGGCAAAGACGACCCTTATGCCCGCTATTTCACCACGAGCGGGCCCGCGACATCAGGCGCTGGCGGCGATGCTGGCGGGGTCGTCGACGTCGGCCGGCCGCCAGTCCATCGAGACGAAGCCGGGCGCGGCCTCCACGCGCTTCAGCCAGTCCCGGATCGCCGGGAAGGTCGAGAGGTCGAAGTCGCAGCGGTCGGCGACATGGGTATAGCCGTACAGCGCGATGTCGGCGACCGTGAGCTGGCGCGCGGCAAAATAGGCGTTGGTCTTGAGATGGTTCTCCATCACCTGGAGCGCGCCATAGCCGCGTTCCATCCAGTCCTCCAGCGAATGGGTCTGGAGGTCGCGGCCGCCCTTGACCAGCGACAGCCAGAAATAGGCGGCGCCGATGTTCGGCTCGAGCGCGTGCTGCTCGAAGAACATCCATTGCAGCGCCTCGGCGCGATCGATGCGGTTCTCAGGCGCGAGCGGTGTCCCGACGGCGACGTACCAGAGGATGGCGTTGGACTCGGCGAGATAGCGGTCGCCGCCGACATCGAGCAGCGGCACCTGGCCTGACGGGTTCTTGGACAGAAAGTCCGGCGTACGGCTCTCGCCGCGCAGAATGTCCACCTCGATCGCTTCGTAAGGCAAGTTCAGCAGCGCCAGCGCAAGGCGGACCTTGTAGCTGTTGCCGGAGCGTTGCATCGAATAGAGCTTGTACATTCTGGGAGTTCTAAACCGAGGACGGGAAGGCGCGGCGCTTGTTGCCCCGAACCGCGGCTAAACAATGATGCCGATGCGAATCCGCCGCAAGAGCCAGCCAATAGAAAAACTCGAAAACCCTACCGCACTGCAACGCCACGGAAGATCATTTCCACACGACGATGCAAATCAGATCACGCTTGCGTCAACGTGGGCGACGCATTGCGCCGTGCATTCGTGTGAGATCGCTGAGCGATCCAATCGGGGGTAGGGCGTTGACGCCTCCGCAATCGTCATGGCCGGGCTTCACCCGGCCATCCACGCCTTGCCGCGCGGCACGAAGTACGTGGATGCCCGGGACATAGGCGAGCGCAAGCGACGCCGTCCTTCGGACGACTTTGCTCGGGCATGACGACGGTCCGATTTCATCACGGCCAACACGCAAAATTGCTCCGAGGACAGGCCTTGCCGGATATGAGGGATTCGGACGGCAAAGTGACGGAATATTGCGGGAAATCGCGCGTCGAAACGCCGGAATCCGTAAACTTTTGCGAGATCGGGCCGAAGTTTCTTGCGGCGCAGCGGCACACGTTTTAGGGTGGCTCCATTCCCACAATCAGAGTCGTGACGACCCATGGGTTCACGACGCTTGTCAGGAGATGACGATGTCCTTCCTTGCCGCTGCGCTCGACCGTGTGAAGCCGTCCGCGACCATCGCGGTCACGGATAAAGCACGTGCGCTGAAAGCGGCGGGCCGCAACGTCATCGGCCTCGGCGCCGGCGAGCCCGACTTCGACACGCCCGCCAACATCAAGCTGGCGGCGATCCACGCCATCGAGGCCGGCAAGACCAAGTACACCGCGGTCGACGGCATCCCCGAGCTGAAGGAAGCCATCATCGCGAAGTTTCAGCGCGAGAACGGCGTCGTCTACAAGCCGAACCAGATCATCGTCGGCACCGGCGGCAAGCAGGTGCTCTACAACGCGCTGATGGCGACCATCAATCCGGGCGACGAGGTGATCATCCCCGCACCGTACTGGGTCAGCTATCCCGAGATGGTGGCGCTCGCCGGCGGCGAGCCGGTGCCGGTGGTCTGCACCGCGGCGACCGGCTTCAAGCTCGGGGCCGAAGCGCTCGAGCGCGCGATCACGCCGAAGACCAAATGGGTGATCCTGTGCTCGCCGTCGAATCCGACCGGAGCTGCCTACACCCGGGCCGAGCTGAAGGCGCTCACCGACGTGCTGGTCAAGCATCCGCATGTGTGGGTGATGACCGACGACATGTACGAGCACCTCGTCTATGACGACTTCCAGTTCACCACGGTCGCGCAGGTCGAGCCCAGCCTCTACGACCGCACGCTCACCGTGAACGGCGTGTCGAAGGCCTATTGCATGACCGGCTGGCGCATCGGCTATGCCGGCGGCCCGGCCCAGCTCATCAAGGCGATGTCGACCATCCAGTCGCAGTCGACCTCGAACCCGTGCTCGATCGCACAGTGGGCCTCGGTGGAGGCGCTGAACGGTCCGCAGGAGTTCATCCCCGCCAACAACAAGGTGTTCAAGGAGCGCCGCGACCTCGTCGTCTCCATGCTCAACCAGGCGAACGGCATCGAGTGTCCGCGCCCCGAAGGCGCGTTCTACGTCTATCCGTCCTGCGCCGGCACGATCGGCAAGAAAGCGCCGTCGGGCAATTTGATCTCCAACGACGAGCAGTTCGTCACCGAGCTGCTGGAGACCGAAGGCGTCGCCGTGGTGCAGGGCTCGGCCTTCGGCCTCGGCCCGGCGTTCCGCATCTCCTACGCGACCAAGACCTCGGATCTCGAAGACGCCTGCAAGCGCATCCAGCGCTTCTGCGGCAATTTGCGCTGAGCCGAAGACAGTGCGAATTGGAAAGGCCCGCTTCGGCGGGCCTTTTTGTTTGTGTTTCAACGAGGCGGAGTCGGACGGACTTTTGCTCTGGTTGATATCCTGCACTGCCCCTCACCCGGATTGTTGCGCAATCCGACCTGTCCCCGCAGAAGGGCGGGGAGAGGTTAAGTCGAGCCCGATCGCGTGCTCTAATCAATTCTTGCATCGTGAGGGACGCACGGCTCTCTCACTCCCTCGCCCCGTTCTTACGAGGAGAGGGTGGGGTGAGCGGCTCTCTCCGCGCGTTCGGTTTCAGATGTGTCCGATCTGGCACCGCCAGGACTCTTGTGGCATAGACCATCGCGCGCCACGGGTAGGGTGTCCGCTCTGCTCGCATCACATTCATCGCCGGAGACATACATGCGCCGCTCATTCCTCCTCGCCGGGCTCGCCGCCGCCAGCCTCGTTGCCTCCGTCGCAAACGGCGGCGCACAGCAGCAGCGGATGGTGCGGGTCGGCGTGCTCGAATGCCGTGGCGGTGCCAGCGTTGGCTTCATCGTGGGATCGGTGACCAATCTCGGCTGCGTCCTGCGTGCCGACGGTTTGCCGGAGGATCGCTACGTCGCGACCATCCGCAAAGTCGGTCTCGACATCGGCATCACCCAGGAGACCGCGCTTGCCTGGGGCGTGTTCGCGCCGGTGGACCGACTCGGACCGGGCGACCTCTCCGGCACCTATGCGGGCGCGCAAGGCAGTGCGTCGGTTGGCGTCGGCCTCGGCGGCAACGTGCTGGTCGGGGGCTCCAACAATTCGATCGCGCTCCAGCCGCTCAGCGTGCAGGGCCAGGTCGGCCTCAACGTCGCCGCCGGCCTCGAGAGCCTGGAACTCCGCCCCGGCCGCTAACAATTATGCGTGTGATCGCGCCGTTCCACCGGCGCGATCACGACGACGCACCGCAGCGACGTTTGACGCTTGCCAAATCTCGGGGACGGGCAGAGCATCCGCGTTTGCCGACCCAATCATGGGCCGAGCTCCACACCAAGGAGGCGGCGAATGGGACAAGACGTCAGAAGTCCCCGAGGTCCACGGTGCATTGCGCTGGTGGGCCCATTCCAAAGCGGTAAAACCACACTTCTTGAAGCGATATTGGCACGAACGGGCGCAATCCCGCGTGCCGGCAGCGTCGACGCCGGAACTTCCGTCGGCGACGCCACGCCCGAGGCCCGTCATCACAAGATGACCGTCGGCCTCACTGCCGCCACCACGAGTTTCATGGGCGACAGCTACACCTTCCTCGACTGTCCCGGTTCCGTCGAATTCGCCCACGACATGCGCGCCGCGTTGCCCGCGGTCGATGCCGCGGTCGTGGTCTGCGAAGCCGACGAGAAGAAGCTGCCCCAGCTTCAGATCATCCTGCGCGAGCTGGAGGAGCTGAAGATTCCGCGTTTCCTGTTCCTCAACAAGATCGACCGCGCCAACAAGCGCATCCGCGAGACGCTCGCAACGCTCCAGCCCGCCTCGCGCGTGCCGCTGGTGCTGCGCCAGATCCCGATCTGGAAGGACGAGTTGATCGAGGGCTTCGTCGATCTCGCGCTGGAGCGCGCCTTCATCTATCGCGAGCACAAGGCCTCCGAGGTGATCGCGCTCGAAGGCGGCGATCTCGACCGCGAGAAGGAGGCGCGCTTCTCGATGCTGGAGAAGCTCGCCGACCACGACGATGCGCTGATGGAACAACTCCTCGAAGACATCCAGCCGCCGCGCGATGCCGTGTTCGACGATCTCGCCCGCGAATTGCGCGAAGGGCTGATCTGCCCGGTGCTGCTCGGCGCTGCCGGCCGCGAGAACGGCGTGCTGCGCCTGATGAAGGCGTTGCGCCACGAGGCGCCGGGTGTTGCGGAGACCGCCAAACGTCTTGGCGCCCCCGAGAGCAAGGACGCGCTCGGCTACGTCTTCAAGACGCTGCACTCGCAGCACGGCGGCAAGCTGTCGCTGACGCGGCTGCTCGCCGGCCATCTCGACGACGGTGCCACGCTGCAATCCTCCTCCGGCGGCGCAGGGCGCATCTCCGGCATCCTCGCCGTCAACGGCGCCTACGACACCAAGCGCGCCGCGGCGGAAGCCGGCGACACGGTCGCGATCGCCAAGGTCGATCCGGTCAAGACCGGCGACATGGTCTCGAGCGGCAAGACCCAGCCGGCAGCGCTTGTCGCCGCAGAACCGACATCGGCCGTGCTCGCGATCTCGGTTGCGGCCACCGACCGCAAGGACGACGTCAAGCTCGGCCAGGCGCTGATGCGGCTGCATGAGGAGGATCCCTCGCTCATGGTCGTGCAGAACGCAAAGACGCACGACACCGTGCTGTGGGGCCAGGGCGAGATGCATCTGCGCGTCGCCAGCGAACGCCTGCGCGATCGCTTCGGAGTCAAAGTTGCCTCGCATCCGCCCGCGATCGGCTATCAGGAGACCATCCGCAAGCCGATCACCCAGCGCGGCCGTCACAAGAAGCAGTCCGGCGGCCATGGCCAGTTCGGCGATGTCGTGCTCGACATCAAGCCGCTGCCGCGCGGCGACGGCTTCAAATTCGCTGAGAAGGTGGTGGGCGGCGCGGTGCCGCGCAACTACATCCCGGCGGTGGAAGAAGGCGTCGTCGACGGGCTCACGCGCGGTCCGCTCGGTTTCCCCGTCACCGACGTGCAGGTGACGCTGACCGACGGCTCCTATCACAGCGTCGATTCCTCCGATCTCGCCTTCCGTACCGCCGCGCGGGTCGGACTCAACGAAGGCCTGCCGCAATGCCAGCCGGTATTGCTGGAGCCGATCCACGTGGTCGAGATCGTCTGCCCGACGGATGCCACCGCCAAGATCAACGCGATCCTGTCGGCGCGGCGCGGCCAGATCCTCGGCTTCGACACCCGCGACGGCTGGAGCGGCTGGGACTGCGTCCGCGCCATGATGCCGGAAGCCGAGATCGGCGAGCTGATCGTCGAGCTGCGCTCGGCCACCGCCGGCGCCGGCAGCTTCACCCGTCAGTTCGACCACATGGCCGAAGTCACGGGCCGCGCCGCCGAACAGATCATCGCCGCGCATCAGCACGCGGCGTAAGTCGCCGCGCGTAGTAAGGGACGCACCGCTCTCTCACTCCCTCTCCCCGTTCTTGCGGGGAGAGGGAGGGGTCAGGGGCTGCGTCCGAGCGCACGGCGAAAGTTGGACTCACGCACCCTCCTCCTCTTCTTCATTGCGAGCCACCGGGTCCGCGCAAAGCGCGGCCCGATGACAGGCTCCGCGAAGCAATCCAGACTGTTTCCGCGGAGGCGGTCTGGATTGCTTCGCTGCAAGAGCTCCTCGCAATTGTGCATGTTCACTAATTCGCTGATTGGATCGCTCCGCTGGAGGACGGATCCGATGCGCGACAATAGCTACGACCGGACGATTGAGCGCAACTATCTGCAGAAGTGGCGTTTTCTGATTCCGGAGTATGAGGCGGTGAAGGCTGGGCGATCGCCGCTGTTCAAGCGGGTTGGCGACTTCTACCGGCACCACGGGACCTGCTCGCAGACGTTCCGCAAGTATTACAATCGGTATCTGCGGAGTGGCGAGGAAGTGGATCTG
>NZ_AXAB01000079.1:0-16913 GCF_000472645.1 Bradyrhizobium sp. WSM2254 | reverse complement strand
ATTGTTGATGTCGCTGGCGCGGTTGTCGAGCGACTGTGCCGTGAAGAAGTTGGTGGGATTGTCCAGGGCCGAGTTGACGCTCTTGCCGGTCGACAGACGGTTCTGCGTGGTGGCGAGGAGGTCAGCGGTGGACTGGAGGGAGAGGAGGTTCTGACGAACCGACGCGGAGAGGACGATGCCTGACATGACTCTGTTACCCTTCTGGTAAACGACGCTACTGTTACGCGTCTGCTTGGATCGAGATTGACCCAGCGACCGGCGGACCCTGGTGCCGAGACCTCTAACGAAACATGAAATGAAATCCGCGCTTTTGCCGAGCGCCGCGTGATTCGGCCGGGCAAGCCCTGCACATCGCCGCGCCGCCGCACGGATATAACATTGGGAAGATTGAGCTTTTTCGCGCAAATGCCGGGGATTTAGAACTCGTTAACTAATTCCGAGCGAGAATCACGCCTTGATAAGCCGCAACGAGCGCTCGGTTACGAAAGCGTTGATGGAGAACAGGCATGGCTCTCAAGGTCGAGCTCAAACCGCACGAACGCATCATCGTCGGCAACTCGGTGATCACCAACACGGACCAGCGCGCCCGCCTCCTGATCGACGGCGAGAACGTGCCGATCCTGCGCGAGCGCGACATCCTCACGCCGGAGACCGCAAACACGCCCGCCAAGCTCGTCTATCTGGCGGTCCAGCTCATGTATATCTCGCCGGATCCGCAGACCCAGCACGGCACCTATTTCAACCTCGTGCGGGACATCGTCACCGCGGTGCCGAGTTCATGGCCGATCATCGAAGGCATCAACAACAACATCCTGAACGGCGACCTCTACCGGGCGCTGAAAGATGCCCGCAAGCTGATCGCCTATGAGGAGAAGCTGCGAGGCCAGTACGAAGCCACGCATCCCAAGGCGGAAGCGGACAAGGACGACGTCAGCACCGCTGCCTAACCACGCGCGTTCGCGCGAACGACAACGCCGCGCCAACGACAACGGCCCCGGATCGCCTCCGGGGCCGTTGTCGTTTCAGCCATGCGTCGATGCTACTGCGCCGCGAGCGGCGGCGCCTCGACCTCGACCACTCCGTCACCAACCCGCCGTGCGCCAAAATCAAGTATGGCCGCAATCAGCGCATCGATGTCCGTCTCGTCGGTGCGGTGATTGACGATGGCGGCGCGGATCGCGAACTTGCCGTCCAGCGTGGTGCCCGATGGCGCAGCGATGCCGGACTCCTGGACATCGGCGACGATCTCGCGATTGAAGGCATCATCGGCGCGGTAACGGAAGCAGACGATGTTGAGGTTTACCGGCGCCAGCAATTCCAGCCGCGGCTCGGCGAGCACGCGCGCTTCCAGATATTTTGCCAGCGCGCAGCTTCGCGCGATCACCGCACCCAGCCGGTCGGTGCCGAATGTCTTCAGCGTGAACCAGGTCTTCAGCGCGCGGAAGCCGCGCGACAAATCGGGACCGAGATCGCAGGGCCAGACCGCGCCTGCGGCAAGCCCCCTCGCCTCGCGGCTCAGATAGGCCGCCGGCTGCGCAAAGGCCTGCCGATGCTGCTCGCCGTCGCGCACCAGCAGGAAGCCGGCATCGTAGGGCACCTGTCCCCATTTGTGGAAATCGAGCGCAATGGAATCCGCAAGCTCGATGCCGCCGAGCACCGGCGCAAGCTCGGGCGCCAGGATCGCGAGCGCACCGAACGCGCCGTCGACGTGAAACCAGATTCCCTCCTCGCGGCACAGCCCCGCGATGGCCTTGAGGTCGTCGATCGCGCCGATATCGACCGTGCCAGCGGAGGCGACGACGAGGAACGGCTTGAAGCCGACCTCGCGATCGACCGCGATCTGCGCACGCAGCGCGGCGACGTCGATGCGATGATCGGCATCGACGTCGATCTTGCGCAGCGCATCGGTGCCGAGCCCGGCAATGTCCATCGCCCGCGAGACGCAGCCGTGCGCGGCACGTGACGTGTAGGCGGTGAGCAGCGCGCCGTCGTTGCCGATGCCGTATTGTCGCGCCAGCGCGCCGAGCGCGCTGGTACGCGCCACCAGCACCGCCATCAGATTGGCCATCGACGTGCCCGTGACGAAAATGCCGCTCGCACTCTCCGGGAAGGCGAAAAGGCGGCGCATCCAGTCGACGATCTGGCGCTCGACCTCGATCGGCATGTGGTCGCGGCCGCCGAGATTGGCGTTGAGGCCGGCGGCGAGCATTTCCGCGAGCATGCCGACCGCAGTGCCGCCGCCATGCACCCAGCCCATGAAGCCGGGGTGGACGTTGCCGGTCGCATATGGCGCGACATGCTCGGCGAATTCGCGATAGACATCGGCGAGATCGCTTGCCTCGCGTGGCACGTCGGCCTTGAATGCGGCGCGGACGTCATCGGGGATCGGCTGCCACACCGGACGCGCACGAATGTTGACGATGCCGTCGATCGTCTCGTCGAGCATGCGATGGGCGAGCGCGCGAAACGCGTTCCAGTCCTGCGGATCGAGCGAGGTGTCGGTGGCGGCGGCTTGCGTCTTGCGGACCATCTCGTTCATGCGGCTCTCCCCTCGCCGGCTTCTGCGTGTCGCGACAGCATCGCAGTGAATGCGGCAAAGATCTTGCGCATCTGCGGCGGCTTGTATGGAAATACGGCCGGCGGATCCATGTTGTGGACGACGGCGGTGTTGTCGGCCTCGAACACCAGCAGCTCGCCGTCCCGGTTCTCGGCGCAATCGACGATGAAATAGTCGAGGCCGACACGCTTGCTCATTTCGTCGAGCGCGTTGCGATGACGCGCGGCGAAAGCGCTGTCGAAGTCGAGCATGAAGGCGGCTTCTTCAGCTCGCTTCTCTTCGCTGAATGCCATGTAGGCGTTGAGATACCAGATGTCCCAGCGGTCGGCGATCGCCATGTGGCAGGCGTAGGGCTTGCCGTCGACCATGGTGAGACGATATTTGCGGTAAAGCCCGTCGGGGCTCGCATAGTCGACGAAGCGCGCGACGAAGAAATCCTGCTCTTTCCGTTCGGCAAGGTAGGCCGCGAGTGCCGGCGCATCGTCGATCTTGGCGAGCCCGACGCCCGCATGCGTGCCGCGCGGCCGCACGATCATCGGAAAGCGCAATTCGCCCGTGACGTCGTGGCAGGCGATCTTACCTTCCGAAAGATCCAGCAATTGCGCACGCGTCGCATGGACGGTCGCTGGAATGTCGAGACCGGGAATGCCCGCCAGCAGCCGGTACAGCTTGTCGCGATCGAGGTTGCCGATGAGATGGGGGCGATTGAGCAACGGCCGCGGCCAGTGCGGCGCGGCCTGTTCGATGACAGCGAGCGCCTGCCGGCATTCCTCCGAATCGGATGCGACCACGATCGCGACGTCGTGCTCGGGCAACGTCTCCGGCAGACCGACGCCCTTGACCACATAGAGCGTCAGCAATTCGATGTCGGAGCCTTCGAGCAGGAATTCGATCGGGGTATTGCCGCCCATGTCGATATCGGCCGCCAGCGCCAGCACGCGCAGGCCTGGTTTCGGAGCCGCGCAAGGCGTGCGAAACAATTGGTGGAAGGCGAGCACCTCGGTCTGGATTACGAGCCCGGCCTCCTTCTCGCCGAGAAGCTGGGCAATCAGCGACAGATCCAGGCCTTCGCCCGCCTCGGCCGTCCCCTCCTCGATCCGCGCCAGGAGCTTCTCGCGCAGCGGATGCAGATTGCCGCCCTCGAAGGCGCGGCGCGTCAGTTGCGCAAAGCCGATGCGATCGGAATAGTTCGGCGCGGTCGCGCCGTTCGGCGCTGAAACAGGATGCAGCATCTTAGACCTCGAGCACAAACTTTCCCGGCGCAGCCGCGGCACGGTCGAGCAGCAGCTCGATCTTCACCAGCACGTGGGCGATGCGATCGAGGATATGCTGCAAATTGCGTTGCGCTTGGGCGGCGTCCGCCGACCAGGCTTCGGTGACGAGCCGCGCCCCGACGCACAGCCGCAGCGCGGCCTGCGGCTTGCCGTCCGGCTGGTCAAATCGTACTGGCTGGCCGACGAGGCAGCGTTGCGCGGCAACCTGCCGGTCCGCCGCACTGCCGTCGATGTCGCCGTTCATGTCGTGCGCCAGGGCGCGATGCACGGCGCTGGTCTCGGCGATGGAAACCGGCTTGCCGTCGCGCCGCAGCGTGAACGGAAAGATCGTGGCGTGCGCGAATTCCTCGTCGTCCATCCCGGACGCTTCGATCGCGGCGGGAACAGCCCGAAGCGACGGAGACAGCGCGATCATGCTGTCGATGCCGGCCGCAAGCTCGGCCAGCGCCTTGGCGCGAAACGCACCGGACACGGCATAATAGCTGCCGATCTCGCTGAGCGCTGCCTCCCAGCGCAGCCATTGACCGAAATTCGGCCTGCGCTCGAAACGCGAGCGCAGCCCCGTCCAGGCTTTTGGCCAGTCGCTGCGGCCGGCATAATCGAAGAAGCCCGGCGCGATCTCGCCGATCCGGCCGAGCGAGCGCGACAGCCCTTTGGGCACCAGCAGCGCGCCGCTGAAGGCGGGGCCGCCGAAGAATTTCGAGCCCGTCATCAGCACCATGTAGCCGCGATCGAGATAGGAACGCAGCCGGCGGCGGCCAAGCCGCGCCTGGCAGGCATCGACGACGATTTGGACCTTGCCGGGCCAGCGTCGCGCGATCTCGTCGAGGCAGGCCACGCTCGGCGCGCGCCAGCCGAGCTTTGAAGAATCCATGATCTGCAACAGAACGCGCCGACCTTGCGCGAGGCTGGTCTCGACCGCGCGCAGTACCGCTTCATCCGCATCCGGGCGCATCGCAATGCCGGGCGCCGCGTCGAGCAGCGGCACCGCGACGCTGTCGCCGGCGAGCCCGGCCACCGCGCCGTCCTTTCGCACCGCAAGGCCGCTCGCCGTCATCGTGCTGAAATGGTGCCCGCGTGCGGTATGGGGCGTCCCGCTTCCGGTCTGATCCGTGCCGACCACGATCGTCACCGGCACTGCGCCGAGCACCGCGCGCGCCAGGAACAAGGCGTGAAGTTGGGAGTCGGTGCCGGACGGCGAGAACACGACATCGACGCGCGGCGAGAGCTGGAGATATCCGCGCAGCTCGTCACGCATGTCCTCGCAACGTGTGTCGAAGGCGACCTCGACCTCGTCGAACAGGCACTTGTGCATCAGCTCTTCGCGCGCCAGCGCGACGCGGTCATAGGCCGCTTGCGAGATCACGGACGCGGTCGAGGAAGCGAAATTCCAGATCTCCGGCTCCGGCGAGGCCGCGCAGCCATAGGCGTTGACGCGGTCCTTCGGATCGAGCGTCAGGCGCGAATCTCCGCCGGAGACCAGCAGCGTGTCGAGCGGCGTGAACAGATCGCGCAAGCGGTAGCGCGAGCCACCGTCGGACACTCGCCCGAGCTCTGGCAGACGGGATGCGTCGACGCTCATCCCGAAAGGCTCACGCCGCATCGGCCGCCGCCGCGGGCGCCGGCGCGAATTGCGAGGCGATATCGCCGTGGAATACCGACGGCCCGACATGGTCGAGCGAGCTCTGGATATCGGCCCAGATCTCGCCGCCGATATCGGTCCAGCGCTTGCAGAAGGCGAAGTCCTCGGAGAGATACGTGCCGGTCGCCGGATCGATCATGCATTCGAACAGCGCGAACCGGTTCTGGCTCGCCGCCAGCGTATCGTGCGAATGCTCGCGGAAGAATTGCAGGCTGGCGTAGTCCGGATGGCGGCACATCGCCTCCAGCACGTGGCGCCGGATCATCAGGAAGCCGGTGCCGGCGTAGCGCACGCGGGTAAAGCCGTTGACCACCACGATGCGGTCGGGGTCCTCGATCTCGAGCACGTAGTCGAGCGAAGCCGCCGGCACATCCGCCCGGCCCGACTGGATCGCACGCGCGGCCTTGTCCCAGTTGACCCGCTTGATCGGATAGCAGCCGGCGACAACGTCGGCGCCGCATTCGATCAGCCGGAACACCTGCTCCGGCTTGAACCCGATATCGGCATCGATGAACAGGAAATGCGTCGCCTTGGGATCGTCCAGGAACATCGCGGCAAGGTTGGCCCGCGCCCGCGTGATCAGGGCGTCGCCGTCGCGCAGCAGCACCTTGAGCTCGAGATTGGACATGCCGTGCACGGCGCGCTGGAGCGCGAAGATCGAGCTCGCATAGATGCTAGACACCTGCCCGCCGAAGCAAGGCGTTGCCACCACCAGCTGCATCTTGTCCGACATCGAAAGCTCCGCCCCGCTCCAATCCTCACCAAGAGGTAAAGAGGCATGGTTAACGGCGCCTTAACGCATCCTTACAGGAACTTGACGAGCGAAAGCTGCGCAAGGTTCGAGGTCACCTGGTAGGACGCCTGGAGCGCATTCTGGAGCGACAGGATCTCGCTCGCGACCTGGTCGGGCGAGGCCGATTCCGCCTGGTCGATGATGGTCTGGAGCTGCGCCTTGGCCTGGGTCTGGCGCGTGCTCGCGTCCTTCATCGTGTTCTGGGCCATCGCAAGGTCGGTCTGGATGTCCTCGATACGCTGCTGCCCCGGCTGCTGGGTCAGCGCCTGCGTCACCCGCAGGCTCAGCGCCGAGACCTGCCCGCCCGAATACTGCCCGGTCGGCGAGGTCGAGAACGTCCCGAACACGGCGACTGCCTGCAACTGGCGCCGGATCGCATCCTCGTCGGCCTGCGCGCCATATTGCACCGTGACGGAATCGTCGACCCGCGCCATCGCGGTGGAGCGCGCCGAACCGGGCCCGTCATTGCCCTGGTACCATTTCACGGTGTTGGCCGAGCCGTTCACCAGTGTCGTCGCCGAGCTCGCGGGCGAAGAGCCGACGCGCAGCGGCGGCTGCGTCGCGGTGACCGGCGTCGCGCTGAAACCGAGCGAACCCAGCGCACCCGTATTCGAGCTCGTGATGTTCAGGCTCGCCGCATCGTCCGTGTTGATCGTGATCGAACCGCCATGGATGGTCGACGGCTTCGAAGTCCCCGTGATCGCATCGATCTTGCTGAGCAGGGTCTGGATGCTGTCGCCGACATTGAGCTGATTGCCGGTCGCGCCCGAGGCGACGAAAGTAAGCGTGGTGCCGTTGACGGTGATGGTGTTGCCGGCGACGAAGCCCGGCGAGATCGAGTCCGAGGGGCTCGCGCCGGACAGCGCCGTCGCACCGCTGATCGGTGCGGGTGGAGCCGCCTGGTTGCTCTTGGGAGTACCGATCGCAGAGCTGGCCGTGTTGAAGAAATTGTCGCCGGCGGTCACGGCGGACGCCGCCACCAGCGAGGTGTTGGCAAGCTTCTTGATCGCGGTGTTCAGCGCGGTGTTGAGATTCGCCGCGGTATTGTTCGGGTTGACCGGGACGCTTGCATCGATCGCAAAGCTACCCAGCGGCGTCGGCGTCGCCGTCGACGCCGTCAGGTTGATCTGCTCGGTCGTACCGTCAGGCAGCGTGAACTGGACGCTCAGCTTGTCGCCATTGCTGGGATTGGTTCCGTTGAGATCGACCGAGAACGACACCGGCGAGCCGCTCGGGCCGGTGATGGTCGCGCCCGTCAACGTCGAGGAGACCGCCTTGATCTTGAGCCCGAACGGCGATCCCGCGACGTCTTCCGACACCTGCACCGAGCTGGGCGTCGGCTGCGTCTGCACCAGCCGGCCCATGCCGCTCGCGCCGAGATCGGCGGCCTGGCGCTCCGCCATGACGGTCTTGAAGCCCGCCTGCGTCGTGGTGCCGTTGATGATGTCGCCGGCATCCGCGACCGACTGCGTGTTGAAGGCGGTTCCGGAGAACAGATAGCGGTTGCCCGACTGCGTGTTGAGAACGCCGACCATCGAGCCGAATTGCGCGGCCGCGGTGTTCTGCGCGACCGTCTGTCCGTTGACGTTGAGATCCTGCGCGGTGTTGGCGGAGCCCGTCTGCACGGTGTTGCGGATCGTCGTCAGCGCCTGGAGCGCGGTATTGGCGAGGTTGATGTTGACGTTGACGTTGGTGATCGTGTCGGTATAGGCGGCGATGTTGGAGAGCTGCGCGCGCCCGGCGATCGCAAAGCCCTCGTTGGTGCCCATGCCGGAATAGTTCTGCGACAGCTTGCCGGTCGAGAGCTGCGTCGACAGGTCGGTGAGCTGCTGATTGATGTTGCGGATCTGCGAGCCGAGAACCGACGAGGAGTAGTTGATGCTGCTGATCGACATGTTTCAGAGCCCTGTACTGGTTACACTTGAGCCTGGAGCAACGTGTTCATCATGCCCTGCACCACCGACATCACGTGGGCGTTGGCGGCATAGGCATTCTGAAGCTGGATCAGGTTCGACATCTCCGAGTCCAGGTTGACGCTGGAGGTCGAGTTGAATTTAGCCTGGAGCGTCGAGACCACGACGCTCTGGCCCTGCTGCAGCTGAGTGGCCTGGGTCGAGGCGTTGGCCTGGATGCTCAGGAACTGCTGCAGGTAGTTCGAGACGCTGCCGGTGAAGGGCTGGTTGGCCGAGCCGAGGCCGGTCGTCGGCGAATAGGAGAACACCGCGTTGGTGAGCTGCGAATAGAGATAGTCCGAACGCGTGGTGTCGCCCGCGGGCGTCACCGGCGAGGTGTTGTAGATCGACAGCCGCGTGGGATCGCTGGCCAGCTGCGTGTTCACCGCGATGCGCCCGGCAAGGCCGGTCATCTGCGAGCCCGACGCCGTGATCGCGCCGGTGTAGAGCGCCTGCCCGCCGTCGGTGAAGACCGCCAGTTGCGGGTTGCCCGAGGTCAGCGACGAGATCGTCTTGGTGGTCGAGGCCGAATTGACCTTGGCAAGGCCGGTGTTGTCGTCGGTCACCCGCAGCGTCGTGGCGGTTGCCGGCGCAGGAGCCGCGGAGAACGTCAGGTGCGAGCCTGACAGCGCGGAGTTGAGCGCGGAGGCAATCGCCGCCACGCCGCCGGAGAAGTTGACGCCCACCCGCATCGGATTGGCATTGGTGGCATTCTGGAGCGGCAGCGCCGCCGGATCGGTCACGTTGACCAGCGTGACCTGGCGCTGGGTGTTGGTAGCCGTGTCCGTGTAGGTGATGTTGACCGCGTTGCCCGGTTGCGCGCCGGCAACGTCCAGGTCGAACCCGGCCGGCGGGCCCGAGACCGTGCTGCCGGCCGTGGTCTTGTCCGACAGCGCGCTCGACATCGTCGCGGCGAGCTGGTCGATCTGGGTCTGCGCCTGCACCAGCGTCTGGTCGCGCAGCTTCAGATCGGCCGCGATCTGGCCGGACGAGACCACATTGTTGGCGACGACGTCGACCTTCGAGCCGTTCGGCAGGACGATGTTGAACGCGCCGACGCCCGACTTGGCCGGATCGATGTTGTAGAGCGAGGTCGCCGACAGCGCGCCGGCGGAGGCAAAGGAGAATTGCGAGGCGAGCCCGGCGCCGACGAGCTGAATACCGGTCGTGGTGTAGATGTTGGCCTGGTTCGAGCCGTCGGTGGTGACGCGGACGTCGACATATTTCGACAGCGTGTTGATGGCCTGGTCGCGCTGGTCCATCAGCGTCGCGGCGGAGGGATCGGTGGCCGACAGGCCCTGGAGCTTGGTGTTGATGTCGGCGATCTGGTTCATCGCCGCGTTGGCCTGCTGCGCCGAGGTGCCGAGATCCTGCTCGACGTTGGAGCGCAGCGACTGGATGCCCTTGGTGGTGACGTTGAGCTGCTGCGCCAGAGCCTGCGCCGCGCCGAGGGCAACCGTCTGCGCCGACGACGAGCCCGCGCTGGTCGACAACGCCTGCAACGCCGTGGTGAAATTGTTCAGCGAAGTTTCCAGCGTGCCGCTGTTGCCGGGCGTGCCATAGACATTCTGAAGCTGCTTCAGGATGTTGGCCATCTGGTCGGCGTAGCCGCTGCCGCCGGTCTCGGTGCGCAGCTGGTTCAGCACAAAGCTGTCGAGCTCGCGGCTGACGCCGGTCGTCATCGCCGTCGAGCCGAAGTCGCCGGTGGTGACCTCGATCTGGTTCGGCGTCTGGACGATGTAACCCGGCGTCTGCGAATTCGCGACGTTCGAGGAGACGATCGAGAGCGCGGCCTGGTTGGCACGCAGACCGCTCATCGCACTGGCGAGGGCTGAACTCAAACCCATGTCACTGGCCGCCTTTGGTTACGTCACGCGCCGATCAGCGCAACACGTTGAGGAGGTCCTGCACCATCGAATTCGCGGTCGTGATCACCTTGGTGTTGGCCGAATAGGCCTGCTGGGTCACGATCAGCTTGGTGAACTCGTCGGCGATGTCGGTGTTCGAGCCTTCCAGCGACGAGCCGCTGATGGTGCCCGAAGCGCCGTCGATCGCAGGTCCCGACTGTTCGGTCGCGGCATAGGCGCCGCCGTCGAGCGCCTTGAGGTAGTTGGTGCCGTTGAAGTGCGACAGCGAGACCTGCGCGAGGTCGAGGTTCTGGCCGTTGGAGAAGGTGCCGATCACGAGGCCGTTGTTGTTGACGGCGACCGAGCGGAGCTGACCGGCGGCGTAGCCGTTCTGGGTGATGGTGTTGATCGTCACCGCGCCGCTGGTGCTGGCATATTGCGTCAGACCGCCCTGGGAGATGTTGAAGGCGACAGAGCCGAGCGACTGGCCGCTGACGCTGACATTGTTGATGGTAATGCCCGAGCTGCTCGGCGAGGTCAGCGAGCCGTCGGCGGCGAAGGTGAAGGCCTGTCCGGTATTGACCCAGCCGACCGTCGTGCCCGTCGCACTCGGATCGGTCTGGTAGAACAGGTTCCAGGTGTCGGAATGGCCGGTACCCAGCGAGGCGCTGTCGGTCTTGGCCCAGCGCATCTGCAGGTTCACCGGCGTGCCGGCGGCGTTGTAGGCGGTGACCGCACCGCCGCTGATCGATTCCTTGGTGAAGGTGGCGATATCGTTGCCGATCACGCCGCCGGTGCCGGCCGTGCCGCCACCGCCGCGGTTCTTGGAGATGGATGACGTGAAGCCGAGCGCGGCGAAGGCGCTGCTGTTGTTGGGGCTCGTCACAGTCAAGGTGGGATTGGCGATACCGGTATTCAGCGTGATCACGCCGTTGCTGATCGAAGAACCGCTCGCACCGCTGAGGTTGTCGATCTTCTGGAGCAAGGTCGCAATGTCGTCAGTGATGTTGATCAGGTTCGGGGTCAAACTGGTAGCACCGGAGTTCACGAAGGTGATCGTGTTGGCGCCTGCCGTGCCATTGACCTGGATCGTGTTGCCGGCCACGAAGGGCGTCGAGAGGACCTCCGCCCCGCCGGGCGTCGCGCTGCCGCCGAGCTGTGTCGCAGCTGTAATCGCGGGGGTGGACAGCACGTTACCGCCGCGCGTCACGCTGCTGACGCCGAGCAAGCTTGCCGCAGTGCCGCCGATCGTGACGTCGGCTGTGGTGTTGGTCGTGATCTGGATGTTACCGCCCGCGGTCATTGTCGCGGTGGCGGGGGCGCCACCGGCGCCCAGGGTGATCGCATTCAGGATGTCCGACATCTTTGCGCCGGTCGGCGAGAGCAGGCCGATCGTGGTGGTGCTGCCGCTCGTCGAGGCGCCGGAAACAGTGGGGTCAAAGTTGATGGTCTGGCCGTTGACCGTCAGCGTCTTGTTGGCCAGGTTGGTGAGAAGGCTGGTGTTGAGATGCGGGGACACAGCGGAATCGAGCGACGTGGCGCCAGTTGCCGCCGCCGAAGCGGTGTCCTGCAGCGTCACCGTGCCGGTCGCGGTCGTCGCCGTATAGGCCGAGCGCAGATTGCCGGTGGCCGCTGCGCCGGAGACCGTCGCATTCGTATAGGGCGGCGGCGGCGTGCCGATGATCAGCGGGTTGGCGGCGAAATCGGACGGGTTCAGGCCGCCGGCCGCCAGCAGCGTGCCGCTCGCCGCGGTCGAGCTCGCCGCCGTGTTCGGCACGCTCGGCAGGTTCGCGGCGTACTGGATCGAAGTGGTCGCCTGGGCCGGGATGAAGTTGTTCTGGAATTTCAGGACCGTCGCCACGTTACCGGTCGGGTTGCCGGTCTTGGGATCGACCGTGGTGCCCATCAGATAATAGCCGGCGCCGTTGACCAGATTGCCGTTGGCATTGAGCTGAAAGTCGCCGCGGCGGGTGTAGTAGGTGACGCCGCTGAACACCGGGACGTTGTCGACGACGCCTGTCGCCTTCTGGATCGAGAAGAAGCCGTCGCCGGTGATCGCCATGTTGGTGGCGACGGTGGAGGACGAGATCGTGCCCTGCGTGGTGATGGTGGCCTTCGCATTGGCCGTCACGCCGCCCGCGACCTGCTTGCTGGGCACCGAGGCGTCGGGAATGAGATCGACGAAGCTGGTGCCGATGCCCTTGTAACCGGTGGTGGATGAGTTCGCGATGTTGCCGGAAATGTTCTGCAGCGCGTAGGACTGCGCCTGCAGGCCACCCACCGAGGTGTTCATTGCATCGAAGATACCCATAACTTTGTCTCCAAATCCGATCTCGGCGGCCGGTCGACCAGGGCCGCAGTCGGAGGAGACAGTCGCAAGGGCTATGCCAATGCGGGTTTCTCTAAAAAATCAATGACTTAAACGAATAGGCCCCGGTCGGATGACCGGGGCACAATTGCCGGGCCGGCAACAATTGCCGGGGCATCCCTTACGTCGCCGATGCCGCCGCGGGATGGAAAACCAGCCCGAACCCGTCGATGCAGTAGCGCAGTCCGGTCGGCTTCGGACCGTCGTCGAAGACGTGGCCGAGATGGCCGCCGCAGCGCCGGCAATGCACTTCGGTGCGGAGCATGCCGAAGGTGCGGTCTTCGGTCTTGCCGACATTGCCTTCGATCGGCTGGTAGAAGCTCGGCCAGCCCGTGCCGCTCTCGAACTTGGTGTCGGACGCAAACAGCGGCAGGTCGCAGCCGGCGCAGGCGAAGATCCCCTTGCGGTGCTCCTTCAAGAGCGGGCTGGAGCCGGGCCGCTCGGTGCCGTGATTGCGCAGGATCTCATATTGCTGCGGCGTGAGCTGGGCACGCCACTCGGCCTCCGTCTTCACGATCTCGAACTTTTCTGCGGCCTTCTCGCCGGCCTCGGCAGGCGTTCCTCTCAGCCAGCGGAAGGCCGAAAGGCCGAACAGGCCGGCGACAGTCGTTAGCAGGATGCGGCGGTCAAACATCTCATTCTCCGTGCGCGAGGAGTCCACGCCCTGAGATACGGGTTCTAACGGCCGACGTTACACGTCCGGGCGGAGTTTTTCTCAACTTATTGCGAGACGCCGCCGTCGAGCGAGGCCGGTTCCGCGGCTTCAGCCGCGGGTTTCGGCGACGGGGCCGGCCGCGGCCGCACACCGGGCGGCGGCCGGCGCGGACCGGTGCCGGCGGCCCGGTTGGCTTCGGCCAGCCGCGCCTCGCGTTCCCTGTCCTTGACCCGCGCCCGCTCGCGGTAGCGGGCGAGCGTGCCTGCGGCGGCGGAGCTCGTCCTGCCCCAGATCCCGACCAGTTGACCCGCGACCCGTCCGGTGGCGCCGCCCGCCCAGACCAGCTCGAACGGCGAAAACAGCCGCCAGCGCTCGTCGCCCCACAGGATGCTGCGCGCGATCATCTGCCCGGCCATGGCCGAGGTGTTCATGCCCTGGCGGCCGAACCCGCTCGCCACCCACAGGCCTTTGCGCAACTGGCCGATCTGCGGCATGCCGTGCACGGTCTGGCCGGTGGCGCCGCCGAACATCTCGGTGATCTCGACATTGCCGAGCTGGGGGAAGATCGACCGGATCCGTCGCTTGACGCCGCCTGCAAAGCGCTGCGGCCGCGCGGCCCAGGTGGTCTCCGGGCTCTCCCACATCAGCCGGTCGCCGTCGACGATACGAAAATGATCGACGCCGTCGGAATCCATCACCGATCCCTTGAAGGCGATGATCTCGTGCACGCGCTCGCCGAGCGGCGCGGTGATGCCGGCATAGCGCCAGACCGGCAGCAGCGTCTCCGACAGGCGCCTCAACGGCGCGCCGAGATGAATGTTGCCGGCAAGCACGATGTGCGTCGCGCGCAGCCGCGCCGACGGCGTGACGATCCGCTTGCGGATGCCGGAATGGTCGATGCTGACCACCGGCGTATCCTCGAAGATGCGGGCGCCGGCCCGCCGCGCCAGCGCCGCAAGGCCGTGCACATATTTGCGGCCGTCGACCTGGAATGCCCTGGGATAGTAGACGCCGTGGAAGTAGCGATCGGTCTTGAGCACCTCGCGGACGCGATCGACCTGCCAGCCCTCGACCTCGGTGTCGAAATCTTCGTGCAGCATCTGCAACCGGCTGATCAACCGGTCGCCGGTATCGACGTTGGAGACCTCGAGCACGCCGTCGCTCGGGGCGATTCCCGGCATGTTCTCTTCGGTGGCGTTGGCGCGGACGAACTCGGCGCCCTCCTTCGACAGCATCCACAATTCGCGCGCGTCCTCGAAGCCGATGCGCTCGATCAGCTCGGTGAGCGGCAGCGCAAAGCCCGGCATGACGGTGCCGAGCTGGTTGCCGGAGGCATTCCAGCCGATATGCCGGCCCTCGAGCACCGCGACGCTGGCCCCGAGCCGGGCCGCCTCCAGCGCGATGGAGAGCCCGGCAAGCCCTGCCCCGATCACGCAGATGTCGGCGTCGAGATCGAACGACAGCCGCGTACGCTCGCGAAAGCCGGCTTCTTCCTGGGGCACGCTTGTGAAAGTCTCGCTCATATCGTTTTCTTAGAGCATGATCCGGAAAAGTGTGCAGCGGTTTTCCGAAAAGATCATGCTCAAGGCAAAATTTAAAGCGCGATAAGGGTTTGTCCAAATCTCATCGCGCTTTAAAGGACCGATCGGGCGCTTGTCACCTTGTCCTCAAGCGGTGCCTGTAGATTATTCTGGACGTGTAACGATTCGAGAGTGCCATGCGCCGTTTGATGCTGCTGCGTCACGCCAAGACCGAGACCGACGCGCCGAGCGGCCGTGACCAGGATCGCCGGCTCGACGACCGCGGCCACAAGGATGCCGCCGAGATCGGCGACTGGATCGCCTCCCATCCCCCCTTCCCCGACACCGTGCTGGTGTCGCATGCCGTCCGGGCACGGCAGACCTGGGACATCGCCTGGCAGACGATGAAGGGCCGCGTCGCCGCGCCCGAGGTCGAGGTCCTGCCGGAACTCTACGGCGCCGACCCCGCGCAGATCCTGGAATCCATTCGCACTGCAACCAACCCGGGCAACCCGAAGCGGCTGCTGCTGGTCGGCCACAATCCCGGCATGCACGAGGCCGCCTTGATGCTGATGGGCGGCGGCGATCCGGCCGGCGCCAAGGCGCTCGCCCACAATCTGCCCACCGCGGGGCTTGCGATCTTCGACTTTGACGTGAAGGATTGGGGGGACGTGGCCTACCGCCGCGGCAAGCTGGTGCTGTTCGTCAGCCCCAAGCTGCTTCGATCGGGATGAGACGCGCGGGCGCCGTCTCGACCGGTCGATGCAGCCTGATCACGGGCTGACTGGAAGATTTGGAGGCGCAGATGTTCAAGTCCATCCTCGTGCCCATCGACCTCGCCGACACCGATCTGGCCAAGCCGGCGATCGCAACCGCGGCAACGCTGTCGCAGACCTGGAGCGGCACGGTGCGCCTGCTCAACGTGCTGCCGATGACGCCGGTGATGCTGGCAGAATACGTGCCGGCCGACTTCGACGAACAGCAACGCCAGACCTCGGAGGAAGCGCTCGCCATCGTCGCGCGCGAATCCGGCATCGAGGCTTCCCACATCTCCAGCGTGGTCCGCCAGGGCGGCATCTACCACGAGATCCTGGAGGAAGCCGTGCACATGAAGGCCGATCTGATCGTGATGACCTCGCACCGGCCGGCGATGCGCACCTATTTCCTCGGCTCCAATGCCGGTCACGTCGTGCGCTACGCGAAGTGCTCGGTGCTGGTGGTCAGGCACTGAGCTCGGAGCAATGTCGTGAAGCAATGGTGGCGGAGATGGACTTACGAGGTCCCGCTCGCGATCGGCGATGCATTATGGGAGGTGCTCGTCGTGCAACTGGCCGCGCTGCTGGACAGACTGACGGTGCGGAAGGTGATTGCCTTCATCCCCGTCGTGATCCTTGTGCTGGCCTACTACCACAGGATCCCGATTCCGCCGGAACTGGTGCTCATCGGCGACTTCCTCGCCTATATCGACATCTTCTCGGTGCTGATCCTGCTCGGCGTGCTGAGCCGCGTCACGACGATCCTGTTCGTCGTCAAACAGGCCGCCGCGCGCATTGCCACGTTCGTGGGCAACGTCGCTGCGCACTTGCCGCGCCTGGATATCCGGCATCGGCGCCAACGCGGCGCCGCGACAAGGCCTCACCGCGCGCCCGACCGCTCCGACGACGATCGAGCTCCCCACGGAGCGTGGGCCCAGGCCGCCTTCGCCTGATCCATCCACGAGCTTGAAGCTTGTAGAGCTTGAAGCCTGTAGCCCGGGTGAGCGAAGCGATACCCGGGACAGCTCGTGCCGAGAATCCCCGGATGTCGCTGCGCTCATCCGGGCTACGAGATCTTGCGTTACTCGTCGGGCAAAACACCCAAACCATCGGTCAATGCTCGATGACGAAAATATTCCGCTTTACCGAAATTCGGAATTGGCGGATAGTGCGCGCACTCCGGCCCAAGGAAGAGGGGCGTATCGCGATCGTCACGAACGCGGGCCGGGCAGCGGTGGGCGTGGGTCACATCGGCGCGAAAGGCATCGCAGGGCGGAGAGCCGTGAGCGACAGCATCGCGCGCACGACCGGTGTGATCGGCGTACGGCCAAATCGTGTCGTCCTGGCGCCCGGGGTCTGTGCGCCAAGTCTTGCGGTGATGGGTGCGGTCCGACCGGACCGCGCGCATCAGCCATCCGCAAGGCGACGGGGGCAATAGTGCATCGCTCCCCGGGGAGAGCACGACATAAGCCGTTCCAACCATCCGCGCAGGGAAGGCCGGGATGCTCCGGTTGCCCTGTTTCCCCGCTGTGCATCGTAGCGCAATCCGC
>NZ_AXAB01000078.1:0-18132 GCF_000472645.1 Bradyrhizobium sp. WSM2254 | reverse complement strand
CTCTTGATGAAGACCTTCTTCTGCGACCCCCACGCGCCGTGGCAAAAGGGCGGCATCGAGAACGCCATCGGCCGCTTGCGCCGCTTCATCCCCCGAAAGACCGACCTCGAAAAGCTCCCAACCAAGCGCTTCCGCCAGTCCGTTGCCACCTACAACAACACCCCGCGCAAATGCCTTGACTTCAGAACCCCGGCAGAGGCCTTCTCCTCTCAACTGTTGCACTTCGAGTGTGAATCCACCTCCTGGCTTTCGCCAGGACGACGGTGGAAGTGCCGCAGCTTCCACGAGCCCCCTCGCCCCCGAATCGCCGGAATATTTCGGCTTGTTAATCCCGACGCCCTTGGCACGCGGACGGCCTGTTCCCATGTCCTGCCACGGGAGTTTCCCTTCGGGAGGTTGGACCATGTCGTATTCGGACTCGGGCAATTCAGGACCCCAGGCGGGCGCCTGGCGCAATGACGGCGGGGTGCAACCGCATGCCTTCGATCCGTATCTGCAGCCGGAATTGTTCCGCGGCGTTGCAACGCGGCGGGTGTTCGCCTTCCTGATCGACATGGTCGTGATCTCGGTGCCGGTCATCCTCGGCTACCTCTTCATCGCCTTGTTCGGCGTGGTCACGCTCGGCCTCGGCTGGGCGCTGTTCTGGCTGGCCTGGCCGGCCTCCGTGATCTGGGCCATCGTCTATTACGGCGCCTGCATCGGCGGTCCGTCATCGGCGACGATCGGGATGCGGGTGATGGACCTGGAGCTGCGCACCTGGTACGGCGCGCCGGGCTATTTCGTGCTCGGCGCCACCCATGCCGTGCTGTTCTGGGTGACGGTTTCGTTCCTGTCGCCCTTCGTGGTCCTGGTCGGCCTGTTCAACGGCCGCCGGCGGCTGTTGCATGACTTCGTGCTGGGAACGGTCGTGATCAACAACTCGGTCCGCGCACCCGCGCCCCAGGGTGCCAGAACCTACTGATCAAGAACCTATCAACCAGGACCGACTAAGCTGACTGATCAGACCTGCCGAGCAGACCAATTGACCGAGGGCTTCCGTAGCGCGATGCTGATACCCACTTCGGAGGCCCACGACGTCCCTTGACCCAACACTCGCGCGACACCCCCCAATTTTACCTCACGGCGCCTTCTCCGTGCCCGTATCTGCCGGGCCGTCATGAGCGCAAGGTGTTTACGCACCTCGTGGGTGACCGCGCGGGCGATCTCAACGACCTCCTGACCCATGGCGGCTTCCGCCGCAGCCAGTCGATCGCCTATCGGCCCGCCTGCGACCAGTGCCGCGCCTGCGTGTCGGTCCGGGTCATCGCTAACGAGTTCCGCCCGTCCCGCAACTTCCGCAAGGTAATGGCGCGCAACGCCGACATCATCGGCGAGCAGCGCAGCGCGGTTCCGACCTCCGAGCAATATTCGGTGTTCCGCGCCTATCTCGACGCCCGCCACCGCCATGGCGGCATGGCCGACATGACCGTGCTCGACTACGCCATGATGGTCGAGGACAGCCATGTCGAGACCCGCATCATCGAGTACCGCAAGCGCGGCCCCGATAGCGGCATCACAGGCCGCGGCGAGGAGCTGATCGCGGTTGCGCTCACCGACGTGCTCAGCGACGGCCTGTCGATGGTCTATTCCTTCTTCGAGCCGAGCCAGGTCAGCCGCTCGATGGGCACCTTCATGATCCTCGACCACATCGCCCGCGCCCGCCGGCAAGGGCTGCCCTACGTTTATCTCGGCTACTGGATCGAGGGCTCCAAGAAAATGGACTACAAGGCCCGCTTCCTGCCGCAGCAACGGCTGGCACCGTCCGGCTGGCTGCGCGTCGACGCGCAAGGGGATGCGGCGTCCGAGCCGCAGGATTAGTTCTCTGTCATGCCCCGGCTTGACCGGGGCATCCAGTACGCCGCGGCTTCTCGGCTCAACAACGGCTTTCTCTGGAATACTGGGTCGCCCGGTCAAGCCGGGCGACGACAACGGTGTGTGACTAGCCGAACAGCGTATCCGCCAGCAGCTTCAGATTCAGGACCACGATGACGCCTGCGACGATCCACGCGATCGCGGCAACGTATGGCGGAATCGCGAACTGCCCCATCTTGCGGCGGTCGGAGACGAAGCGGACCAGCGGGATCACGGCGAAGGGCAATTGCATCGACAGCACGACCTGGCTGAACACCAGCAGATCAGCGGTGCCGCGCTCGCCATAGATCGCGGTGACGACGATGACGGGAACGATCGCGATGCCGCGTGTGAGCAAGCGCCGCGCCCAGCTCGGCAGGCGCAGATCGAGAAAGCCTTCCATCACGATCTGGCCGGCAAGCGTCGCCGTCACGGTCGAGTTGAGGCCCGAGGCGAGCAGCGCAATCGCAAACAGCGTCGAGGCGATGCCGAGACCGAGCAGCGGTGACAGGAGCTCGAAAGCCTGGCCGATCTCGGCGACGTCGGAATGGCCGCTCTTGTGGAAGGTTGCCGCAGCGACCACGAGGATCGCGGCGTTGATGAACAGCGCCAGCATCAGGGCGATGGTCGAGTCCGTCGTCGCCCATTTGATCGCCTCGCGCCGGCCCTTCTCGTTGCGCTCATAGGCACGCGTCTGCACGATCGAGGAGTGCAGATAGAGATTATGCGGCATCACGGTCGCGCCGATGATGCCGATCGCGATGTAGAGCATTTCCGGATTGGTGAAGATCTCGGTCTTCGGCATGAAGCCGTGAAGAACTTCCGCGACCGGCGGCGCCGCGGCCACGATCTGGACCGCGAAGCAGACCGCGATCACCGCGAGCAGCGCGATGACGAAGGCTTCCAGGAAACGGAAGCCGCGGTTCATCAGAAGCAGCAGCAGGAAGGCATCAAGCGCCGCAAGCAGCGCGCCGCCGATCAGCGGAATGCCGAACAGGAGCTTGAGCGCGATCGCGGTGCCGATGACCTCGGCGAGATCGCAGGCGATGATCGCCGCTTCGCAGGCGAGCCAGAGCAGGAAGTTCACCGCCGGCGAATAGGTCGCGCGGCAGGCCTGCGCGAGATCGCGGTCGGTGACGATGCCGAGCCGCGCTGCCAGCGACTGGAGCAGGATCGCCATCAGGTTCGAGAGCAGGATGACCGAGAGCAGCGTGTAGCCGAACTTCGAGCCGCCGGCGAGGTCGGTCGCCCAATTGCCGGGGTCCATGTAGCCGACCGAGACCAGATAGCCCGGACCGACGAAGGCGAGCAGCCGCCGCCACCAGCGGCCTGCCGCTGGAACGGCAATTGTGGAATTTACCTCGGCGAGGCTCTTGGTGGCCGGCGCGTCGGTGCGCCAGCCGGCGGCGTCGGAGGTGAGATCGGGCGAACGAGCATCCATGCGGTCAGAATACCGAAGTCGAGGCTTATTGCAACTCATTTGCAACTGCATCTAGCCGCATCGGTTCCCGGCGCGGCCTTGTTGTACCCGCCCTGTCGGGAAGCGGGTGGGTTTGGCCGGTCTCGGGGGCGGATACTGGCGCCAATCCGACTTTGCAGGAAATGAGCCATGTCAAATCCGCCGCGCCTCCCCGACATCTTCAACCGCCTCGCCTGGTCCAATCTCGCGGCGCAATCGGCCGAGCAGATCGCGCTGGCCGCAGCCCCCATCGTCGCGGTGCTGACGCTCGGGGTCGCCGAAGGCCAGACCGGCATGTTGCAGACCGCGTTGACGCTCCCCTTCGTGCTGTTCGCCATTCCGGCCGGCCTGCTCGCCGACCGCATCTCGCGGCGTTCGCTGATGGCGGGCGCCGAGGCGCTGCGGGCGGCAGCCCTCGTGGCCATCGTGCTGCTGCTGGCGCTCGGCGCCCTCAATCTGCCGCTGCTGGCGCTGCTCGGCTTCGCTGCCGTGTGCGGCACCGTCGTCTACAGCGTGGCCGCGCCGGCCCTGGTGCCCTCGCTGGTGAGTTCGGATCTGTTGCCATCAGCCAATGCCCGGATCGAGCTTGCGCGCACCATCGCCTTCGCCAGCGGGCCTGCGCTTGGCGGCGCGCTGGTCGGCTGGTGGGGCGCGAGCCTGGCTTTCGGCTTTGCCGCGGCGCTCTCGGCTGTTGCCGTGGTGCTGCTCTCCGGCATCTACGAGCCCGACCGCACGCCAGCGCCGCGGCGCCATCCGTTCCAGGACATCCGCGAAGGCGCGGCCTTCGTGTTTCACCATCCGCTGCTGCGGCCGGTCTTCATCACCCAGTTCATCTTCAACACCGGCTGGTTCCTGCAGATCGCGGTGTTCGTGCCTTACGCCGTACGCCATCTCGGCCTGACCGCCGCCGGCGTCGGCACGGTGCTGACGATGTACGGCGTCGGCATGGTGATCGGTGCGCTGCTGGCGACGCGAGTCATGCAGCGCGTCGCCTTCGGCACGGTTGTCGGCCTTGGCCCGGTCACCGGCTTCGTCGCCTCCCTGGTGATGGCGCTGACGGTGCTGGTCCCCTCGCCATGGCTCGCGGCCTTAAGCTTCTTCCTGCTCGGCGTCGGGCCGATCCTGTGGGTGATCTCGACCACCACCTTGCGCCAGTCCGTGACGCCGCCGCGCCTGCTCGGCCGCGTCTCCGCCATCAACATCATGAGCTACGGCGCCCGCCCGCTCGGCTCGGCGCTGGGCGCGATCGTTGGCGGCCTCTGGAGCGCGGAAGCGTGCCTTTATCTCGCGGCGGCCGTGTTCGGCATGCAGGCGCTGGTGATCCTGCTGTCACCCGCGGTGGCGCTGCACCGGCAGCCGGAGATGGTGGGGGACGAAGTGGCGGTGAGGTGTTAGCCACACCGTCATTGCGAGCGAAGCGAAGCAATCCAGAATCCGTCCGCGGCGACAGTCTGGATTGCTTCGTCGCAAGAGCTCCTCGCAATGACGGAGTATGTTGAGGCGACCGAGCTAACCCGCCAGATACCGCTCGTAGCTTCCCGTCACCGGCTCGCTCGCGTCGACCTCGGGATCGAGCGTGTAGAGGTCCTGCGCGCGGCCGATGCCGCGCAGCGCGTAGCGGCCGGTGGAGACGAGATAGCGGCGCCCGGCGGCATCGAGGCCCTTGTAGAACTCCGCAGATGCCAGCAGCTCGCGGTCGACCGAGCGGCTCATCGAGGCGATGCGGCTGACCTCGTTCACCGTCGGACCCACCACCGTGAAGTCGAGCCGGTCCTCGCTGCCGATATTGCCGTAGAAGACCTCGCCGACATGCAGTCCGATATAGGCGGACGTGGTGGGGCGGCCGTCGGTAGCCCGACGCGTGTTCAGCGCCGTGACGTTCTGGCGGAACAGGTGCTCGGCGCGCAGCGCGGCACGGCGCGCGGCCGCCATGTCCTCGCCGGTGAACATCGCGAGCACGCCGTCGCCGATCAGCTTCAGGACGTCGCCGCCAGCGTCGTGGATCGCATCGATCACGGCCTGCGCATAGTCGTTGAGGAAGGGAATGATCTCGTCCGGGCCGATGCTCTCGCTGATCCCGGTCGAGCCGCGCAAATCCGAGTACCACAGCACGGCATTGATGCGCTCGGTGACGCCGCGCGAGATGCGGCCGCCCAGCACCTGCTCGGAGGCGCCGCGGCCGAGATAGACCCGCCCCAGCGTGCGCGCGATATCGACCTGCTGCGCCGACTTGATCGCGAGCCCCAGCACCGGCACGAGATCGCGCAGGGACTCCAGCTCGGCTTCGCTGAAGCCGCTGTCGCGGCGCGTGGTCCAGCAGGAATAGAGGCAATCCATCAGGCCGAGCGCGCCGTTCTCGCCGAAGCGATGCACGAAGGCGAGATAGTGCTTGTGGCCCTTCTCGGCGAGCTCGCCGATCTGCGAGAAATCCAGCGACGGCGCGTCGGCAAGATCGATCACCATCTCGTCGTGACCGTGCTCGAGCATGTGGAAGAACACCGACCGGCGCCAGTGCTGGGCCGCGTCGCCCTCGGCGGTCGAGCCGTATTCGAACGCGTCGCTCTCGTTGCTCGCCCGATCGCTCCAGCGGAAGCCGCGGCCCTCATAGATCGGATGCAGCGTGTCGATGACGACGAGGGCGCGCGAGAGTTCCAGGCCCTCGGCGCGGCAGCGCTCGCAGAACCCGCGGAGCAATTCGTTTTCGGGCAGGCCCGTGAGCCCCTGGCCGGTCAGCCAGTTCATCAGCGCAAGGCGCGAGGTCAATTGCATGCGCCATTATGCCGTGCATTCGTGACGAGCGAAAGGCGCAAGCCCCGCGCGAGCCGTACGCAAGGCTCCCGTCCCTTGCAGGTCGAATATGCCGCGATCGCGGTTGACGCACTCGCAGCGCGGGCGGCAAATGCCGGCGATGATGACTATATCGGCCAGAATCGGAAGCACGCGCGGATGAGCCAGCGCCAGCTCCCGATCATCCTGGCGCTCGGCACCACGCAGACCCTTGCCTGGGCTTCCAGTTACTACCTGCCGGCCCTGCTCGCCGATCCCATGGCGCACGACCTTGGCGTCTCCTCCAACTGGATCTTTGGCGCGTTCTCGGCCTCGCTGGTGATCTCCGCGATGCTCGGCCCGCGGATCGGGCGGCAGATCGATCTCGTGGGCGGACGGCAGGTGCTGTCGGCCTCGAACCTGACCATTGCCGCCGGCCTCGTACTCCTTGGGTTGTCGCAATCCGTTCTGGTGATGGCGGTCGCCTGGCTCGTGCTCGGCATCGGCATGGCGATGGGGCTCTATGACGCCGCCTTCGCCGCGCTCGGCCGCATCTACGGCACCGAGGCGCGCAGGCCCATCACCGGCATCACGCTGATGGCGGGCTTCGCCTCCACCGTCGGCTGGCCGCTGACTGCCTGGGGCCTCGCCCATATCGGCTGGCGCGAGACCTGCTTTGCCTGGGCGGCCGCCAACATCCTGATCGGCCTGCCCCTCAACTTCTTCATGCTGCCGGCGATCAAGGGCGCGAAGCAGGCGGCGGCGACGGCCGCGAAGCCGCATGTGCCGCTCGACCGCACCATGATCCTGCTCGCCTTCGTCTTCGCCGCGGCCTGGACGGTCACCGGCGCGATGGCGGTGCACTTTCCGCGCATCGTGGAGGCAACCGGCGCGACACATGTCGAGGCGATCGCGGCCGGCGCGCTGATCGGTCCGGCGCAAGTGCTCGCGCGCATTCTCGAGGCGAGCGTTCTGAGCCGCTTTCATCCGCTGTGGTCGACGCGGCTCGCCTGCGTGACCCATCCGATCGGAGCGGCCGTCGTCGCGATCTTCGGCGGCGCCGCGGCAAGTGCGTTTGCGTTGCTGCACGGCTCGGGCAACGGCATCCTGACGATCGCCCGCGGCACGCTGCCGCTGTCGATCTTCGGGCCGAAGGATTTCGGCTACCGCCTCGGCATCATCGGCGCGCCGGCGCGGATGGCACAGGCGGTGTCGCCGCTGGCCTTCGGCCTGCTCATCGACGTCATGGGCGCCAAGGTGCTGATGGTCTCCTCCGCGCTGAGCCTCTCGGCGCTGGCGGCGCTGTTCCTGGTCCGCGCAGGGCGCCGGCCCGATTGACCGCCCGGCCGCTTTCGCGCACAAGCGGGCCATGACCGAAGACAACAGACCGCCCCGCACATTCAAGGGCCTGCTGCGCTGGACGACCACGCCGCCGCAGGCCTGGGTCGTCTATCTCCTTGCCGTCATGCTGGTGTGGCTGCTGTCGTTCTATGCCGGCACGCTGAAGCCGAAGAAGACGCCGGAGGGCGGACCACCGCCGGTCGCGGCGCCGCGCTGAAGCATGCCGCTTCAAGCCAAAGCCATCGCGATTTAGGCGGCCCGGGTCCTCGACAAAGCTGCCCACCTCGCTTGTCAGTTGCTCGGCCTGTCGCGACAGACCGTCTGCCGCGCTCAGCACCTCGCTCGCAGCGACGCCCGTTTCCGTTGCCGCCTTGCTCACACCACCGATGGTCGCCGTCACGTCCTTCACCGATTGCGACGTCTGCTGGACGTTGCGGGATTCCGGCGAAGACCGCGAGCAGCCCGGTGTGGCAACAAACCTGTCCTAGAAGCTAGTCGTAGAACTCCGGCGACATCTTCTGGCTGTCGCGCTGGGCCTTGTCGTGATTGATCCAGAGCTGCGCCTTCTCCTTGGCGAGCGTATCGGCGATCTTCTGCATCGAGGCCGCGCTCTGGTCCTTGTTGACGTTCATGCCGGGCACGCGGCGGTTATCCCAATTATCCTTGAAGTGAACGACATCGCCGGACAGGATCACCGCACCGGTCTTCGGCAACTTCACCAGCAGCGACTGGTGTCCCGGCGTATGGCCGGGTGTCGACAGGATGGTCACGCTGCCGTCGCCGAACACGTCCTTGTCGCCCGCGAGCTGCTCGACCGGATGCGAGGGCTTGAAGCGCGGTTCGTTGTTGGCGCCGGGCCAGTCATATTCGGCCTTCTGCACGTAGAGCATGGCCTGCGGGAACAGCTCGACATTGCCGGTGTGGTCGGGATGCGTGTGCGACACCGCCATCGCCTTGACGTCATCCGGCTTGAGGCCGAGCTGTTCGAGCTGGGCGGCAAGCGTCTTCGGCCGGCGCCAGGTGACGGCCTTGGGATCGGCGGGAACCAGGCCATTCGGCATCGCAGCGACGGCATCGGCGATGCCGGTGTCCCACAGGAACCAGCCCTTGCTGCTGTGCTTGATGAGATAGCAGCTGTCGACGAAGTCCATCGACTTGCCTTCGTTGAGGCCGGGCGTCCAGCGCGAGATGTCGCCGGCGGTGCCCTCCCCGCAATTGAGGACGTAGAGCTTTTCGACGCCCGTCTTTTCCGACTGCGCCATCGCCGCATGGCCGGACAGGGCGAGCGCGACGGCGACAAGAGCGAGCTTGATTCTGGGCGTCATCCTTGGTTCCTCCTTGGGCAAGCGGTTGGATAAGCTGCGACCGAGGATCAACCCCGGCCGCGCCGCAGAATTCCGTTGGCGCTGATCACGTCAATGCGGGCAGGTCTCGACCTCGACCGTGACGTGGCTGAGGCCCTTCAGCCCGGCGAGCCGCTTCTTGTAGACGGCCGGCTGCTTCGGCTTGTCCGACACCACCGAGACCAGCACGGCGCAATGGCCGGGGCCGACCTGCCAGAGATGCAGGTCGGTGACGCGGTCCTCTCCGACCTCCATGCGGGCGCGGATGGTGCGTTCGAGCTTCTCGTCGGCGCGCACGTCGAGCAGAACCGCGCCCGAGCTCTTGATCAGGCCGAACGCCCAACTCGCGATCACGACGCTGCCGATCAGGCCGACGGCCGGATCGGCCCAGACCCATCCCGAAGACATCGCCACCGCGAGCGCGCCGATCGCCAGCACCGAGGTCGCGGCATCCGCCATGACGTGGACATAGGCCGCACGAAGATTGTTGTCGTGATGATGGTGGTGGTGATCATGATCGTCGTGATCACGATGCACTTGGCCGTGGCCGTGATCATGGCCGTGATGATGGTGATCATGGCTGCCGCGCAGCAGCCACGCGCTGGCAAGATTGACGCAAAGGCCGAGCGCCGCCACTGCGATCGCCTCGCCATAGACGATCGGCACCGGCGTGAACAGCCGCAGCACGCTCTCATAGGCGATCTCGACCGCGATCAGGCCGAGGATGATGGCGCTGGAGAAGGCGGCGAGATCGCCGAACTTGCCGGTGCCGAAGGTGAAATGCGAATTCCCCAGATGCCGGCGCGCGAAGCGGTAGGCGAACGCGGCAATGCCGAGCGCCGCCGCGTGCGTGCCCATGTGCCAGCCGTCGGCCAGCAGCGCCATCGAGCCGAACAGCGAGCCGGCGACGATCTCGCCGACCATCATCACCAGCGTCAGGACCATGACCAGCCAGGTGCGCCGCTCGTTCTCGTCGTGCCTGTCGCCGAGGAAGGCGTGGTCATGGGTCCATTGCTCAATGGAATGGGAATGCATCGGCTCAACTCTCCGGAAAACAGAATCCGCGAAGGCCAATATAGGCCCCGGCAGCATATCTTTCTAACGCTGATTAGCGGCGAAACCGGCGGTTGACAGCTTGGCGCGGTTTCGTTGTAATGCGGCTCATGGGGATTTGAGCGATCTCCCCACGAGGCGACATGCCCAAGTATCGCGTCCCGTTCGGTTTATGCGAGGACGCATCATGTCTACATTCACGACCATATCATCTGACAAATTGGCGCGCCTGATCGGCACGGCCAATGCCCCTGCCCTGATCGACGTGCGCACCGAAGAGGACTTTGCCGCCGACCGGCGGCTGATCCCCGGCTCCATCAAGCTCAGCCACGACAAGGTCCAGGACTGGGGCGGCGATTTCGCCGGCCGCAGGGCCATCGTCTCGTGCCTGCGCGGTGAAAAGCTCGCACAGGGCACCGCCGCCTGGCTCCGCCAGTTCGGGGCGCAGGCGGAGACGCTGGAGGGCGGCTTCGAGGGCTGGAAGGCGGCCAAGCTGCCGCTGCTCGACACGCGCAAGCTGCCGCCGCGCGACGCCAAGGGACGCACCGTCTGGGTGACGCGGGCGCGGCCGAAGGTCGACCGCATCGCCTGCCCCTGGCTGATCCGCCGCTTCGTCGATCCCAATGCGGTGTTCCTGTATGTGGCGCCGTCCGAGGTCGTCGCGGTCGGCGAGCGGTTTGGCGCGGCGCCCTTCGACATCGAGAACGTGTTCTGGAGCCACCGCGGCGAGCTCTGCACCTTCGACGTCATGATCGAGGAGTTCGGGATCGCGATGCCAGCTTTGCTCCGGCTCGCAACGCTGGTGCGCGGCGCCGACACCGCGCGGCCTGATCTGGCGCCGGAAGCGCCCGGCCTGCTCGCGGCCTCGCTCGGGCTGTCGCGGATGTACGACGACGACCTCGAACAGCTCGAGGCCGGCATGCTGCTCTATGACGCCTTCTATCGCTGGTGCCGCGACGCGACGGCCGAGACCCACAACTGGCCGACCAACAAGGTGAAGGCGTAATGGATACCCGTAACGTTCAAGCAGGAGCTGATGCCGGTCACGGCATCAGCTTCAACGAAGCCTTCCGCGTCTGGCTTCGCGTCGCCTGCTTAAGCTTCGGCGGGCCCGCGGGCCAGATCGCGGTGATGCACCGCATCCTGGTCGAGGAGAAGAAGTGGATCTCCGAGGGCCGCTTCCTGCATGCGCTGAACTACTGCATGCTGTTGCCGGGACCGGAGGCGCAGCAGCTTGCGACCTATATCGGGTGGCTGATGCACCGCACCGCCGGCGGGCTGATGGCGGGCGGGCTGTTCATCCTGCCCGGCATCATCGCCATCATGGCCTTGAGCTACGTCTACGCCGCCTTCGGCAATGTCAGCTTCGTCGAGGCGCTGTTCTTCGGCCTGAAGGCGGCCGTGCTCGCCATCGTCGTCGAGGCCGTGGTACGCGTCGGCAAGCGCGCGCTGAAGAACCGCATCATGATCGCGCTCGCTGCGATCGCCTTCGTCGCCATCTTCTTCTTCGCGGTCCCCTTCCCGATCATCATCATTGCCGCCGGCGTGATCGGATATATCGGCGCCAGGCAGGGCCGGCCGGAATTCGCCCCGGCTGGTCACGGCGCTAGCGGCAGCAGTGCGGTGATCGACAGCATGCTCGGCGACGCCGTACCCGATCACGTCAAGCCCGATACCGCGCGCGCGGTCCGGGTCGGCGCGCTCTGGCTTGCGCTGTGGCTGGTGCCCGTGATCGCACTGCTCGCCGCGTTCGGCCAGGCCAACGTGTTCAGCCAGATCGCCCTGTTCTTCTCGAAAATGGCGCTGGTCACCTTCGGCGGCGCCTATGCGGTGCTGGCCTACGTCGCCCAGCAGGCGGTCGAGCATTATCACTGGCTGAGGCCGCACGAGATGCTCGACGGCCTCGGCATGGCCGAGACCACGCCGGGCCCGCTGATCATGGTGCTCCAGTTCGTCGGCTTCATGGCGGCCTATCGGGACCCCGGCGGCCTGTCGCCAATGCTGGCGGCGACGTTCGGTGGACTGCTTGCGACCTGGGTGACGTTCACGCCCTGCTTCCTCTGGATCTTCGTCGGCGCGCCCTATATCGAGCGCCTGCGCGGCAATACGGGCCTCGCCGGCGCGCTCAGCGCGATCACCGCCGCCGTCGTCGGCGTGATCCTCAACCTCTCGATCTGGTTCGCGCTGCACACGCTGTTCCGCGAGACCGTGCCGGTGCATGCGTTTCCGTTCGCTTTCGACAGGCCGGTGCTGACCAGCGTCGACATTCCGGCGCTCGTGCTGTCGATCGCAGCCGCCACCGCGATCTTCCGCTTCAAGCTCGGGATGCTCACGGTGCTTGCGGGCAGTTGCGCGGCTGGTGTTGGGCTGCGGCTGGCGGGGATCATCTAGGAAGAGGAGCGCACCCGTCACCTGGCGCCAGGGCATGTACGCGGTGCGGTCTCAGCTCTTGGCCTTCGGACGTCCGTATCACGGACGCGGCCGCCGCCAAGTCCCGCCCTACAGGGCTTGATCGTAGGCCTGCAGGATCCGGACAAAATCAGCCATGCTGGATCGATCTCCATTTCCAGCCATAGCCGCGACCTCAGCATTGGACGCGGGTTGGTTTCCCTGCCAGAACCGCATCAGGAATTCGGCGATGTTACGCATGGGCGTACTCTCTGCACCAACCATGGCAGCAAGCCTCAGTTGAGCGGCAAAGCGCCGCTGGATCGGGAGAAGAGCCCGGCGGGCACTACGCCGCCGGCCTTGTCCCGCAACTGCCGGCTCGCAGGACCGGTTCCGTTGCTCTTCACTCTGGATGTATCGGTAGCACCAAGCACTTGGTGGGCGCCATCGCGCGGAGGTATGAAGTGACCATACCTAGGTAGACCTGGGGCCGGTGGAATGAGCCGCGCCCCTAGCTTGAGTGATCATGAAGCACACGATCACACCGCCGCTGCCATCGGAACACGTTCAAGCAACGCGGGTGTAGCGTCCGCTACTATGGGTCAAAAGCAACGGTAGACGTGATGCTGGATTGCCGTCGGGTTTGCCTCTGAAAGCCGACATGACAGGGGTTCCAGCGACCTTCGGCTAAGGGCCAACAGGCGACATCGGCCGCGCAGCAAGAGACCGCCCGAAGGCGGTCTCGCACTCGGGAGCGAAGGCGTTCCGTCAAATATCAACCTGGATGGCCATGTTGGAGCGTACCCAATCGGATTGCCCGGCCTTTAGCCGCTTAGCCTGGAATTCTGCGAAAGCTGGATCGGCACCTAGTGCCGCCAAGGTGCGCCCATAAGCTTCTACGCTATCGAAGCGAGCGACGAAGGCGTAGTTCCCGACCTCGCCACCGATCACCGACCCATAGCTGACATCGGCCCCATGTTTTCTCCAAAGTGTCGCGCCGTCCTTTGCAAGCTGTAAGATGGTCGCGAGATCGCTACCGGGTCTTGGATGCGAAACGAACTGCATAACAACCGCAGGCATTTTCCCCACCAATGAAAAATGATGGCGCCAAATAACCCGGTTGGTCATTTAGCCCGAGCAGAATTCCAAACAGTGCAGCCTCAGGCTTGATCTGGATCAATTTCATTTTTCCAGCTTGGCGGCAGTCTCCCCGTTCTTGCGCTGAATGACGGCATTGCATGGAGATCGCCCATGATGGAACAGCGCAATCGAGTTGTTCAAGTCAGCCGCTTCGGTGATCCCGAGAGACTGGAGGTCGTCGATGCTCGCCTGCCCACCGCCGGCCAGGGCGAGGTGCGCGTTCGCGTGCTCGCGTCGAGCCTCAACTACACCGAGGTGTTGATCAGGCGCCATCTATACCCGCAAACGATGCGCCTCCGGCCGCCGTTCGTGATGGGCTACGACGTGGTGGGGGCAATCGATCAGCTCGGCGAAGGCGTGCACGAGTATCAAATTGGCGATCGCGTGGCCGACATGACGGTGGTCGGGTCAAACGCCGAGTATCGCACGCTTCGGGCGAACGACGTGGCCCGCGTGCCGGTGGGCGTAGACGCGGCCGAGGCGGCCACGCTGATCTTGAGCTGGACGACCGCCCACCAGCTTCTGCACCGTGTGGCCCAGGTCCAGCGAGGCCAACGTGTGCTCGTGCACGGAGCCGCCGGCGCAGTCGGCCAGGCGCTGCTCGTGCTCGGGAGACTGGCGGGCCTCGAGCTGTGGGGCACGGTGCGCGGCGAGCACATGGCGCTCGTCCGAGACCTGGGGGCAATCCCGATCGACTACAAGCATGAGGACTTCACGCGGGTTCTGCCGGGCGGGTTCGACGTCATCGTCGACGGCGTTGGCGAAGACGGCTATCGCCGCTCATACGCGGCGCTCAAGCCAGGTGGCCTGCTCTGTGCCATCGGGTTCTCGGCGAGCGTGCAGGCAAAGCGCCGAATGCTCCCTATCGTGATGGAGATCGCGCGCCTCTACCTGTGGAGATTATTGCCCGACGGCAAGCGAGCCCGCTTTTACTCGGTAAATGCCATGCGGGCGCGACATCCCACCTGGTTCAAGGAGGACCTGGAGGAACTGTTCGAGCTTCTGGCAGAAGGTGCCATCCGGCCGCGCGTCGCCGAGCGTATCTCCTTCGACGAGGTCGCCGATGCTCACCGTCGCCTCGAGGCTGGCGGTCTCGAGGGCAAGCTCGTGCTGTGCCCGGATCTCTCCTCGCGACGCAGCCAGCGCGCCGCCTGACGCGGTGCGACGCTGCCCGGGCGTTTCCGCTACGGTCAGGACCGCCGCTCGGAATGACCGCCAACAACTTCCATTCGAACCCAAGACGCCGAGCCGGCTGTGAGCATGGCGATCGGCAGGAACGGGCCCAAAGGAGCCCTTACGGTCCGGCTCGCCCTGAGCGAAGCCGGACCGCTCACCGACCAGGGAGTGGCTCACTTCCGGGGCTCAACGACTGTCTTTGTTGATCCGTCCGGCGCTGCCTGCATCCCCGGTGGGCTTTGACCTTGCGGACTTTCCGGCTGCGCACCACCCGACTTTGTTTCAATCGGTCCGGTCCAACCTTGCGGCTGCAATTGACCCTTTTCTTCCGGCGCCGAGCGCCCAGTCGGCGTGTTCAAGTCTTTCTTCGGATCGGCTTGCGCTGTCGCAAATCCGCACGACACGGCCCAGCAAATCGTCGTTATCAGAATAATCCTCACGGCGACCTCCGCTTGGCTAAATGTAACAAACAGGCTGGGCCACCCTTCAGTTCCGAAGGCCACATCCGGCCCCCTCAAACCGTGACCGCGAGTTAATCAATCACCTCGTCAACGAGCACCACCGGCTGAGGTGGAATTTCGAAGGGAGCGTTTTCGCTGTCTCAGGGCTGCAGGAGTGACAGGAGCCTTTGACGGTCTTGATCGCGTAGGCGTTGGCATTCACGCAGCCGTTCCAGCTCCTCTTCAGCGCTTGCAGTATTTTGACCCTCACGTTTCAAGTCGAGAACTAGCCGCTCCTGTTCTGCAAGCTGGCGCTCTCCTGCGACCACCTCGCGTTCAATACGGCCCAACTCATCATAGATCGAAGTTCTGTCCATCGAAGCGCTCCACGGTGCTCGATCAACCCGATCCACGTTTCACCGTTCCTCCCTTTTTCCGTTTTTTCCCTGCAGGCCACCATCGATCTCGACGCCAAGCTTGCGGCTCAGCGCCTGCTCGAGCGGCGACAGCGTCTTGGCCGCGGCGATTGCTGGAAGGCATAGGCAAGCGACTGCGATCATGATGCGCATGGAGAGACTCCAGAGATGTGAGAAGCTGGTTAGTGCAGGTACGGGGAAACGGCCGGATACCAGATGTCGGCAACCGCCTGGTGCCCTTGTGCGCTGGGATGCCCCATGCTGTCGGCGTAGCCTGTCGTGCTGATCGTCGGATTGCCTCCGTTCGATCCCGTGACTGTGATCCACCTGAAACTGCGCGACACCGCCGCCCGTCGACATCAGGAGCGAGCCGGCCGCGCGTCCATGAGGCATCACCTCTGGAGTCGTGAGAAGCGGAAATTGCAGTGGCTCGCACCGCCAGCCAATGTTTGCGTCCTGTCCAGACGGATGCCGCGCACAGCATAGGCGTCGAAATCAAGCCCGCAGATGTTCGGCAGGATGTCCTTGTCTCCATGGCGAGCCGCGAATTTGCAGAAGCCGCAGGCCTTGTAGTTGATGCCGAACTCAAAGGTGTCACCCGCGCCGGGCTCGACGAAATCGTAGACGAAATCTTCCGGAAACTCGTTCTGATGGCTGCTTGTGACGCTTTGCGCGGCCTGCTCGCGCATTAGCGCCTGGTTCTCAGGCGACATGAACTGACGCCCCGAAGCGAGACGTTCCGCTTCTGGCACGGTGAGCAATTGCGCCTTGTAGGTTTCCCGCTCGATCTCGCCGATCACGGGCAGCGGCACGCCGCGCCGCCGGAGCACACGGCTGATCGCCATGAAACCCATGAGACGCATGAAGAAATCGCTCATGCGACTGGCCGCGCCGCCGACATAGGGCATCTGGGTGAGCACGATCTCAAATTCGTCCATCACCTCCTGCCTGATCCCGTCGATATCCGACAGATGCGCGCGCTCGCGCAACGTCGCTTCGGCAAGGTCGAGGCGATGGCGCATGGCGGCCTCCATTGCACCGCGATGCGCCTCGTAAAAGGGGTGGAGGATCTCAGCCATTGGACACCTGACACGATTGGCCTGTTACAAGGTCGTCGAGAGCCGGGTTCATTCCGCGGCAATCGCCTCGATCTCCAGCAACCATTTGCTGTCGACGGTCTCGACGATCACGACCGTCAGCGCAGGCCGATGTTCCCCAAGCATCGCGCGGCGAATGGTGCGGTTGGGCACGACCTGCTTCCGGTCGGTCAGGAACGTCGTGACCTTGACCAGATTCTCGACGCCAAGGCCGGCAGCGGCAAGCACCTCGATGACGTTGCGCCAGGCTTGCTCGCATTGCGCCTCGAATCCCTCCGGCACGGCGCCGTCGGATGCCTCGGGCACCTGGCCGCTGACAAAGAGCAGGCGGCGATGCTGCTTCAATTCAAGTCCCATGCTGTAACCGCCGGCGGGAGCGTGGACCGTTGCGGGATTGTGGCTGACGATGTGAGCTGGGGGCATAGTATTTCTCCGGATTGCGGGCTGACCGTATCCGGCAACATCGCCGCGGCGCAAAGCATCATTCCTGCGGTTCAGCGCAAGAAAATCTATTGCAAGGCCACGGCCCATCGGTGTCAAACTGCGACGCGATGACCTACTCTCTTCCGCCACTCAACGCGCTCCGTGCCTTCGAAGCCGCCGCACGGCATCTCAGTTTCAAGCTCGCCGCGCACGAGCTGCACGTGACGCCTGCCGCCGTGGGGCAGCAGGTGAAAGCGCTGGAGGCACGCCTCGGCGTGCGCCTGTTCGAGCGGCTGCACAAGCAGCTGATCCTCACCGCCGCCGGTCTGGCCTATCTGCCCGGGATATCCGATGGCTTTCGCTGCATTGCGGATGCGACCTCGCAATTGAAACCGGCAGGTGCAGTGCTGCTCCAACTGGGGGTCCATGGCAGCCTCGATTTGCGCCGCCTCGCCTTGGCGGAGTTTCGCGGCGCGCATGCCGATATCGGTTTGCGGGTGCTGCAGCCCGCCGGCCTGCACGAGCTGGTCGAGGGCAAGGTCGACCTGCTGATTGCCCGCGGTCTTGGCCACCATCCGGGCTATCGCTGCGATCGGATCAACGAGGGATCCGGATTGGGCGATTGGCTGATTGCGCCCGAGGGCACCGCTGATTGTCCCGAGATCGTCAGCTTTCGCGAATGGCTGCGCGCGCTGGCGAACGAGGTCCCGCTCGCAAACCGCAACCGCCCTCGCCTGGTCCGCACCGTCGGAAGTTGAGGCAACCAGCGAAGAAGGAATTGCCCGTCGGGCAAAACACCCCGCACAAATCTCCCGCCTCGCCTGTCAATCCTCCGTCGCAAATATATTCCACTTTACCGAAATTCGGATTTAGCGTACACACCAGGCACCCTGGCCCGAGACAAGGGGCGGATCGCGATCGTCACGAACCGCGGGCCGGGCAGCGATGGACGCGACGGCGTCGGGCGCGAGCGGCATTGCAGGGCGGGAAACCGTGAGCAATTGCCTTCGCGCGAACGACACGGCGNCGACAGCGTCTTCGCATGGCTTCGGGTGCGAGCACACGCCAGCTCTCGAAGGCCCAGCGAGGACGTGCGCGGACGGCGAAGTCGTGTGGTCCTGACGCCCGGGGTCTGTGCGTCAAGTCTCGTGGTGATGTGCGCTGCCCGATCGGACGCGCACATCAGCCATCCGCGAGGCG
>NZ_AXAB01000077.1:0-18156 GCF_000472645.1 Bradyrhizobium sp. WSM2254 | reverse complement strand
GAAGACCTTCTTCTGCGACCCCCACGCGCCGTGGCAAAAGGGCGGCATCGAGAACGCCATCGGCCGCTTGCGCCGCTTCATCCCCCGAAAGACCGACCTCGAAAAGCTCCCAACCAAGCGCTTCCGCCAGTCCGTTGCCACCTACAACAACACCCCGCGCAAATGCCTTGACTTCAGAACCCCGGCAGAGGCCTTCTCCTCTCAACTGTTGCACTTCGAGTGTGAATCCACCTCCTGGCCTTCGCCAGGACGACGGTGGAAATTTGGGCGACTGCCCGGGCCACCCCTACGGCTCATTGGCGAATTTCAGCTTTCCGGCCGGCCTCAACGTGTGGGCGTCGAAGGTGCGAATCTCGGTGACCCCGCCGATATCGAGCGTGACCACGAGGCGGTCGCCGGCGACCCCGGTCGACACGATCCTGGCGCCCTTGGGCAGGGTGGCGGTGATGTCGCCCACCGGCTCGGGCGCCCTTCCCTCCGACTTGAAAAGGCGGTAGCCCACGGCGATCAGAACGGCGCACATCGCCAGCGCCGTGGTCAACCCAGCGATCAGCATCATCCGCCGCACCCGCGCGAACAGCGCGGCCTGCTCGGGGGTCGGTTCGGGAACAGCGGTATCAGACGTCGTCATGGAAAACTCAGGCTCTGCGCAAAGGTTGGAGGTGGTCGTCGCCGGCGACGAGGGCTCGGCCCGGCTCGACCGCGTGCTGGCGGCGCGCCTGCCGGACCTGTCGCGATCGAGGCTGAAAGCCCTGATCCTGGCGGGCGCGGTGAGCCTGAAGGCCTCCGCCATCCGCGACCCCGCTTATCACGTCAGTCACGGCGATACGATCACAATCGACGTGCCGGAGGCCGCGCCCGCGGAGCCGAAGGGCGAGGAAATCGCCCTCGATATCGTGTTCGAGGACGACGACATCATCGTCATCAACAAGCCCAAGGGCCTGGTCGTGCACCCCGCGGCCGGCCACGAGACCGGCACGCTGGTGAATGCGCTGATCGCCCATTGCGGCTCGACGCTGTCGGGCATCGGCGGGGTGCGCCGGCCCGGCATCGTGCACCGGCTGGACAAGGACACGACTGGACTGATGGTGGTCGCCAAGAACGACCTCGCCCATGCCTCGCTGTCGGCGCAGTTCGCCGACCATGGCCGCACCGGCGCGATGCGGCGCGGCTACATGGCCTTCGCCTGGGGGGTGCCGAACCGGCATCGCGGCACCGTCGATGCGCCGATCGACCGCCATCCGTATGCGCGGGAGAAGATGGCGGTGCGCCAGGGCGGCCGCGAGGCGGTGACGCATTGGGAGATCCTGGAGAGTTTCGCCGGGCGCGACGGCAAGCCGATCGCGGCGTTGCTCGCCTGCGAGCTCGAGACCGGGCGCACCCACCAGATCCGCGTCCACCTCGCCCATACCGGTCATCCCCTGATGGGCGATGCCGTCTATGGCCCGCATTTCAAGACCAAGGCCAACCAGCTCGGCCCGGAGTCGCGAGCCGCTTTGACGGCGCTCGGACGGCAGGCCCTGCACGCTTATCTGCTGGTATTGGAGCACCCCAGGTCCGGAGAATTACTCCACTGGGAGGCGCCTTTGCCGGAGGATTTGCTTCTCCTGGAGGGCACGCTGAAAGCGGCGCTATGACGCAGCCTCGTTAGGAAAAGCGTTACATTACAAAAAGTTATAGCTGCCACACGGGGACGTGACGTCAGCAATCCTTCCCTTTTTGACCCCCCATGGGGTATATTGCGCCTGCGTTGGAAATGACCAACGCGGAACATCGCAGCTACGGCCGGCTTTAACACAGCGGTCGTCTGCCTGGCCCGCCGCTATCGGGGGCCTGAACCTTGGAGGGCTCAACCATGGCCCGTACCGCTGCTTTGCCGGTGCTCAATGGAGAATCCGGCCTCTCTCGCTACCTCGCCGAGATCCGCAAGTTCCCGATGCTGGAACCCCAGCAGGAATACATGCTCGCCAAGCGTTGGCGCGAGCATGACGATCGCGACGCGGCGCACCAACTCGTCACCAGCCATCTCCGCCTCGTGGCCAAGATCGCCATGGGCTATCGCGGCTACGGCCTGCCGATCTCCGAGGTCGTCTCGGAAGGCAATGTCGGCCTGATGCAGGCGGTGAAGCGTTTCGAACCCGAGAAGGGGTTCCGTCTCGCCACCTACGCGATGTGGTGGATCAAGGCGTCGATTCAAGAGTACATCCTGCGTTCCTGGTCGCTCGTGAAGATGGGCACCACCGCGAACCAGAAGAAGCTGTTCTTCAACCTGCGCAAGGCGAAGAGCAAGATCAACGCGCTGGACGAGGGCGATCTCCGCCCCGACCAGGTTGCGACCATTGCCAAGCGGCTGGGCGTGACGGACCAGGACGTGATCGACATGAACCGCCGCCTCGGTGGCGACGCGTCGCTCAACGCGCCGATCCGCGACGACGGCGAAGCCGGCGAATGGCAGGACTGGCTGGTCGACAATACGCCCAACCAGGAAGCCATGATGGCGGAGCACGAGGAGTATGATCACCGCCGTAACGCGCTGAACGGCGCCATGGGCGTGCTCAACCCGCGCGAACGCCGCATCTTCGAGGCCCGTCGCCTCGCCGATGAGCCGATGACGCTGGAAGACCTTGCCGCCGAGTTCGGCGTGTCGCGCGAGCGCGTCCGCCAGATCGAGGTCCGCGCCTTCGAGAAGGTGCAGTCCGCGGTCAAGGGCACGATCGCAAGGGCGGAACAGGCCGCGCTGGAAGCCGCGCATTAAGCGGGCTTCGCTGGCGCCAGAGATTGGCGGATCGAAAGAGACGGAAAAGCCGGCGGCAACGCCGGCTTTTTTGTTGGGGAGGTGTCGCTCTCCACATTCGGTGTCATGCCCCGCAAAAGCGGGGCATCCAGTACGCCGTGGCGCCCATGGTGAGAGCGAGTTCTCCAACGTAGGTCCCTGGAATACTGGATCGCCCGGTCAAGCCGGGCGATGACAGCTGTGTTTGCGGCTCAATGATGCCGCCTGATCGCGCCGCCCTGCAAAGACCGGCATTCGCCGCGCAGCCGAACGAGACGGCCATCACAGTCCCCTCCCCTGGCTGACTTAGACCGCGCTGGCCTTGAACCCGCGCGTCCGGCGAACCGACCCAAGAAGACCGGACCGACAACAGCAAGCGAATGGACGCGCCGTGTCGATCATCCTGCAATCCACCGTCGGCGGCTTCTCCGCCCAGTTCATGCGCAAGCTGCCGCTGGTCGAGCAGGCGATGCGGGAGCACGGGCTCGATCCCGCGGAGTTCGTGATCGCCAAGGACTACGCCTCGACCGCGACGATCCCGATCATGGGTCCGTTCTTCTTTGACTACAGCGTGTACTTCGGCGACGAGAAATTCACCGTCACCGAGCCGAACGACATGGTGTTCCTGGACTATTTCTTCAAACGCGTGCTCGCAGCGGACGAGCCGCCGGAATTGCCGCGGCGGCCGGGTTTGATCCGGCGGCTGTTCGGCTGGATGGCGGAGGCGGTGTAACCCCTCCCGTCATTCCGGGGCGCGCGTAGCGCGAACCCGGAATCCATCGCGCATCAGAGTTGGTGGATGAATGGATTCCGGGCTCGCGCCAAGCGGCGCGCCCCGGAATGACACGCGAGCTACTCCCCCCATGTCCTCGCCAGCGTCGCGAGCCAGCAGCCTTCGCAATAGCGCGCGTCCTTGTAGTCGATCCAGTTGTGCGCATAGACGCGGTCGAGCGGGATGTCGTAGCGCGCACGCAGCACCTTGACGAGGATCTTCCACGCCGCGACCTGCGCCTCGGTGGGACCGGCGGCGACATCGGGATAATTGCCGGCGAACTCGACGCCGATCGAATTGTCGCGCACCACCTGGCGATAGGTCGGTCTGTTGTCGATGTACTTGTTGTCGTTGCGGTTGGCGCCGTCGCCATGGGTCGGCACCAGGTTCTCCGCCACCGCCCAATAGACCGTGCCGTCGGTCTCGACCCAGACCGTGACGCCGCGCCGCGTCGGGTTCTTCGACTGCTCCGCCGCACCGCCGCGCGCCGAGCCGGCCGGCCCCTCGGACTGGTGCACGATGATGTTGCGCCAGGGTCTTGCGCTGTGGACGTCACCCCATGGCGCCAGCCAGACGACCTTCAGGCCGGGAATGTCGGGCGTGCCGGAGGCGCGCGCGAGCTTTGCGAGTTCGGCGTCGGTTGCGGCGGCGGGTGCGATCAGAAGGGCGGCGAGAATGGCCGCGAGCAGGCGAGACATCATCATCAAGGATCCAATGCGGACCCGAGCCTAGCACGCCATCAGGCGAAATTGCGCACGGCTTCGCCCGTGCCGTTCGGCTCGGGCGCGAGCGGCGGCGCGGGATCGTAGACGGCAAAGTCGTTCTTGCCGTTCTTCTTGGCGGCATAGAGGGCGTGATCGGCATGCGCGATCAGGCGCTCCGGGAATTGGCCGACGCCGCGATCCCATTGCGCCACACCGATCGAGATCGCGATCGGGATGTCTTTGCCGTTGCAGGCCGCGGCGTCCCGACGGCAGACCTCGAGCACGCGGCGGGCGATTGCGGCCGCCTCGCGCATGGAAGAGGACGGCAGCACGATGCAGAACTCGTCGCCGCCGGTGCGGGCGAGCATGTCGCCGGGCCGCAGCCGCGTCTGCGCCATCAAGGTGAAGTGCTGGAGACAGGCATCGCCCGCGGCATGGCCATGGGTGTCGTTGATGGTCTTGAAGCCGTCGAGATCGATCACCAGCAGCGAGAACGGCTCGCCGCTGCGCTCCGAACGGGCGCATTCCTCGGACAGGCGCTGCAACAGATGGCGCCGGTTGGCGACACCGGTGAGATCGTCGAGCAGCGCGAGGTCTGCGACCTCGCCACGCAGCCGGTCCATCGCCATCAGGAGGAAGCCGAAATTGAGCGTCATCGACAGGAACAGGAGCCCCAGCACCAGGACGGCATGGGTCTGACCGCCGGCGACCGCCGAGAAATCGTGGCCGAGCAGATTGCCCACCGCACGGGCAAGGAAGATCGCAATGATGGTGATGATGACGATGCCGGCCAGACGGGCGCCCGGATTGACGTGGCCTTCGGGCGGCAACAGCAACAGACGCAGCGACAGCACCAGCGGCAGGGCCTGGCCGATCGTGTAGCTGAGCATGCGCAGCTGCATGTTCTCGAAGCCGACCATGAAGAAGACGACACCGCCGAGGCTCAAGGTGCCCGTCACGATCATGAGGCGCCATGACACCGGTCGGTCGTAGAAGCGCTGAATGCCCATCGCGGCGAGACAGCTCGCCGCGACGACACCGGCAGCGCCGAACAGCAGCGGCAAGGGAGACGAGACGAACAGGCGGACCAGGGCCGCCATCGCGCCGGCCGCGGCGACGAAGGCCGATGCCATCCAGAACCGTGCGGCCGCGAATTTCGGATAGGAGCGCGTCACGTAGCCCCAGATCAGGCCGAGCGCCAGGAAGTTGACGGCGAAGACCGTCCAGAGTGTCGGTACGTTCAGCATGGCCACTGCAGCGCGCGTAGCGCCCCGCCCCCCATCCCTGGCAGCCGTCCGTCCATGACCCGTCCCCGTTTTCTTGCGGGGAACAATGCGCGGGTTGCACTTAACGGAGTCTCACTGCGATCCTCCAATGCGCTCCTTTGGTTTTGGATTCATGAACGGCGCGCGGATTGTCGGATCGTTAGGCATGTTGCCGTCGACCTCGTGCGGTCGCATCGCGATCCGCGCGGAGCGGATTCGCGGGCAAAAAGCACCCGAAAACGCATCTGAGCTGTGGATAACGTGATGACACAGATATGACGGCGCGGGGCAGAGACCTGCGAATCTGCTGAGTTTGTCGTCGAGGATGTTGCGAGGCTGGCCCTCCGCCGAGCATCCCTCGTGTCGCGTTCCACCATTAACCCTTGAGAGGATACTATGGCTAAGAAAGCGAAGAAGGCGAAGAAGGCGACGAAGAAAAAGGCCAAGAAGGCCGCGAAGAAGAAGTAGCCAGCATGTTCTTTGCCCGGGTAGAGCCTCGCTCTGCCCGGGCGTCGGGTAAGGTTGAGAGAGTAGAGATGGCGGGCCCAAGGCCCGCTTTTTTATTGGGTGGCCCCGCTGTCTCGCTCCCTCGCCCCGCTCTTCGGGCCGCGACGAGCTTCGCTCGCGCTGAGAGGGTGGGGTGAGGGGCGCTTCCGCAAGTGAGGTTGTCGAGGGACCTGTACCCCCTCACCCGCATCCCATCTTCGATGGGATGCGACCTCTCCCCGCAGGCGGGGAGAGGTAAAGAAGAAAGAGCCTACCGCTCGGCAAACGCGAGCTTGGCGCCGAGTGCGGCAAAGCCGGCGGCAAAGCTGCGGCGCAGCCAGGTCATCACCGCCGGGCGGGAGATGACGCGCTCGCGCACGGATGCGGCGCAGAGGCCGTAGACGACGAACACCGCAAAGGTCATCGCCATGAAGGCGCTGCTCAATTCCAGCATCCGCGCCAGCACATGGGCCTCGTCCGCCGCGATGAACTGCGGCAGGAAGGCGAGGAAGAAGATCGACAGTTTTGGATTGAGGATGTTGATCAGGAAGCCGGTGACGATGACCCGGCCGCTCGACCGCTCCCTGATCTCGCCCTCCACCGCCAGCGCACCTCGCTCGCGCAGCGCCTGCCAGGACATGTAGAGCAGATAGAGAACGCCGCACCATTTCAGCGCGGCGAAGGCGAGCGCGCTGGTGTGGAGCACGGCGGCAAGTCCCAGCATGGCTGCAATCATGTGCGGCACGATCCCGAGCGTGCAGCCGAAGGCGGCGGCGACGCTGGCTCGCGGGCCGCGCGTGAGCGCTGCGGCCAGCGTGTAGAGCACGCCGGTGCCGGGCGAGGCGACGACGATCAGCGAGGTGAGCAGGAAGGACCAGGTCATGAGCGGACCCTATCATCCTGCCTCACGGCAAGAAAGCGGCGCCCCGGGATCAGCCGTCAGGAGGACGGGTTGAGAACACGCCTGCCCTGCCAACAAAACAGTTCTGACACCGTCACCGTCAGGCCAGCTGCGCGAGCTCGGCCTCGCGCAGCACGTCGAGCGGCGCCCAGGGCTTGGCCCAGAACTTGGCGCCGTCGGGCAAGGGCTGCATCAGCGGACGGCCGGAGGTGACGACGATGTCGAGCCTGGGATTGCGTCCCTTGGCGAGATGGGCGAGCTCGACGCCGTTCATGCGGCCGGCCAGCTGCACGTCGGTCAGCATCAGGCAAATTGCGCCTGCGCTCTTCTCGAGCACGCGCTCGGCCGCTTCGGCGCTCTCGCACTGGATGACCTGATAGCCGCTCTCTTCCAGCAGGAGACTGAGCATTTCCCTCTGCATGGGGTCGTCTTCAACTACGAGTGCCGTTGCAGGAAATGGTCTTGATTGTCCCATCGGCGACTCCCAATGCTGCCTGTCTGCGTCCAAGTAACTTACGTTAAGGAGCCAACTCGAATACGGTTCGGTTCCATTCTGAAAAAATGTAAATCATAGTTCCAAAATCGGAGCTTGAGGGGGGATCCATGACTGCGATTCGCGGCGCCGCCGCCATCACCGGAGCTGCGAGCGGCATTGGCCGCGCACTCGCCATCGAACTCGCCCGGCGTGGCTGCGACGTTGCGCTCGCCGATCGCGACGAGGCCGGGCTGAAGGCGCTCGCCGCCGAGATCGGCGGAGGAAGCGAGAAGGCATGCAAGGTCACCCTGCATCGCGTCGACGTCAGCGAGCCCGGCGACATCGCGCAGTTCGCCAGCGAAGCGACAGCGGCGCATCCGTCGCTCGGCATCGTCGTCAACAATGCCGGCGTGGCGCTGCTGGGCACGTTCGAGGAGATCGACCAGGCGCAGTTGGAGTGGCTGTTCGACATCAATTTCTGGGGCGTGGTGCACGGCACCCGCGCCTTCCTGCCGCACCTGAAGACGAAGGGCGAGGCGCATATCGTCAACGTCTCGTCCATCTTCGGCATCATCGCGCCGCCGGGACAATCGGCCTACGCCGCGGCCAAGTTCGCCGTGCGCGGCTTTTCCGAGAGCGTGCGGCACGAGCTCGCGGTGGCGGGAAGTCCCGTAAGACTGTCGGTCGTGCATCCCGGCGGCGTCGCCACCTCGATCGCGCGCAGCTCGCGCACCGGGGTCGGCGTCACCGACAATGCCCGCCGCTCGCAGATGATCGAGCGGTTCGAGAACGCAGCAAAGACCACGCCGAAGGACGCCGCGCTGCGCATCATCAAGGGCATCGAGAGGAACGAGCCGCGCATCCTGATCGGCAACGATGCCCGCTTCATGGACCTGTTGCAGCGCTTCCGCCCGGGGACCTACTGGGCGCCGTTGCAGCGGAGGCTGGAGAAGATGGCGCAGGGGGCGAAGTGAGCGGGATGCGACGCCGCCCGCCACACCCACCGCCGTCGTCCCGGCGAAGGCCGGGACCCATAACCACCGAACTCAGTTTGGCGAAGACTCGCAGTTCTGTACTTCCACCGTCCGCAACGGATAGATTCCGCGGTATGGGTCCCGGCCTTCGCCGGGACGACACTAGGGGATCAGGCGTCTCCCACCCTCACTGCCCCGCCAGCCGATCGGCAAAATACCCGATGGTCTTGCGATAGATCACCGCCCTGTTCCACTCCCGCATCGCCTCGAAATTGGCGGTGCCTTCGCCGTAGGGCTGGCCCATCTTGAAGCCGCTGGTGTGGAGCAGGTTCGCGGTCGAGGCGAGCACGTCGGGGACGCTGTGGCGGAGGTCGACGTGGCCGTCGCCGTCGAAATCGACGCCGTACTTGATGTAGGACGACGGCAGGAACTGGGTCTGGCCGATCTCGCCGGCATAGGCGCCGATCAGGTCGCGCAGCGGCAGGTCGCCGCGCTGCACGATCTTGAGGGCGGCGAGCAGCTCGCCCTGGAACAGCTCGGTGCGGCGGCAGTCGTGGGCGAGCGTCGCCAGCGTGCGGATCACCGGCAGCTTGCCGATGTCGCCCTTGCCGAAATCGCTTTCCAGCCCCCAGATCGCAACCAGGATGTAGCGGGGTACGCCGAACTGCTGTTCGATGCGCGAGAGCAGCGCCGCGTGACGCTGCAACAGCGCCTTGCCGCCATTGATGCGGCCCGGCCCGACGCGGGTCGAAACATACTGCTCGAAGCTCTTGTTGAAGGTGTAGCGCTGGCGCCGGTCGAAGGCGAGCACCGCGCCGTCCTGGGTGATGCCGCTGAACGCCGCGCTGGTCACGTTCGCCGAGACGCCGGCACCTTGTGCTTCCGCGGTCATGCTGGCGACGAAGCTGTTGAAGTCGCCGCCGCAGCGCGCGGCCTCGGCCGGGCCGCCGGCCAGACCCACGACGAAGGCGGTGGCGAGAAGCGGTCTCAACATGCGGGGAATCCTTTGGGAAATGTGCGTGGAAGGCAGCGCGATCATGCCCGGGAACAGGATTCGCGTCAAAGCGACAAGCCCTCGCCAGAACCGATCTCGCGGCGGGCGCGACTAAAGAACAGCGCTCGCCCCGTCCCAACCGATCGAGATGACCATGCCCATTCCGCACCGGATGCTTGCTGTCCTCGCCCTGCTCTCCCTTCTCGCCGTCACCACCGCTGCCGCGCAGACGCGCGACGTTGCCGGCAGCCGCGACTATCCCGGCATCGGCCGGTTCGCCGGCAGCGTCATCACCGGCTATGTGGTGAAGGATTTTGATGCCGCGCGGATGCAGGCGGCTGCCTTCAGGGACGGCCAGCCGACCGACGCCCGGCGGCTCGAGGGGCGCGTCTTCCGCATCGCCTATCGCACCAATCCGGGTCCCTCGATCCTGGAAGTGTCGCGCAATTTCGAGACGCAGCTCGCCAAGGCCGGCTTCGAGACCCTGCTCGCCTGCGACACCGACGCCTGCGGCGCCATTCCCTTCACGGAAAGCGTCGACACGCTGCCGATCCCGCAGATGTGGGTCGACGGCTTCAACTACCGCTACTTTGCCGGCCGCAAGAGCGAGGGCGGGCGCGAGACCTATGCCAGCGTCATCGTCAGCCAGAACAACCAGGACATCTATGCGCAGGTCACCGTCGCCGAGCTCGGCGCCATCGCGAACAGGATGGTCGATGCCGCCGCGATGGCCAAGGGTCTTGGCGAGACCGGCCACATCGCGCTCTACGGCATCTATTTCGACACCGACAAGGCCGTGCTGAAACCCGAGAGCCGCCCGACGCTGGAGCAGATCGCAAAGCTCTTGACGAGCCAGCCGCAGCTCAACGTCTTCATCGTCGGCCACACCGACAGCCAGGGCGCCTATGAGTACAATCTCGACCTGTCGAAGCGCCGCGCCGAAGCAGTCGCCGCCGAGCTCGTGAAGAGCTTTCGCATCGCGCAGGCGCGGCTGCGCACCGCCGGCGTCGGCCTGCTCGCGCCAGTCGGCTCGAACGCAACGGACGCCGGCCGCGCGCTCAACCGGCGGGTGGAGCTGGTGGCGCCGTGAGGGGCTCTCTCGTCATTCCGGGGCGCCCGAAGGGCGAGCCCGGAATCCATCGAGCGGCAGTGTTGGCGGATGAATGGATTCCGGGTTCGCGACTTTGTCGCGCCCCGGAATGACGAAGGAAAGAGTTGCCGCTATAATGTTGATGCCTGCGCAGCGCCATCGGTTGATGCGGCCGATGCGATCATGAGGCGAACCGCCATGGCCGAACATCAGCAGCCTCGACCAACCCGCGCCGCCCTCCTCCGCATCCCCCTCTTCCGCCTGCTCGCCATCAACCTTGCGATTGGTGCCTGCGCCGCGACGCTTCTCGTCGGCGGCCTGCTCTGGCTCAACCCCGGCCATCTGCGGGAGCTGATCCTCGCCGACCGCGCAGGCGGCGTTGCGCTTCTCCTGCTGCTCGCCTCGTTCCTCATCACCTTCGGTTCCGCCGCGATGGGCAGCGCGATCATGGCGCAGGGACGCAAGGACGAGGATAGCGGGCGCGGCGGCGGACACCACGCGCGGCGCGCCGTCCACGAACTGGCGCAGCGCAAACGCTTGCGTTGAGGTGTGCACAGGGAAGATGGAACTCGTCCGCACACCCGGATCACATTGTCCGCGCGCAAACCGGAAGACGTGCAGCCGAACGCGCGTTCCTACAAGAATGCAACTCACGCTGCATCGCGAGAACAGACAAGATGAACAAAGTGTTTTGATGGTCCAAGCAATTGTTTCGGCGCACATCGGAACTGCGCTCGCAACCGACGCATATCTGCTGCGCTCACCGCGACACCAACGCTCCTGCGATTTATCTTGCCACGGCATGGCGCAGATTATAATATTCTATCCTAGGTTGTCGCCCCGCCAGCCCCGGGCGACGCTGAAGACCCAAAATAAGCGGCGGGCTTTTCGGCCCGCCGTTTATTGAGGGAAGGGTCGCATCGGATTTTACGAAGCGCCAGACGCATCCGACCATCCTGCAAACAGACTTCATCGATCGATCGCGCAGCCGATTCCGCCGCCGCATGGTCCGCCTGACCACCGGAAAACCCGCCAAAGTCATTTGACTATGGCGCCCTGATCGACGACAAGCCCGCCATGGCCAAGAAACCCGGGACCAATCCCAAAGGCGAATTCGCCTTTTTCAACGTCGTCTATGAGGACGGCTCCCAACGCTCCAACCGGCGCGTCCCTGCGGAATTGCTCGGAGGCCTCGAGGGCGACGAGCCCGCCCGCGGCTTCATCATGGAGCAGGACCGCGAGATCGCCGAAAAATCCGGCCGCCCGCCGCTGGCGATCAAGAACCTCGACCGGGTGGGGGTAAAGAAGAAGTAGGCCGGTGTCCGTGGGACACGCCAATCATCAGCACAACAGAAAAACGGCGGGCTTTCGGCCCGCCGTTTTCGTTGGATGGATGCCCGGGTCAGGCCCGGGCATGACGATCCGAATTAATTATCCAGGAAGCTCCGCAGCTTCCGCGACCGCGACGGATGCTTCAGCTTCCGCAGCGCCTTGGCTTCGATCTGACGGATGCGTTCGCGCGTCACCGAGAATTGCTGGCCGACTTCTTCCAGCGTGTGGTCGGTGTTCATGCCGATGCCGAAGCGCATGCGCAGCACGCGCTCTTCGCGCGGGGTGAGCGAGGCGAGCACGCGCGTGGTGGTCTCGCGCAGGTTCGACTGGATCGCGGCGTCGATCGGCAGGATCGCGTTCTTGTCCTCGATGAAATCGCCGAGGTGTGAATCCTCTTCGTCACCGACGGGCGTCTCGAGCGACAACGGCTCCTTGGCGATCTTGAGGACCTTGCGGACCTTCTCCAAGGGCATGCCGAGCTTCTCGGCGAGCTCTTCCGGGGTCGGCTCGCGGCCGATCTCGTTGAGCATCTGGCGGCTCGTGCGCACGATCTTGTTGATCGTCTCGATCATGTGCACGGGGATGCGGATGGTACGGGCCTGGTCGGCGATCGAGCGGGTGATCGCCTGCCGGATCCACCACGTGGCGTAGGTCGAGAACTTGTAGCCGCGGCGGTACTCGAACTTGTCGACGGCCTTCATCAGGCCGATGTTGCCTTCCTGGATCAGGTCGAGGAACTGCAGGCCGCGGTTGGTGTACTTCTTGGCGATCGAGATCACGAGACGGAGGTTGGCTTCCACCATCTCCTTCTTGGCCTGGCGGGCTTCGCGCTCGCCCTTCTGCACGGAGTGCACGATCTTGCGGAACTCGACGATCTCGAGACCGGTCAGCGCGGCGAGCTGATGCACCTCGTGGCGGAGGTCCTTGATGCGGTCCTTCTCGTGGTGGACGAAGTTCTTCCAGCCCTTGGCCGACAGCTTCGAGACGCGGTTGAGCCAGCGCGGATCGAGCTCCGAGCCGGTGTAATTGCGCAGGAAGTCTTCGCGCGCGACGCCGTGGCTGTCGGCAAGGCGCATCAGGCGGCCCTCATGCGAGACGAGGCGCTTGTTGATGTCGTAGAGCTGCTCGACGAGGCTGTCGATACGCGCCTGGTTGAGGCGCAGCGACTTCACCTCGACGATGATCTCGTCCTTGAGCTTGCGGTACTTGCGCTCCTGGTGCGGCGAGAGCGAGGGACCGTGCGAGGTGCTCTCGAGCTGGTTCTGGATGTCCTGCTCCTGAAGCTTGCGCAGCTTCTTGTAGCTCTCGGCGATCTTGTCGAAGATCTCGACGACCTTGGGCTTGAGCTCGGCCTCGATCGCCGCAAGCGACATCTGGTTCTCGAACTCGTCGTCCTCGTCCATGTCGGCTTCGGCGGCGGCCTCGCCCGGATCCTTCTCGGCCTCGGCGCCGTTGCCGGGGGCAGGCGCGGCGCGGAACGGGGTCGGCGCCGGCGGTGCCGCGGGCGGGGCGACATGCGCGGGCGCGCCGCCGGTCACTGCCGTAGCTTCGCCGCCCTCGGCCGTGGCCTCGCCGTTCTCTCCAGCGGGACCGCCGATCATCGCGGTGTTCATGCCGCCCTTGGCTTCGGGGCCGGCATAGGTCGCTTCGAGATCGATGATGTCGCGGAGGAAGATCTTGCCTTCGTTGAGCTCGTCGCGCCAGATGATGATGGCCTGGAAGCTCAGCGGGCTTTCGCACAGGCCTGCGATCATCGCCTCGCGGCCGGCCTCGATGCGCTTGGCGATCGCGATTTCGCCTTCGCGGGACAGCAGCTCGACGGTGCCCATTTCGCGCAGATACATGCGCACGGGATCGTCGGTGCGCTCGCCCGGCTCGCTCTTCTTGACCTCGGTGACGGCCTTCTGGGTGACCTCGACGAGCTCGTTGTCGGTCTCGTCCTCGCCGCCCTCGTCCTTGTCTTCCTCGCCTTCGCTATCGTCGGCTTCGGTGACGTTGATGCCCATGTCCGAGAGCATGGACATGATGTCCTCGATCTGCTCGGGCGAGGTCTGGTCGGACGGCAGGACTTCGTTGAGCTGATCGAAGGTCACGAAGCCGCGCTTCTTGGCCTGCTTGATCATCTTCTTCACGGCCGCGTCGGACAGATCGAGCAACGGCGAGGGCGCGTCCTGGGAATCCTTCTCGGGAGCATCCGCTGCCTTGTCGTCTTTTTCCTTGTCCTTCGCCTGCAGCGTCTTTGCCTTGGTGGCCATCCATTGCTCCTAAACGCGTTTCACACAGACGTTCGCCGCGCCTGCCTGAAATCACTTGAACCTGTTGCTCGACGCTCTCGCTTCGTCAGCTCTCGACACGGAAAGGGCGGCGCGCACTTCTCTCGCCACCCCCAACTTTCTCTCGCCGGAATTGCCTAACGCTTCGTGAGCCTCTTTGTCGCAGCGGATGCAGGTGTAGTGCCAACAGTGTTCGCGCGGATTCATTCCTGACGCGTCTGTTCTGCCTGCGGCCGCCTCTGGGCCAAAGTGCTACAAGACCGTTAAGCCTCGATTAACCCTGTTTTTGCCGCCAAACCATGGATTTGGCGAGTCTTTTAGCGGTTCCGGTCCCGGCCGTCCGCATGATTCTTTCATCACACGCTCTTCTGGAGCCGGCCCGACAGCTCGCCAAAACCCTCGATCAGGGCCTCGGTGCCGTCGACTTCCCCTATCCGAGCCTTGACGTCACGCAGCCACGCCAAATTGGCCTCGCTGGGGTCCTCCCCCAAGGCCAGCTCGGCGTCCTTCAACTCCCTAAGTAGTGAATGCCATTGCCGATGCAAGGCAACCAGCTGGTGCCAAGTGGAGAGAACGTCGTCCCTCGCCGCGCCTTCGCGCGCGCCCCATACCGCCTGGGTCGTGATGCCATTCTCAACCCTTTGAAGAAGCTGCGAAAATCCACCCTTTTCGATGTCGGCCCGCATCTTCTCGGCCTGCTCGCCAGGGTCCGGTGAGTGATGATGGTCGTTGGCGAAGGCGGCGATGATGCCGGCCCGCAGCTTGTGGGCCTCCGGATGGGCCAGCTCCAGCGCGGCGACCTCCTCGAGGTGCTCGTGCAGCAGCCAGGGGTGGTTGATCAGGGATTGCAGGATCAGCGCCTCCCGGCGGGAGATGGCGCTGCGCTGTCCCTTCATGATCGGGCTTGTCGCGAGCTGGGGGCTCGCCGCCTGGTAGGGGCCGGAGGGTAGCGGGGTGGGGCCGGACGCGCCGCGGAACCCCTGACCGCCGAATCGATTCGCCTGCCCGCCGCCCCGCGGCTGGAACGGGCGGCCGCCCTGACCGGGGCGAAAATTGCCACGGCCGGCATAGCCGCCGCGCCCGGTCTCGGGCGCAAACGTACGCTGAAGCCGCTCGGCGAGGTCCTGGCGATAATAGCGCCGCACCACCTCGTCGCGGATGCAATTGGAGAGCTCCTTGATGCGCGCTTCCAGCGCGGCGCGGCGCTCGGGGGTGGCGAAGTTGCCGCCTTCGAGCTCGCGCGACCAGAGCATGTCGGCGAGCGGACGCGCCGCCGCGATCACCTCTTCCATCGCGCCGCGACCGCCGGAACGCACGAGATCGTCGGGATCCTGCCCTTCCGGCAGCAGCGCAAAGCGCAGGCTTTTTCCAGGCGCGAGGAACGGCAGCGCGAGATCGGCCGCACGATACGCCGCCTTCTGCCCGGCGCGGTCGCCGTCGAAGCAGAGGATCGGCTCGTCCGCCATCTTCCAGAGCAGCGCGAGCTGATTTTCGGTGAGCGCGGTGCCGAGCGGCGCGACGCTGCCTGCAAAGCCCGCGGTGACCATGGCGATGACGTCGACATAGCCTTCGACCACGATCAGGGCGCTGCCGTTATGCGCGGCGGCGCGCGCGGTCTGGTGGTTGTAGAGATTGTCGCCCTTGTGGAAGAGCGGCGTCTCCGGCGAGTTCAGATATTTGGCCGGAACGTCCTTCTCCAGCGCGCGCCCGCCGAAGGCGATGACGCGGCCGCGCAAATCGGTGATCGGAAACATTACGCGATCGCGGAAGCGGTCATAGGGCACGGGGATGTCGTTGCCGCCGACGAGCAGGCCGGTCTCGACCATGTCGTCAACGGACACGCCGAGCTTGCCGAGATGCTCCTTCAGCGCGAAGCGATCCGGCGAGGCGTAGCCGAGGCGGAACTGCAATTGCGTCGCCGGCGAGATCGCGCGGTCGGCGAGATAGCCGCGCGCCTTGGCGCCGAGCCGCGAGGCCAGCGTCTCGGCGAAAAATTTTGCGGCGAGGTCCATGACGTCATGCAGCGAGCGGCGGCGCTGCTCCTGGCGTGCCGCGTCGGGCGTCACCGCCGGCAGCGGCAGGCCCGCCATGCTCGCGAGCCGCTCGACGGCCTCGGCGAACGGCAGGCCGTCGGTCTCCATCACGAAGGTGATGATGTCGCCGTGCTTGCCCGAGGAGAAGTCGTGGTAAAAACCCTTCTGGTCGTTGACATAGAAGGACGGCGTCTTCTCTTGCTGGAACGGCGACAGCCCCTTCCACTCCCGCCCGGCCTTCTTCAGCTTCACGCGCTTGCCCACGACTTCGGAAACCGAAAGCCGGGCACGAAGCTCGTCGAGGAACTGGGGCGTGAAGCGCATGGGGTGTGTCTAGCGCGAAACCGTGTGAGTCGGGCGAAGGATCAGGGATATAGGTGCGCCCCGCCCAAAAGTCAGGTTTGTCAGGATTATCCGGGTTATTCGACCTATGCACAGGCCTTTCCGTCATTCATTGGTCATTCCGGGGCGATGCGACGGGCTGCGCAAAGCGCGGCCCGGAGCATCGAGCCCGGAATCCATTTCTCCCGACGTTCCGGCGGCGCGATGGATTCCGGGCTCGCGCCAAGAGGCGCGCCCCGGAATGACGGCAGAGGGGCCTTGAACCCGGCCCGGTTCCACGCTTCCATAGGCCATGTTCAGGACCTTTCGAGGCGGCCACAGCGGGGGCTGGCGCGTGACCTCGATTTCGCCCGTGACGGGCGAGCCCCTGCCCTTCATGCCGGCGCTGTCGGTCACCGACAGCGAGGCCGTCTCGTTGCCGCTGGTGCCCTCGCGCAATGCGTGGCGGCTGGTCGGCGTTCCCAGCACATTGCGCTACACCGAGCGCGCCGAGAAGCAGCAGCTCGTGGCCGTGCAGGCCGGGCTCGGCCGGCTCGAGGCAACCAGCGCGGCGCTGATCCCGATCCGCAAATCGCAGGCCTGGTGGGATCTGACGCAGGAAGAGCGCCGCAAGATTTTCGAGGACAGGTCGCGCCACATCGCCAGCAGCCTGCGCTTCCTGCCCGCCATCGCGCGGCAGCTCTATCACTGCCGCGATCTCGGCGGCCCCTTCGACTTCCTGACCTGGTTCGAGTTCGCCCCCACGCACGCCTCGCTGTTCGAGGAGCTGGTGGCGATGCTCAGGCGCACCGAGGAATGGACTTACGTCGAGCACGAGGTCGACGTGCGCGTGGTGAAGGAAGTGCTGTCGGCCTAGAGGCGAAGAGATCGCGCTTTAGTTTTTTGAGCATGATCTTGTCGGAAGACCGCTACGCACTTTTCCGGATCATGCTCTAGTGATCCAGGAATCGCCCCGACTCGATGCGGGGCAGATCGGCGACGGGCCAGTTGTAGACATAAGTCCACGCCTTGCCGGCGGTGCCGTCCGGCAGCGTCACGTCGATCAGCCTGCGCAGATATTCGGTCGGCTCCGGAAAGCCCTCGCCGCAAGCCTCGTACATGTCGAGCTCGCGCAGCAGCTCGTCGGGCACACGCATGTGGAAGAGCTCGCCATGGACGAGGTCGGACGGCGCATCCGACAGCAGCAATCCCGGATAATGCTTGATGAGAAAGAGCCGGCCGCGGCAGGTCGCTTCGCCCAGAAATTCCGCATGGCCGGCAAGCAGCCGCGCCATCGGATGGTCGAAGCCGCGCATCAGGGTGCCATAGACGAAGAGACGATCGGAGGTCATGGGGGCTCTATAGCTGCGAATTTTGCGGAACGACAGCGCTGCACATTCGGTGTCGTCCTGGCGAAAGCCAGGACCCATAACCACCGAATGCTGGAATGGGCAACCTGATGGCCACAGCGCAACGCCACACAAACAGTCGGGGTAATGGGTCCCCTGAGTTCACAAACGAAGTGCAACACTTCCAACTGGAGGTGTTGCCATGGGGCGGACTTACAAACAGCTCTCCCTTGACGATCGATGCGAGATTGCCCGCCTTTCGGCCAATGGCAACTCGGTCGGGCAAATCGCGGCAGCTTTGGATCGCCCGCCATCAACGATCTCTCGGGAGCTGAGGCGGAACCGTGGCAGGCAGGTCGGCTACAAGCCAAGCTATGCTCAGCAGCAGACCCGGGCGCGGCGCTGGAAGGGTTC
>NZ_AXAB01000076.1:0-19884 GCF_000472645.1 Bradyrhizobium sp. WSM2254 | reverse complement strand
GCCGCATGCGGCTGACCTGCATCCGCTACGTCGGTCTGATCAAGGCGACCGGACAAGTCCTGCTCGCCTCAATCGCCTTCAACATGAGGCGGTGGGCCACGATCGCCGCGTGAGCCGCCCTCCGAGGGCGACAACTACAGATATTGGCAGGTAATTGCCGCGACTAAGGCCTTCTCTCGTGACGTCTTCAGCCTCAAAAGCCAATAACGCAACAGGCCCACAAGGGGAGAAGGAAAAGCACCATCGTCGCCTTCTCACACCTTCCTTGCCTTCGTCATCAGAAACTGCTGGCGCATCATGTTTTGGCCGGCGTCGAAATACTCCGAGATCAGCGCCTCGAACTCGGTACGGAAGCTCTTGAGCCTGTCCGGCTCGTCCTTGTACTGGGCGACGAGCTTGATCAGGGGCCCGATCGTCGCTTCCATGGTGCGGCGGAAATGCTGCGGGCTGAGTGTGGACGGCGTCATCATGTCCATCTCGAAGGAGACATCCTTCGCTTTCCCTGCGAGACGCTCGGCGACGATCTTCGGATCGCCCCACAGGACCGGCGATGCCACGCCCTCGGGCGGCGGCAGATGGCGGCCGACCATCGCGAACATCCGTCCGACATACAGATGCGGCGGCCAGGTGGAGAAGGCGATGGTGCCGCCGGGCTTCAGCACGCGCAGCATCTCGCCGATGGCAACGTCCGGACGCGGCGCGAACATGTGGCCGAACTGGCTGAGCACCACGTCGAACTCGTTGTCGCCATAGGGCAGGCTTTCCGCGTCGCCGTCAACGAAGGCGACATCGAGGTTCGCCAGTTGCGCGTGCTCGCGGGCGCGCTCGATCAGAACCGGCGACAGGTCGAGACCCCTGACCTTGGCACCGCGGCGCGCCGCCGTGATCGCGACAACGCCGGTGCCGCATCCGACGTCGAGCAGCCTTTGGCCGGCGGCAACACCGGCAAAACCAACGAGCTTGGCGGCAGCCGGAGTCGTGAAAACTTCCATCGGCGTGAACAGCGACCAGGCTTCCTTCTGGACTGCCTTGAAACCTGCAAACGGGTCCTGCGCGGTCATGGAACTCTCCCATCGCTCGAGGGTCGATCTCCATGAGGCGGGCGACGGACGCCGAAGGTTCAAGGCTGGCTGATGGTAGCAACGGCACTGCGTTCCGGCTGGCGCGCCGCCTCACCTCGCATCGGCATACACCGTGGCGCGCGACACGCCGAGATGGGCGGCGATGATGTCGGAGGAACGGCGTACCTGCATGCAGCCGGCGTCGCGCAATTCGCGCAGCAGGCTGCGGCGGTCCTCCGTGGTGAGCGCGCGGGGCGTGGTGGCGCGGCGCGCGGCGAACCGGTCGATATGGGCGCGGATCGCGTCGGCGCCGACAGGGGTGAGGGATTCGCGCGGGCCGTTTTGCGCATCGACGCTGACGAACTGGCCGATCGCGCTCTGCAAACCCTGGAACAGCGTCAGGTCGACGTTGAGGCAGAGCGCAGCGACGTAAGCACCGTCCGCGCCCTTGATGCCGATCGACGTGCTCTTGGCCTGCCGTCCGTCGGCAAAGCTGTTGGCGTAGTTCGCAATCACTTGCGGATAGTCGGGATCGGCGATGCGGGCGAGGCCAAGCTCAGTCGCGCCCTGGCCGACCTTGCGGCCCGACAGGTTGTTGTGAATCGCGACGATCGCATTCCTGGGATCGGTGAGATCGTGCAGCACGACCTCGCAGAACGGCGCAAAGGTCTCCCCCAGCCCTTGCGCGATCTGCTGCAACTGGTCGAACAGCAATATTCGCTCGGCGGCGGTCTTGCCCGATGGGGCGGACGCGGATTTGCTGCGGCTCATCGCCCGGCCCTATTGCACGAGATCGGCGACGGTGGTCGCGGCCTTCAGCCCCGTGCCGGTGAGCACCGCGACCGTGGTCTCGTTCGCCTTGATGGCGCCAGTGGCGGAGAGTTTGTCCAGCGCGGCGGCTGCGCTGGCGCTGGTCGGCTCGGCGAACAGTCCCTGCCGTGCAAGACGCCGCAGGGCGGCGACGATCTCGTCCTCGGCCAGCGCAACGGTGCCGCCGCCACTCTCGCGCAGAGCGGCGATGATCTCGCGCAGGCGCAGGGGATTCTTGATCGCGGTGCCTTCGGCGATGGTCTTGCTGACCTCGCGCGCGACAGGCGTATCGACGCCGGCCTTGAAGCTCGCATCGATCGGCGAGCAGTTGAGCGGCTGCGCCGCGAACAGCCGCGGCAGTTTCGTGATCTGCCCGGCTTTCAGCAGCTCGCGGAAACCGAAGGCGCAACCGAGCAGGCTGCTGCCGGCGCCGACGGGGACGATGACGTTGTCGGGGGCGCGGAAGCCGAGGTCTTCCCAGATTTCATAGGCGAGCGATTTGGTGCCCTCGAGGAAGAACGGCTGCCAATTGTGGCTGGCGTAAAATGTCTGGCTCGACTGGCGGATCGCCTCGGCCTCCGATTCCTCGCGTGGCCCCTCGACGAGCTGCACCGCCGCGCCATAGGCGCGCACCTGCGCGATCTTGGCCGGCGAGGTCGAAGCCGGCGCCAAGATCTTCACGCGCATGCCACCGGCGGCGCCTAACCCCGCCATCGACGAGCCGCCATTGCCGGAAGAGTCCTCCAGTATGGCGTCGACACCGATCTGCCGCAGGAAGGACAGCATCACGGAGGAGCCGCGGTCCTTGAAGCTGCCGGTCGGGTTGAACCATTCGAGCTTGAACAACGGGCGCAGGTCCCCCCACTCCTGCGCTACCAGCGGCGTGCAGCCCTCGCCGAGCGTGATCGGATTCTTGATCTCGACCGGCAGCGCCGCCCGGTAGCGCCACAGCGATCGCGTACGCGGCTCGACCTCCTCGCGCGACATCCCTGCCCCCGGCGTCACCAACAGCGGCGTACGCTCGTCCGAGCACCAGCGCGGCTGGTCGAGCGGATAGAGCTTTCCGGTACGAGGCTCGATGTAGCTGGCGGCGAGCATGGCGGTCTCCTGGGGGCAATGGCGATCTATACGATTTGTCTGATTATATACATTATGTCCAGCCGCGACGCAATTGCCGCAACGCCTCTTGAAAACAGAAAAACAGAAACTATTTCAAATCCTTAGATCTATCCCGCGGATCGAACGGCAAGGTTCGACCGGAGCGAGGGCGCGGGATTCACGCGGACCGGACCGGTTCGCCGATGATGGAATTTGGCGATGAACGCCTGCCGGGCGCAGCAGCATTAACTTGTCTGTCGCCGTCGGCCGCTACAATATGTTGGATTGAGCTTGCGCCGCCGGTGCTCCGCATCGGTAACGCAAAGTGAGCCAGGCCCGTCCGAGCGGCGGGCCGTTGGCTTTTTGGGAGCCTGGACATGAGCCGCGCGAACCGTACCGATCACATCCGCCTCACCTCCCATCCGGAGCCGGGCAAGAAGGCCGCCTTTCCGATCCATTGGGGCGCAGCCGACGCGCGCGCCCGCGGGCCGATCATCGGCACGGTGTCCCGCGCGCAAGATCGCAACGTGATCGGCAGCCATGGCGGCTCCTATGCAATGTACCGCGCGCTCGCCGTCTCCGCCGGCGCGCTCGACCCTATCCGGCGTCCCGACCTCACCAACACGTTTCCGGCGGCCGCCATCGGGCCGTTTCCGCAATGGAACGATCCCGCCAAGATCGTCGCGCTCGACCCCTGGGGGCATCTGGTCGCCGAGAACTTTGGCAAGGAGATCGCCGAGGGCTCCGACATCCGCCCGAGCATCGCGGTGACGCGCGCCCGGCTCGACCTGCCGGAGATCCGCGAGGCGCTGGCCGCCAAGCGCTTGCGCGCCGACGGCGAGGTCGTGCACGCCAATGGCAGCGTCTCGGTGGTGAAGATCGCGATCGATCCGGTCTGGTACCTGCCCGGCCTCGCCGAGCGCTTCGGCACCGGCGAGACCGAGCTGCGGCGCACGCTGTTCGAGCAGACCGCCGGCATGTTCCCGGAGCTGGTGACGCGGCCGGACATGAAGGTGTTCCTGCCGCCGATCGGCGGCACCACGGTCTACATGTTCGGCGACGTCACCAAGCTGCCGGACCATCGCACCAAGATCACCTGCCGCGTGCACGACGAATGCAACGGCTCCGACGTGTTCGGCTCTGACATCTGCACCTGCCGGCCCTACCTCATCCACGGCATCGAGGAATCCGCGCGCGGCGCGCAGGAGGGCGGGCTCGGGCTCGTCGTCTACAACCGCAAGGAAGGCCGCGCGCTCGGCGAGGTCACGAAATTCCTGGTCTACAACGCCCGCAAGCGCCAGGAGGACGGCGACGCGGCCGCCGCCTATTTCGAGCGCACCGAATGCGTCGCCGGCGTCCAGGATGCACGCTTCCAGCAATTGATGCCTGATACCATCCACTGGCTGGGCCTGAAGCGCATCGACCGCTTCCTGTCGATGAGCGACATGAAGCACGACGCGCTGACCTCGCAGGGCATCGACATCGTCGAGCGCGTGCCGATCCCGCCCGAGCTGATCCCGGCCGACGCCTATGTCGAGATCGCCGCCAAGAAGGCCGCCGGCTATTACTCGACCGACATCGCGCCCGAGAAGGACGTCAACGGCGTGGTCGGGCGTTCGCTGGAAAAATACTGATCGATTGATGGCGGACTCTTTGGAACGAGAAGCCCGTTCGCTGCTCACCGCAGCAGCGGTTCGCGCGCGCGCCGGGCAGATGCTGGAGCTTGGCCTGGTCGGCGGCTTGAGCCACTTCACGATCGATCTCGACCGCATGGACGGCGTCGCCGATGCCGTGCTCGCGGTCACGCGAAAAGCCTATCCGACGCTGGACGTTCCGTTCCACGCCCGCTGGCGGCATTTTGTGCTCGGCGGCGTCGATCGCTGGGCGCGGCTGGCGGACGCCGCATCATGGCCGGATCGCGCCGCGCGGGCGCGCGCGGAGTTCGACCTCGCCATCGTCAGCGTGCTGCTCGACGCCGGCGCCGGCGCTGCCTGGCGCTATCGTGACGCGGTGACGGGCGAAAGCATCGGCCGATCCGAGGGGCTCGCAATTGCGAGCCTCGACATGTTTGCGGGTGGGCTCTTCTCCCGCGATGTCCGCGCGCCTTTCAGGGCCGACGCGGACGTGCTCGCAAAACTGCCGCTTGCCTCCCTCACCTCTGCGTTTCAGGTCAGCGACGCCAATCCGCTGCTCGGCCTCGACGGACGCACGGATCTGCTGCGGCGTCTGGGCAAGCAGGTGGCGGACCGTCCAGAGATCTTTGGACTGCACGATACGCCGCGGCCCGGCGGCCTGTTCGACCACATCGCGGCGCAGGCTGTCGGCGGAGCCATCGCCGCGCCGGCGATCCTCTCCGCGGTGCTGAACCAGCTCGGGCCGATCTGGCCGTCGCGGCTGGAGCTTGCAGGCGTTCCGCTCGGCGATTGCTGGCGCCATCCGGCGATCAAGGCTGACGATGCGACCGCCGGCCTCGTGCCGCTGCACAAGCTGTCGCAATGGCTGAGCTATTCGCTGATCGAACCGCTGCAGCGCGCCGGGTTTGCGGTCACCGACATCGACGGCCTGACCGGGCTTGCCGAATACCGCAATGGCGGCCTGTTCGTCGACCACGAGGTGCTGCGCCTGCGCGATGCCGCGGATGCCGGGCGCGCGCATGCGGTGGATTCCCTGCTCGTCGTGGAGTGGCGCGCGCTGACCATCGCGCTGCTGGATCGGCTTGCCGGACTGGTTCGCACAAAGCTCGGCCGCACGCCTGAGACCTTGCCGCTCGCCAGCATCCTGGAAGGCGGCACCTGGGCCGCAGGCCGCGCCATCGCCTTCGCACGCCGTCCCGACGGTTCGCCGCCGCTCAAGGTGATCAGCGACGGCACGGTTTTCTAACTCTCATTGTCGCTCACACATTCACTTGATGAATTTCAGGAGCATCCGATCATGGAAGGCGTCACGATCGTCGATCACCCGCTGGTGCAGCACAAGCTGACGCTGGTGCGGGACAAATCCATCTCGACCAAGTCGTTTCGGGAGCTGATCAAGGAGATCGGCATGCTCTTGTGCTACGAGGTGACGCGCGACCTGCCGCTCGCCGATACCGTCATCGAGACGCCGCTGGCGACGATGCATTCGGCCAAGATCGCCGGCAAGAAGCTGGTGTTCGTGCCGATGCTGCGCGCCGGCACCACCTTCGTCGACGGCATGATGGATCTGGTGCCGACCGCCCGCGTCGCGCATATCGGGCTCTACCGCGAGCCGCACAGCTTTGCCGCGGTCGAATATTTCTTCAAATCGCCGTCCGACCTCGGCGAACGGCTGGCAATCGTCGTGACGCCGGTGGTCGCCACCGCCAACACGGCCGTAGCCGCCATCGACCGGCTGAAGGAGCGCGGCGCCAAGGACATCCGCCTCGCCTGCCTGATCGCCGCACCGGAAGGGCTCGAACGCCTGCGCGGATTGCATCCGGACGTGCCGGTCTGGACGGCCGCGGTGGACGAGGGTCTCGACGAGAACGGCTTTATTTTGCCGGGCCTTGGCGACGCCGGCGACCGCGCGTATGGGACAAGGTAGCGCGGAAGCTCAGATCTTCCCGCTGCCGCAAATGCCCTTCAGCGCCTGCCACTCCGCATCCGTCAGCAGCGGCGGGCCGCTGGCGGGGCGATCTTCCTTGGTCATGCGGGCGAGGCGGTCCTCGGTCAGCGGGTGGCTGGCGAGGATGGTGAAGCCGGAGCCGCCTTCCTTGCCGGTGATGCGGAACATCAGCTCGGCCGAGGGCTTCGGCGAGCGGCCGAGCGCGTGCATGATCTCGATGGCGAAGGTGTCGGCGGCGGTCTCGGCCTCGCGCGAATAGGAGGCCTCGACCACGCTGCGCGAGGCGAAGATCACGGCGGATGAGCCGGTGACGTCGCCGAACAGCAGGCCGATCAGGAACGAGGTGCCGCCGTTGTAGATCAGGCCGCGCATGTTGTCGTGATGCTTGAGATGGCCGAGCTCGTGGGCGAGGATGCCGGCAAGCTCGTCGGGGCTTTCAGCCTTGTCGAGCAGGCCCTGCAACAAGAACACCTTGCCGCCCGGCAGCGCGAAAGCGTTCGGCACCGAGGTCGGCAGCACGCCCGCGGTCATGGCATCGTCGTCGAGGCCGGCCGCATCGCGCAGGCGGTTGACCAGCTTTGTGAACGCGGCCTTGCCCGCGGGGTCTTCGCACATGCGGCGGCCGAAGATGGTCTTCACCTGGACCTCGGACGCATCGCCAATGCGGCGCTCGATTGGTTTCGGCACCAGCGGCGCGAGACGGTCGGCGGCGAGCGGCACGCCGAACAGCACGACACAGACGATCGAGACGGCGGCGGCCACCGACCAGCCGACGATCTTCGCGACACCGCGGCGCGTGGTCTGCTGCTCGTCGAGACGCATGCAGCGGACGGTCACGTCGGCCGCGAGCGCGGCATCGCGAATCTCCAGCCGTGCCAGCGGCGGCGCGGACGTCGCGGCCAGACGCAGGATACCGGCCGGACTGTCGGCGCGGCGAATGTCGGCATAGGCCCAGCGAACCGGCGTCCCGCCCCCCTCAAAGATCTCGAGCGCATCACCGAGCGTCAGCGTCACCTGCCGCCTGCGGCTCGACACGCCGTCGAAGAAGATCGTCGGCTTTGCGGACTGCGCCGGAGCCTCGGTGGACAACTCGCTCACAGATCAGAATCCCGCGACATCGAGTCCGTCGGCAAAGCCTTCGCCGAGCGCGCTGGCGAGCTCGCCGCTGCCGCGCACATCCGCCGCGGCCCCGATGTTATGCACCTCGACGGTCTCCAGCACCTTGGCCCAGAGATCGCGCTGAAGATAGACCCGCATGATGATGTTGACCGCAAGCGCCACGGCGAAATAGCCGATGACCATCATCACCAGCATCGGGATGCTCTTGGCGGTATTGTCGGGACCGAACACCTGCTCGACCGGAAGGCCGCTCAGCTTGACGACGAGCGTGGTGGCGCCGCCGAGATAGGCAGCGAAAATGATCGAGAGCAGCATCCACCAGCCGATCACCTTCCAGTACAGGCCGTAGAACGCGTCATGCGGCAGCTCCGAGGACAGGCTGACGCCGCCGATGCGGATGCCGTCGAGCCACCAGCGCCATTCGCGCGCCTTGAACTCGGCATAGAAGAACGGGGCGAGCGGGAAGATGACCATCGCGATCGGGCTGAGCAGCCACAGCCACCAGCCGCGCTTGAAGAACGTCCAGCCATCGCCTTCGAAATCGCCGGAGAGGTCACCGTAATGGGTGTGCTGCATCTTGTAGCGTTCGAGCGAAGCCTCGCGCCAGGGCAGCGCCAGGCCGAGGGTGAGGAACACCAGCAGGCCCCACGCCATCGCGCGGAACGAATAGGCCCAGCCCGAGCCGTCCATCCAGAACCGCACGCCGCGCCAGACCGTGCGCGTCAGGCGATAGCGCCGCGCGCGAAAAATCGCGAACTGGCCGAAGGCGTAGAAGCTGATGAACAGCGGCGTCGAGGCGAAGCCCTGCCAGCGCTCGAACTCGATACCGATGAGGAAATAGGCGAGATAGATCGGTACCAGGATCGCCAGCGCGAACAGAAAGCCGATCAGCAATTCCTTGCCCCGGCCGGTATATTCGGCGGCGTCGCCGTCGATCGACGTGTTCGACCACAGGTGACGGCGGATGTCGGTGACGAGCCAGAACCGGTAGAAGCCGAAAGTGACCAGCTCCAGCATGGCACCCTTGGTGACCATCTTGCGGAACACGGAGCGGTCGCCGGCGAAGTCGACCCGCGTGGGCGGCAGTGGCGGCGGGACGGGTTCGGAACCGATGGGGGCCCATTGCATGTCGTTCACGGCGGCAACCTCGGGATGTTGGCCTGTTGCGGTCAAACTATAGATCAGAGATTGGTCGATCCCCAAGATGGGCGGGTTCGATTTGCCCCGTTTCCCGTCGATTTCTGGCACGTTTCCCCGTCGAACCGCGTGCGGGAGATCACGTTGACACATCTGCGTGACAGTTGCTGATCCGTAGCCCGGATGGAGCGCAGCGTAATCCGGGACAGCTTGATTGGCGGCCCGAATCCCGGATTTCGCTCCGCTCCATCCGGGTTACGCACCTCACCCAAAGGTTGGATGTGGCAAAACTCGCCCTTGCCCCGACGCAGACAACCGGCTGTAATTGCAAATCAAATACCGCAGCGCAGAATTCAACGAGAACGCGCGGTTCATGTCAGGGAGAGCGGTCATGCACGGGACCATCGAAAGCACGGCAAAGCTCGATGCATTGCGCGAGCGCGCCACGTCACTGCCGCTGGAGCAATTCGATCCGGGCGATCCTGAATTGTTCAGGACCGATACGTTCTGGCCCTATTTCGACCGCATGCGCCGTGAAGACCCCGTGCACTATTGCAAGGACTCGATGTTCGGGCCGTACTGGTCGGTGACGCGCTACAACGACATCATGGAGATCGAGACCAACCATTCGGTGTTCTCCTCGGCCTCCGCCCTCGGCGGCATCACCATCCGCGACATCGATCCGGATTTGCGCCGCGAAAGCTTCATCTCGATGGACCCGCCGCGCCATGCGGCGCAGCGCAAGACCGTGGCGCCGATGTTCACGCCGACGCATCTGGACAATCTCGCGCTCAACATCCGCACCCGCTCGGCCGAGTGCCTCGACAATCTGCCGCGCGGCGAGGTGTTCGACTGGGTCGATCGCGTCTCGATCGAGCTCACCACGCAGATGCTCGCGGTGCTGTTCGACTTCCCCTGGGAGGATCGCCGCAAGCTGACGCGCTGGTCGGACGTCGCCACCACCATTCCCGGCCCCGATGGGCTCGTCGCCACCGAAGACGAGCGGCAGGCCGAGCTGACCGAATGCGCCGGCTATTTCGCGCGCCTGTGGAAGGAGCGCATCGAGCAGCCGCCGAAGAGCGATCTGCTCTCGATGATGGCGCATGGGGCGGCGACGCGCGACATGGACGCAAAGAACTTCCTCGGCAATCTCGTCCTTTTGATCGTCGGCGGCAACGACACCACCCGCAACACCATGTCGGGCTCGATCCACGCGCTCAGCCAGCATCCGGAACAATATCGCAAGCTGCGCGAGAATCCTGCGCTGCTCGACAGTTTCGTGCCGGAAGTGATCCGCTGGCAGACGCCGCTCGCGCATATGCGCCGCACCGCGCTGTCCGATTTCGAGTTCCGCGGCAAGCAGATCAAGAAAGGTGACAAGGTCGTGATGTGGTACGTCTCGGGCAACCGCGACGAGGAGGCGATCGAAAAGCCCTACGATTTCATCATCGACCGCGCCCGCCCGCGCACGCATCTCTCCTTCGGCTTCGGCATCCACCGCTGCGTCGGCTTGCGGCTTGCCGAACTCCAGCTCAAGATTATCTGGGAAGAGATCCTCAAGCGCTTCGACCATATCGACGTGGTCGGCGAACCCAAGCGGGTCTATTCGAGTTTCGTAAAGGGTCTTGAAACCTTGCCGGTCAAGATTACGGCGTAGGAGACCTCCCCTCCCCGCATCCGCCTTCGCCAAAGCTTCGGCGGACAAGTGCGAGGAGAGGCGAAAGAAGAGCGACAACTGGAGCCACGACCATGAACATCCAGACGCCGGTGAAAGTGGACAAGGCCGAACGCATGCGCAGGGCGCGCGAGGAGGCCCACGCGACCCCGCTCGCGCAGTTCCACCCCGGCGCGCCACGCCTGTTCCAGGACGACACGCTGTGGCCGTGGTTCGAGCGGCTGCGCAAGGAAGAGCCGGTGCATTACTGCACCAACGCACCGATCGAGCCCTACTGGTCGGTGGTGAAATACAACGACATCATGCATGTCGACACCAATCACGGCCTCTTCTCCTCGGACTCGACGCTCGGCGGCATCTCGATCCGCGACGTGCCGCCCGGCTACGACTATCCGAGCTTCATCGCGATGGACCAGCCGCGGCATTCGGCGCAGCGCAAGACGGTGTCGCCGATGTTCACGCCGACGCATCTGGACGAGCTGGCAAAGCTGATCCGCCAGCGCTCGCAGACCGTGCTCGACAATCTGCCGCGCAACGAGACCTTCAATTTCGTCGAGCGCGTCTCGATCGAATTGACGACGCAGATGCTGGCGACCCTGTTCGACTTTCCCTGGGAGGAACGGCGCAAGCTGACGCGCTGGTCCGACGTCTCCACCGCACTGCCCAAGAGCGGCATCGTCGCTTCGGCCGAAGAGCGCCGCCGCGAGATGGACGAATGCTACGCCTACATGTCCAGGCTGTGGAACGAGCGCGTCAACTCCGCGCCGCGCAACGACCTCCTGTCGCTGATGGCCCATAACGACGCCACGCGCTTCATGGACCCCGACAACCTCATGGGCAACATCATCCTGCTCATCGTCGGCGGCAACGACACCACGCGCAACACCATGACCGGCTCGGTGCTGGCGCTGAACGAGAACCCCGAGCAATACGACAAGCTGCGCGCCAACCCTGCGCTGATCGACACCATGGTGCCCGAGGTGATCCGCTGGCAGACGCCGCTCGCGCATATGCGGCGCACCGCGCTTCAGGATACCGAGATCGGCGGCAAGCAGATCAAGAAGGGCGACCGCGTCGTGATGTGGTACGTCTCGGGCAACCGCGACGAGGAGGCGATCGACCGTCCCGAGGAGTTCATCATCGACCGCCCGCGGCCGCGCACCCACCTCTCCTTCGGCTTCGGCATCCACCGCTGCGTCGGCATGCGGCTCGCCGAGCTCCAGCTCAAGATCGTCTGGGAGGAGATGCTGAAGCGCTTCGACCGCATCGAGGTGGTCGGAGAGCCGAAGCGGATCTATTCGAGCTTCATCAAGGGATACGAGTCGCTGCCGGTGCGGATACCGGGGTAGCGCGCTCACTTTAAGCGGCTGCGCATCCAACTCTATCCCCTCACCCTGAGGAGCGCGCCCTTCGCGCGCGTCTCGAAGGGCGAGGCCCCCGGCGGGGCCTGCATCCTTCGAGACGCGCGAAGACGCGCTCCTCAGGATGAGGATCAGGCAGACCAGCTCAGCTATAAAATTCCGGCATGACAGGTCGCGCCAGATACGAAGGCAAGATGGCGCGCGGCTGTTCTACGACACGGCATCTAACTCAACTTGATGTCCCAGACCCCTTCCTTGCGGCAGGCGGCGACTTCCTCGCGCAGGAGCGCGGTGATGGCCAGCGAGGCCGTCGAGGCCGGGCGGTCGATCGGAGAGGCGAAAATGAGCTCGCGCGTCATCGGCTTGGACACGACAGCAGTTTCCAGCCGCCCGTCCGCGACCTCGCCGTGGACCGACGAGGGCGGCAGCAGCGCGAAACCGAGCCCCTCCTCCACGAGGCTCGTCAGCACGCGAAACGAATCCGCCTCGAGCTGGACGTTGAGCTTGATCTTGCGCTGGGCGGCCGCGTGCTCGATCAGCGCACGGAGGCCGTGCGAATGACTGGGCAGCACCAGGCGCTGCCGCAGCAGCCAGCCGACATCGACGCTCTTCTTGCGCGCGAGACCGCAGCCGCGCGGGCCGACCGCAACGATGTTGTCGCGGCCGAGGCTCTGCACATTGAGGTGCAGATCCGCCGAGCGGCCGTAGAGGATGGCGAGATCCATCTCGCCGCGGTGCAGCCATTCGACGAGGTGGCCGCTGTAGCTCTCGACGATCCGCAGCGAAATGCCGGGAAATGTCTCGACGCAGCGCCGCGCGAAGCGCGCCGACAGCACGCAGCTCACGGTCGGAACCAGGCCAAGCACGACCTGGCCGGACGGCGGCCCCTTGGCCGACTGGATATCGTCGCGGATCTGGTCGATCTGCCGCACGACGCCGGACGTGCGCGCGAGCAGAAGCCGCCCGGCATCGGTCAGCACCATGCCGCGGCCGTTGCGCGTGAACAGCTCGACGCGCAGCTCGTGTTCCAGAAGCTTGATCTGGCGGCTGAGCGCCGGCTGCGCCACGCGCAGCGTGTCGGACGCCTTGGAGAGGCTGCCGAGCTCCGCCACACAACTGAAGGTCCTGAGCTGTCGGAAATCCATGCTTGCCAATCCTGGAAGGCTACTCCATACGCTATAGCAAATGAGCATAGGGGGCTGGCGTTGTTTTCACAACGCCGGAGGATCGGCCGGCGTTATCTTAACTGCGGCACCGAACGGGAAACGCCATGAGTGAAGAACACCACACCGAAGATCACGCCGATATCCGCGAAGCCGTCGCAAAGCTCTGCGCGCAGTTTCCCGGCGAATACTGGCGCAAGCTCGATCGCGAGATGGCCTACCCGAAGGCCTTCGTCGACGCACTGACCGAGGCCGGCTATCTCTCGGTGCTGATCCCCGAGGAATATGGCGGCGCGGGCCTGAAGCTTTCCGCCGCGGCCGCGATCCTCGAAGAGATCCAGCGCGCGGGGTGCAACGGCGGCGGCTGCCACGCCCAGATGTACACGATGGGCACGGTACTGCGGCACGGCAACGCCGAGCAGAAGGCAAAATACCTGCCGAAGATCGCGAGCGGCGAATTGCGCCTGCAGGCCTTCGGCGTCACCGAGCCGACCAGCGGCACCGATACGTCCTCGCTGAAGACCTTTGCGCGCAAGGACGGCAACGACAGCTACATCGTCAACGGCCAGAAGATCTGGACCAGCCGCGCCGAGCATTCCGACCTGATGGTGCTGCTGGCGCGCACCACGCCGAAGGAGCAGGTCAAGAAGCGCACCGACGGCCTTTCGGTGTTCATCGTCGACATGCGCGAAGCCAAGAACAACGGCCTCGAGATCCGCCCGATCCGCACCATGATGAACCACGCCACCACCGAAGTGTTCTTCACCGACATGAAGGTGCCGGCGGAGAATCTGATCGGCGAGGAAGGCAAGGGTTTTCGCTACATCCTCTCCGGCATGAATGCCGAGCGCATCCTGATCGCGGCCGAATGCGTCGGCGACGCCAAATGGTTCATCGCGAAGGCCACGAACTACGCCAAGGAGCGTAGCGTGTTCGGCCGGCCGATCGGCCAGAATCAAGGCATCCAGTTCCCGATCGCGAAGGCCTACGCCTCGATGCGCGCGGCCGAGCTGATGGTGAAGGAGGCGACACGCAGATACGAGGCCGGGCTCGACTGCGGCGCCGAGGCCAACATGGCCAAGATGCTCGCGGCCGACGCGTCCTGGGAAGCGGCCAATGCCTGCATCCAGACCCATGGCGGTTTTGGATTTGCCGAGGAATACGACGTCGAGCGCAAATTCCGCGAGACGCGGCTTTACCAGGTGGCGCCGATCTCGACCAACCTGGTGCTGTCCTTCGTCGCCGAGCACGTGCTCGGCATGCCCCGCTCGTACTGAGGCAGCAAATCATGGGAGCACTCGACGGGATCAGGGTGATTGCGGTCGAGCAGGCGGTTGCGGCACCGTTCTGCTCCTCGCGGCTGGCGGATGCCGGCGCGGAAGTCATCAAGATCGAGCGGCCCGAAGGCGATTTCGCCCGCGGCTACGACGCGGCGGCCAAGGGCCAGAGCAGCTATTTCGTCTGGCTCAACCGCGGCAAGCAGTCGGCGGTGGTCGATCTCTCCACCAGGCAAGGCTGCGCCGAGCTGGAGAAGCTGATCGCGAGCGCCGACGTGCTGATCCAGAACCTCAAGCCGGGCTCGATGGACAAGCTCGGCTTCTCGCGCGAGCGGCTCCTGAAGGACTATCCGAAGCTGATCTCCTGCACCATCACCGGCTATGGCGACGAGGGCCCTTACGCGCACCGCAAGGCCTATGATCTCCTCATCCAGGCCGAGAGCGGGCTGGCCTCGATCACCGGCAATCCCGACGGCGCCTCGCGCGTCGGCATGTCCATCGTCGACGTCGCGACCGGCGCCACCGCGCATGCGGCGATCCTGGAAGCGTTGATCGCGCGCGGGCGCACCGGCAAGGGCGCCGATATCCGCATCTCCATGTTCGACGTGATGGCGGACTGGTGCACCGTGCCGCTGCTGAATTCCGAGGCCGGCAACCCACCGAAGCGCATGGGCCTGCGCCATCCCTCGATCGCGCCCTATGGCGTGTTCACCTCGAAAGATGGCAAGGACATCCTGATCTCGATCCAGAGCGAGCGGGAGTGGAAGACGCTCTGCGTGAAGGTGCTCGACCAGCCCGACCTGCCTGCCGATCCGCGCGTCGCCAACATGGTGGAGCGCGTGCGCAACCGCGATTTCACCGACAAGACGGTGGCCGATGCCTTCGGCAAGATGACGCGCGATGAGCTGCTGAAGCGGCTGTCGGATGCCGACATCGCCTTTGCCGAGGTCAACACCATGGCCGACCTCACCAACCACCCGCACCTGCGCCGCATCGAGGTCGACACGCCGAACGGCGGCGTCAGCTATCCCGCGCCGGCGCCGATCATCGTCGGCGAGAGCCGCGCTTACGGTGCCGTGCCTGCCATCGGCGAACGTCCATCCAAGAAATAACAAGAGCGAGGCGTCATGACCGAGAAGCTCGACATCGATCATCTCAGGCAATGGATCGGCCGCAGCACGGAGGCCACCGACATCGTCACCGCGCAGCTCGTGAAGGGCCTGCGCGCGACGCTGTTCCAGGGGGGCGGCGAGCCCAAGAAGGGCGACGCCGCGCCATTCACGGTGCACTGGTGCCTGGCGCAGCCGGTGTTTCCGATGTCGATGCTGGGGCCCGACGGCCACCCCACCCGCGGCGGCTTCCTGCCGCCGGTGCCGCTGCCACGCCGGATGTGGGCCGGCGGCGAGATCGAATTCCTGGAGCCGCTCCGCGTCGGCGATGAATCGACGCGGACCTCGCGCATCGCCGACGTCACGGTGAAATCAGGCTCGACCGGCACGCTGTGCTTCGTCGCGGTCGAGCACACCGTGACCTCACCGCGCGGCGTCGCCATCCGCGAGCGGCAGGACATCGTCTATCGCGAGATAACGAGCGGCGCGCCGGCCGGCGCCAAGGCCCCGCCTCCGCCGCCCAAGGCGCAGCATCGCGAGACGCATGTATCCGATCCGGTGCTGCTGTTCCGCTACTCGGCGCTGACCTTCAACGGCCACCGCATTCACTACGACCGCGACTACGTCACCAAGGTCGAGGGCTACCCAGGCCTGATCTTCCACGGCCCGTTGCAGGCGGCGCTCATCATCGAGATGGCGGCCAAGCTCCACGGCGGCAAGGCGCCGAAGAAGTTTACCTATCGCGGGCTTCAGCCGCTGTTCGAAGGCACGGAGTTCTCCATCAACGCCAACGAGACCGAGGCGGGCATGGAGCTGTGGACCGCGAATGCGGAGGGACAGCCGACGATGAAGGGCTCGGCGGTGTGGTGATGCGCCGCCTCCTCGTCATTGCGAGCGCAGCGAAGCAATCCAGAATCTTTCCGCGGTGACACTCTGGATTGCTTCGCTGCGCTCGCAATGCCGGTGGGATTGGCAGCGTCGATAAACAACAGGGGACGGAAACCATGTCCAAGGACGGCAAGACCGGCAGCAAATCCGTCACCGTCAAGCAGGCGACAATCGACCTGCTGCGCGCCTTCGGCATCAGACGCGTCTTCGGCAATCCCGGCTCGACCGAGCTGCCGTTCCTCAGCGACTGGCCCGACGACATCGACTACGTGCTGGCGCTCCAGGAAGCCTCCGCCGTGGGCATGGCCGACGGCTACGCGCAGGCGACGCGCAATGCCGGCTTCGTCAATCTGCATTCGGCCGCCGGCGTCGGCAACGCGCTCGGCAACATCTACACCGCACATCGCAACCGGACCCCGCTCGTGATCACCGCGGGCCAGCAGGCGCGCTCGATCCTGCCGCTCCAGGCGTTCCTCTATGCCGAGCGTGCCTCGGAGTTCCCGCGGCCCTACGTCAAATACAGCGTCGAGCCGGCGCGGCCCGAGGACGTGCCGGCCGCGATCGCGCGCGCCTATTACACCGCGCTGCAGCCGCCATGCGGGCCGACCTTCGTCTCGATCCCGATCGACGACTGGACCCATGCCACCGCGCCGGTCGAGGCGCGCAAGGTCAGCCGCGAGATGGGCCCCGAGCCTGACGCAATGAAGGCGCTGGTTGCCGCACTCGGTTCCGCAAAACACCCTGCCCTCGTCGTCGGCCCCGGCGTCGACCGCGCCGGCGCGGTCGATCTGATGGTGCGCGTCGCCGAGAAGGCCAAGGCGAGCGTCTGGGTCAGCCCGTTCTCGGCGCGGTGCTCGTTCCCGGAGCGACATCCGCAGTTCGCGGGCTTCCTGCATGCCTCGCCCGCGCAGCTCTCCGACGCGTTGCGCGAGCACGATCTCGTCGTCGTGGTCGGCGCACCCGTGTTCACCTTCCATGTCGAGGGACACGCCGCGATCTTCGATGGCGGCGCGACGATCTTCCAGATCACGGATGATCCGGATGCCGCGGCGGTGACGCCGGTCGGTACCAGCATCCTCGCCACGATGAAGCCGGCACTGAGCCTGCTGCTCGACCTGCTGCCGGAGAGCAAACGCGCAACGCCCAAGGGCCGCACGCTGCCGCCGGCGCCGCAGGCCGCCGATCCGTTGCCGGTCGAATTCCTGCTGCATTCGCTGTCGCAGGCAATGCCTGATGGCGCATCGCTGGTCGAGGAAGTGCCCTCGCACCGGCCGGCGATGCAAAAGTTCATGCCGATGCGCGGCCAGGACAGTTTCTACACCATGGCGAGCGGCGGCCTCGGCTATAGCCTGCCCGCCGCGGTCGGCATGGCGCTCGGCAAGCCGAAGAGCCGCACGGTGTGCCTGATCGGCGACGGCTCGGCGATGTACTCGATCCAGGCGCTGTGGACCGCCGCGCAACGCAAGCTGCCGCTGACCGTCGTCGTCATCAACAATTCAGGCTACGGCGCGATGCGCTCGTTCAGCCAGGTGATGCAGGTGAGGAACGTGCCCGGGCTGGAATTGCCGGGCATCGACTTCGTGCGGCTCGCCGAAGGCATGGGCTGCCATGCGGTGCGGGTGAGCAAGGCCGCGGAGCTGGCTGAGGCGCTGAAGCACGGGATGGCGTACGACGGCACGAGCCTCGTGGAGGTGGTCGTGGATTCGGCGGTGCCAGTGTTGTACGGGCAGAAGCATTAGGGCACGCCATATCCACAGCGTCGTCCCGGCGAAGGCCGGGACCCATACCCACAGGGAGATGTTTGGCGAAGACTCTTGGTGGGCAGCGTCGCACTACAACTACTCCCTGGGGTTATGGGTCCCGGCCTTCGCCGGGACGACACGGAGTTTTTGGCGAACGCCCGCAAGCAAAACTACGACGCCAAGAATCCCCCGTCCGCCGCCAGCACATGCCCGACGACATAGGACGACGCATCCGACGACAGCCACACCACGGCCTCCGCGACTTCCTCCGGGCTCCCCATCCGCCGCAGCGGCAGGCCTGCGCTGACCGTCGCGACATCGCCGACGCCGGCGCGCAGCATCATGTCGGTGACGACGCGGCCGGGCGCGATGGCGTTGATGCGGATGCCGCGCGGGGCGTTCTCCATGGCGGCCGAGCGCGTCAGCGAGATCGCCGCCGCCTTGGACGCCGAATAGAGCGAGAAGCCGGGATTGGGATTGCGCACGCCGCTGACGGAGGCATTGACGACGATGCTGCCGCGGCCTTGCGCCAGCATCGCCGGCAATTGATGGCGCAGGCACAGGAACAGCGCGCGGACATTGGTGTCGAACACGCTGTCGTAGATCTCCATGCCCTGCTCTTCCAGTGGCGCCCGGCGCTCCTGGAAGCCGGCATTGTTGAAGGCAACGTCGAGCCGGCCGCAACGCTTCACAGCCGTGCCGACGAGGCGCGCCACGTCGTCCTCGCGCGTGATGTCGGTCTTGAGCGCGATCGCGTCCGTGCCGATCTCGCGGCATGCCGCCGCGGTCGCCTCGATCTCCGCTTCGCGCCGCCCCGCAACGATGATCGCTGCCGCGCCTTCGGACGCCATCCGCAAGGCCGTAGCGCGGCCGATGCCGCTGCCGCCGCCGGTCACCAGGCAGACCTTGTCCCTCATCCGCTGACCAGCCGGGGAAATTCCGCTCATGGGTCACTCCAAAACGCTTGCACGCGCCGCTCTGCGCATATAGTTGTATGATACAACTATATGCCGGGAGTCAAGATGACCGGGCTATCGCTGATCGACGACATCCGCGCCGCCTCGCGCCTGATGGTGCGCGAGCTCGGCTTCATGGACGCGACGGTGGCGGCGTCGGACTATCCGCCGTCGGCCGTGCACACCATTCTGGAGATCGGCATCCGCGGGCCGATGACCTCCAGCGAGCTCGGCGATTTCCTGCGGCTGGAAAAATCCAGCGTCAGCCGCCTGGTGCGCAAGCTGATCGATTGCGGGGAGCTGAAGGAGACGCCTGACGAGCGAGATGCACGCAGCAAGCTGCTGTCGCTGACGGCCAAGGGCCGGCGCACGCTGGAGGCGCTGCATGCGTTCGGACGGAAACAGGTGAGCGGCGCGCTGGCGGCGTTGACAGAGGCCGAGCAGCGCACGGTGCGCGAGGGAATGATGCTCTATGCCCGGGCGTTGCGGCAAAGCCGGGCGGAGGATGAGGCGCAGTCGGCGGCGTAGTCAATGGTGTCGTCCCGGCGAAAGCCGGGACCCATACCGCGTGATTTATCGATGACGCGCAGGTGTTAGTACCACGGGAAAGAATAACTGGCAGTCTTCGCCAAATTTCTCCCTGTGGTTATGGGTCCCCTGAGTTCACAAACGAAGTGCAACACTTCCAACTGGAGGTGTTGCCATGGGGCGGACTTACAAACAGCTCTCCCTTGACGATCGATGCGAGATTGCCCGCCTTTCGGCCAATGGCAACTCGGTCGGGCAAATCGCGGCAGCTTTGGATCGCCCGCCATCAACGATCTCTCGGGAGCTGAGGCGGAACCGTGGCAGGCAGGTCGGCTACAAGCCAAGCTATGCTCAGCAGCAGACCCGGGCGCGGCGCTG
>NZ_AXAB01000012.1:0-266301 GCF_000472645.1 Bradyrhizobium sp. WSM2254 | reverse complement strand
GAGCCCAGGTCGAAACCACCTTCGCTACTCTCAAACGCCGCATGCGGCTGACCTGCATCCGCTACGTCGGTCTGATCAAGGCGACCGGACAAGTCCTGCTCGCCTCAATCGCCTTCAACATGAGGCGGTGGGCCACGATCGCCGCGTGAGCCGCCCTCCGAGGGCGACAACTACAGATATTGGCAGGTAATTGCCGCGACTAAGGCCTTCTCTCGTGACGTCTTCAGCCTCAAAAGCCAATAACGCAACAGGCCCCTTGTGGGAGAAGGAGGCGCGAAGCGCCGGATGAGGGGTTCTATCGGTGAACTCAGCTGTGAGAGGTGTGCTCCCGGAGGCAACCCCTCACCCGTCTCGCCGCTTTGCGGCGAGCCACCCTCTCCCACAGGGGGAGAGGGTAAGAGGTGCCGCTACAATTTCGTCGCCGCGCGTGACAGCAGCTTCCAGTCGTCGCCCTGCTTCTGCCAGTTCATCAGGATGTGAAGGTTGGTCGGCACTTTTTTCCCATCGGCCGTCATCTCCTGTTCCGCCACCCAATGGAAGCGTACGATCGCGGTCGGGCCGACGACCTTGATGGTCGGGTCCTTGTATTCGATCGACAGGAATTTCGATTTGCCGTCGGTGGCGTTGGTGATGAAGGTCGCCTTGTCCTCCACCTTGCCGCTGGAATGGCTGTAGCTCAGATCGTCCCAGCACAACGCGCCGAGCGCCTTCGGGTCGGCCGCGATCTGCGCGAGGCGGAAGGCCTCCACCTTCTTCGCCACGGCCTCTTCGTCCGCCGAGGCGGCCAGTGCCGGCGTCGTGAGAGCGAGCGCGGCAAGAGCTGGAACGGCCAGGGTCGAGAGAGCCAGATCGCGTCGATTGATCGTCATCGTTTCCTCCTTTTTGATCTTGAAGAGAGTGTTGCAGCCGCGCGCGGCTTTGTCGAGTGGTCACCGCGTCGTCATGTGCATGCGTCATTGCGCGATCGCAGCCATATTGATACGTGTCGCGCATCGATGCGTCTTGCATTTGGGAAAGTACGGAAATGATCGAGGCCAAGGACAATGCGACGGGCAGGGCATTGCTGTTCGACATCGACGGTACGCTTGCCAATACCGACCCGCTGCACCTGAAGGCCTTCAACGAGGTGCTCGGCCCTCGCGGCCATGTCTTTGATCACGCGCGGTTCTCGAGGGAGCTGCAAGGGTTCGCCAATGTATCGATCGGGGAGCGCTTTCTGCCCGACGAGGCGCCGGAACGGCGCGCCTTGATCCTCGATGAGAAAGAGGAAGTCTTCCGCGCGCTTGTCGCCGGGCAGATCGAGCCGCTGCCGGGCCTGATGGCGCTGCTCGACCGGGCGGACGCGGCCGGCGTTCCCATGGTTGCCGTGACCAACGCGCCGCGTCTCAACGCCGAGCTGCTGCTCTCCGGCCTCGGCATTACGCACCGTTTCAAGGCGCTCGTGATCGGCGACGAGCTGCCGCACGGCAAGCCGCATCCGCTGCCCTATCAGGAAGGGCTGCGCTTCGTCGGCGCGAGGCCGGAAACCTCGGTCGCATTCGAGGACTCCCGCACCGGCGTGCAATCGGCCACGGCGGCCGGCATTCCGACCATCGGGATCCGGACCAGCCTCGGCCATGCTGACCTGATTGCAGCCGGCGCGGTCGCCTCCGCCGGCGCCTTCGACGATCCGGACCTGCTCGCGCCTCTGGCTGCCGCGATGGCGTGGTGAGAGGCTTCGTCCGTTAACCGTGATCGGGGCGCGCATTGACCGATCGCGCGAACCGCCGCACCATGCACCTTCCAGATTTGAGGCCATTGCCGTGACCGGATTGACCCATCGCCAAGCCGAAATCCTCAACATCGCGCGCGCCTCCGGCCGCGTCATGGTCGAGGAGCTCGCGCGCCGGTTCGAGGTCTCGGCGCAGACCATCCGCAAGGATCTCAACGACCTCTGCGAACGGCGCTCGCTGACCCGCATCCACGGCGGCGCCATCATTGCCTCGGGCGTGGAAAACCTCGCCTATGAGGCACGCCGCTTCGTCGCCGCCGAGGAGAAGAAGGCGATTGGGGCTGCGGCCGCCTCGCTTATCCCGAACGGATGCTCGCTCTTCATCAACATCGGCACCACGACTGAGGAGGTCGCGAGCGCGCTGACCTCGCATGAGGATCTCCTCGTCATCACCAACAACCTCAATGTCGCGATGCTGCTCTATCGCCATCCCCGCATCGAGGTGGTGGTTGCCGGCGGCACGGTGCGGCGCGCCGACGGTGCGGTGGTCGGCTCGACCGCGACGCAGCTGATCGGCCAGTTCAAGGTCGACTACGCCATCATCGGCGCTTCCGCGATCGACGAGGAGGGCGCGCTGCTCGATTTCGACTATCGCGAGGTGCAGGTCGCGCAAGCCATCATCGCCAATGCCCGCAGTGTCATGCTGGTCGCGGATTCGACGAAGCTTCGGCGCAGCGCGCCGGTGCGCATCGCCCACATGACCCAGATCCAGACCTTCGTCACCGACCAGGAGCTGCCCGAACGCCTCGCCACCATCTGCCACAGCAAGGGCATCGAAGTGGTGGAGGCGATGCCGAAGGGGGCGGATATCGATGATGCGCAGGCCGAAGCGCCGGATGCCGCGCCCGAAGCCGCGCCGGTGGTCCGGCTGAGATAGCGGCTTACTTACCCTCCCCTGGAGGGGAGGGGTGATCGCGCGTAGCGCGAGCGGGGCCGGGTGACGGTCCCTCTGCCCTGAACACTGCCCGCATTGAGGAGAATCACCTCACCCGACGCTTGGCGCCCACCCTCCCCCTCTAGGGGAGGGGGTGTTTCGCTGCCTACTCCTTCACCCCACTGCCCACAAAAAAAGTTCCTCTTTCACTTCCTTCCGCCTCTCTTTCATCTTGCTTTCGTTTTTCGGTGTGATCTAATCAAAAACGAAAGTAGTCGCTCGAAGGAACGAGCGAGTCGCCGGGGGATGCGTCTGTTGGAGCGTATTTTCGACCTCGCCATTATCGGAGGCGGTGTTAACGGCTGCGGCATCGCGCGCGACGCGGTGGGCCGTGGCAACACGGTTTTCCTGTGCGAAATGAACGATCTGGCGAGCGGGACGTCGTCCTGGTCGACCAAGCTGGTGCATGGCGGCCTGCGCTATCTCGAATATTACGAGTTTCGCCTGGTCCGCGAGGCGCTGATCGAGCGCGAGATCCTTTGGGGCATCGCGCCCCATATCATCCGTCCCCTGCGTTTCGTTTTGCCGCATCACGCCGGCCTGCGCCCGGCCTGGCTGCTGCGCCTCGGCCTCTTCCTTTATGACCATATCGGCGGCCGGCACCTGCTGCCGGCGACACGTTCGGTCGATCTCAGGCGCGACGAGGTCGGCCGCCCGCTGATCCCGAACCGCTACAGCCGCGCGTTCGAATACTCCGACTGCTTCGTCGACGACGCCCGTCTCGTCGTGCTCAACGCGCGCGATGCCGCCGACAAGGGCGCTGAGATCCGCACCCGCACCCGCGCGACGGATATCAAGCAGTCCGACGGCATCTGGACCGTCGGCATGGTCGACACGCTGACCGGCGCGCGTTCGTCGATCCAGGCCCGCGCGCTGGTCAATGCCGGCGGCCCCTGGGTCGAGGACGTGCTCGGCCGCGGCGCCGGCGTGAACGCGAAAGCCAAGGTGCGCCTGGTGCAGGGCTCGCACATTGTGGTCAAGAAACTCTATGACCACGACCGCGCCTACATGTTCCAGAACGCGGACGGCCGCATCATCTTCGTGATCCCGTACCAGGACGACTTTACGTTGATCGGCACCACCGACCGCGACTACGACGGCGATCCCGCCAAGGTGAAGGCGACGCCCGAAGAGATCGAGTATCTCTGCGCCGCCGCGAGCGAGTATCTGGCCAAGCCGGTGACTTCAGCGGACGTGGTCTGGACCTATTCCGGCGTGCGACCGCTTTATGACGACGGCGCCAGCGAGGCCAAGGCCGCGACGCGCGACTACGTGTTCGAGCTCGACACGCCCGGCGGCGTGCCGCTGCTCTCGATCTATGGCGGCAAGATCACGACCTACCGCCGCCTCGCCGAAGAGGCGCTGGAGCGGCTTTCGCCCTATCTCCGCAGCGCGAAAGCGCGCGAGGGCTGGACCGGCAAATGGCCGCTGCCCGGCGGCGACATGGATGTGTCCGACATCGACGGGCTGATCGCCGAACTCCAGCGCGGCTATCCCTTCCTCGCCCACGCGCATGCGCGCCGCCTCGCGCGCGCCTATGGCACCCGCGCCATCAAGCTGCTCGGTGACGCGAAATCGGCCGCCGATCTCGGCCAGACCTTCGGCGCGACGCTGACCGAGCGCGAGGTCCGGTACCTCATGGCCAACGAATGGGCTGTGACCGCCGATGACATCGTCTGGCGCCGCTCCAAGCTCGGCCTGCGACTATCTGCCGACGAGATCGCGGCGCTTGACGACTGGATCAGGACCCACGCTTTGCCGCAAAGTCCCCTGCTGGAAGCGGGAGGACGCTCATGACCGTCACCCTCGATCACGTGACCCGGACCGTCGATGGTGTTGCGCATATCCGCGATGTCTCGCTGACGCTCGAGAGCGGCACGCTCAACGTGCTGCTCGGGCCGACGCTGTCGGGCAAGACCTCGATCATGCGGCTGCTCGCCGGCCTCGACAAGCCGACCACGGGCAAGGTGCTGGTCAACGGCAAGGACGTCACCGGCGTCGACGTGCGCCAGCGCTCGGTCGCCATGGTCTATCAGCAGTTCATCAACTACCCCTCGTTCACGGTTTATGAGAACATCGCCTCGCCCTTGCGCGTGCAGGGCAAGCCGCGCGAGGAGATCGAGGCGCGCGTGACGGAAGCAGCAAGGCTGCTCAGGCTCGAGCCGTTCCTGAAGCGCACGCCGCTCCAGCTCTCCGGCGGCCAGCAGCAGCGCACTGCGATGGCGCGCGCGCTGGTCAAGGGCGCCGATCTCGTGCTGCTCGACGAGCCGCTCGCCAATCTCGACTACAAGCTGCGCGAGGAGCTGCGCGCCGAACTGCCGCGCATCTTCGAGGCCTCGGGCGCGATCTTCGTCTATGCCACCACCGAGCCGACCGAAGCGCTTCTGCTCGGCGGCAACACGGTGTGCATGTGGGAGGGCCAGGCGCTTCAGATCGGCGGGACGCCCAACGTTTACCGTCATCCGCAGACGCTGCGCGTCGCGCAGGTGTTCTCGGATCCGCCGCTCAACCTCGTCGGCATCGAGAAGAAGAACGGTTCCGTGCAATATGCGGGAGGCATCGCCGCGCCGGCGTCCGGCCTCTATTCCTCTCTCGCCGACGGCGCCTATCGCGTCGGTTTTCGTGCGCATCAGCTTGCGCTCGCCAATGGCGAGACCGACCGCCACGCCTTCCATGCCACGGTGACGGTGACCGAGATCACCGGTTCGGAGAGTTTCGTGCATCTGACCCGCGACGGATTGAACTGGGTGGCGGTGCTGCACGGCGTGCACGAGTTCGAGCCCGGCCAGACCATCGATGCCGTGCTCGATCCCAACGACGTCTTCGTCTTTGATGCTGCCGACCGGCTGGTCGCGGCACCCGGCAATTCGTGAGGGAGGTGCGCCATGGCTCGCATTGACCTCGTCGATCTCGCCCACTCCTACGGCGGCAATGCTGCGCCGCAGGAAAGCTTTGCGCTGAAGCCGGTGACCATGACCTGGCGACAGGGCGGCGCCTATGCGCTGCTCGGCCCGTCCGGTTGCGGCAAGACCACGCTGCTCAACGTCATCTCCGGCATCATCACGCCGTCGCGGGGGAAAATCCTGTTCGACGGCCAGGACATCACACCGCTGTCAACCCAGAAGCGCAACATCGCACAGGTGTTCCAGTTTCCGGTGATCTACGACACCATGACGGTGGGGCAGAACCTGGCGTTTCCGCTGAAGAACCGTGGCGTGCCGAAAGCCGAGATCGACAGGCGCGTCGCCGAGATCGGCCGCCTGCTCGACCTCGAACCCTATCTGAACCGCAAGGCGACGCGGCTCACGGCCGACGCCAAGCAGAAGATCTCGCTCGGCCGCGGCCTCGTCCGCTCCGACGTCGCCGCCGTGCTGTTCGACGAGCCGCTGACCGTGATCGATCCCGAGCTGAAATGGCAGCTGCGCTCGAAGCTCAAGGCGCTGCATCGCGAGCTCGATCTCACGATGATCTACGTCACCCACGACCAGACCGAGGCGCTGACCTTCGCCGACACCGTCGTCGTCATGCATGACGGCCGCGTCGTCCAGAGCGGCACGCCGGCCGAGCTGTTCGACAAGCCGGCGCACACCTTCGTCGGCTATTTCATCGGCTCGCCCGGCATGAACATCCTGCCGGCCGAGGTGAGGGGACGCGAGGCCCGGATCGACGGCCACGTCATCGCGCTGAACCGTAGCTACGATCATTTGCCCGCGGGCGCGAAGATCGAGATCGGCGTTCGGCCGGAATTCGTCGAAGCCGTCGCGCCGGCGCCGGGCCTGCTCTCCGCGAGGATCGAGCGCATCGACGACCTCGGCCGCATCCGCTTCGCGCGCACACGCCTCGGCGACGCGAAACTCGCAGCGCGTGCGCCGGCGGGCTTCACCGGCGCGGACGGCACCGCCGGGCTGAAGTTCGATCCGTCGCATGTCCACGTCTATGCCGACAGCCTTCTGGTGGAGGGAGCCGCCTGATGGACAAGACCATCAACCAAAAAGCCTGGTTCCTGGTGCTGCCGGTGTTCCTGGTCGTCGCCTTCTCGGCGGTGCTGCCGCTGATGACGGTGGTGAACTATTCGATGCAGGACACGTTCGGCAACAACCAGTTCTTCTGGAACGGCGTCGGCTGGTTCAAGGAACTGCTCGATCCCTCGACCGATCTCGGCGGCCGCTTCCTCGCCTCGCTCGGCCGCAATCTGTTCTTCTCGATGGTGATCCTCGCCATCGAGGTGCCGCTTGGCATCGTCGTCGCGCTGTCGATGCCGCGTCAGGGCTGGACGGTGGCGGCCTGCCTCGTCATCCTCGCGCTGCCGCTGCTGATCCCGTGGAATGTGGTCGGCACGATCTGGCAGATTTTTGGCCGGCCCGACATCGGGCTGCTCGGCTATGTCCTCAATCACATCGGCCTCGACTACAATTACGTCTCCAACGACATCGATGCCTGGGTCACCGTCATCGTGATGGATGTCTGGCACTGGACCAGCCTCGTCGCGCTGCTCTGCTATGCGGGCCTGAAGTCAATCCCGGAGGCCTATTATCAGGCCGCCCAGATCGACGGCGCCTCGCGCTGGGCGGTGTTCAAGGCGATCCAGCTGCCGAAGATGAACCGTGTGCTGCTGATCGCGGTGCTGCTGCGTTTCATGGATAGCTTCATGATCTACACCGAGCCGTTCGTCGTCACCGGCGGCGGCCCCGGCAACTCGACCACCTTCGTCTCGATCGAGTTGGTCAAGATCGCGCTCGGCCAGTTCGACCTCGGCAAGGCCGCGGCGCTGTCGCTGGTCTACAACCTCATCATCCTGATCGTCTGCTGGATCTTCTACACCGTCATGACCAATGCCGGTGTCGAACGCAAAGTCCAGGCGGAGAGCGAGCCGGCGGTGGAGCCGAAGCCCTCGGCCGCGCTCAAGCCCGTGCCCGCGCTCAAGCCAAAGGAAGGAGTGGCCTGATGCACTCGATTCCCGGCCGTCGCCTCATCATGGGGCTGTTCCTGGTCTTCCTGCTGTTGCCGATCTACTGGCTCGTCAACATGAGCTTCAAGACCAACGCCGAGATCGTCTCGACGATGACGCTGTGGCCGCATTCCCCGACGCTGCAGCATTACAAGCGCATCTTCACAGACGAGAGCTGGTATTCCGGCTACATCAATTCGCTGGAATACGTCGTCCTCAACACCATCATCTCGATCTCGGTGGCGCTGCCGGCGGCCTATGCGTTCTCGCGCTACCGCTTCCTCGGCGACAAGCATTTGTTCTTCTGGCTGCTGTCGAACCGCATGGCCCCGGCGGCGGTCTATGCGCTGCCGTTCTTCAACCTCTATTCGGCGATCGGCCTGTTCGATACGCCCTGGGCGGTCGCGCTCGCCCACTGCATTTTCAACGTTCCGCTGGCGGTGTGGATCCTCGAAGGCTTCGTCTCCGGCGTGCCGCGCGAGATCGACGAGACCGCCTTCCTCGACGGCTATTCCTTTCCGCGCTTCTTCATCAGGATCCTGGTGCCGCTGATCGCGAGCGGCATCGGCGTCGCCGCCTTCTTCTGCTTCATGTTCTCGTGGGTCGAGCTCCTGCTCGCGCGGACGCTGACCTCGGTGCAGGCCAAACCGATCGCGGCGATCATGACGCGTACGGTGTCGGCTGCGGGCATGGATTGGGGCCTGCTGGCCGCAGCCGGCGTGCTTACCATCATCCCGGGCGCCCTCGTGATCTGGTTCGTCCGCAATTACATCGCGAGCGGTTTCGCGCTCGGTCGGGTCTAGGGAGGCATCGATGGAAGCTATTGCATGGATGGCCTGGACGCCGCCGACGGCGATCTTCTTTGTGGCGCTCGCCTGCACCCTCGCGGTCATGACGTACCTCGCCGCGGTCTATCCCGAAGCCGAGCGCGTCGGCGTGCTCAGCATTCCGACGACGCGGGGCGATCGCCTGTTCATCTCCCTGATCACGGCGGCCGTCATCCACCTTCTGTGGATCGCCTTCGCCGGCACCGACGTACTCGCCACTCTGCCGATCGGCGAGGAAGGTTTTGAGATTTCGAGCCTCTGGCTCGCAAGTGGGATTTCGCTGGCCACGGCCGTGCTCATTTTTCGCACGGTCTGAAGCTCGCGAAGGGACGGCCAGATCCGGGGGCAACCCGGGCCTGTATAAAATTTTGTCGCTGCAACGGAGGAACAACATGCGACAGTTTAGGAGAAGGAAAGGTCCATTGACCAAGAATAGCTTTCTGACCATGTCCAGCGCCGCCGCCATCATTGCGGTGTCGTTCGCCGTCTCGGCGCCGGTCCGCGCCGCCGACGACGCTGCGATCCAGAAGTGGATTGCGGAATTCCAGCCCTCGACGCTGTCGAAGGACGAGCAGAAGAAGGAGCTGGAGTGGTTCGCCAAGGCTGCTGAGCCCTTCAAGGGCATGGAGATCAACGTCGTCTCCGAGACCATCACGACCCACGAATACGAATCGCAGACGCTGGCCAAGGCGTTCTCCGAGCTCACCGGCATCAAGCTCAAGCACGACATCATCCAGGAAGGTGACGTCGTCGAGAAGCTGCAGACCCAGATGCAGTCCGGCAAGAACGTCTATGACGGTTGGATCAACGACTCCGACCTGATCGGCACGCACTTCCGGTACGGTCAGACCATCGCACTGTCGGACTACATGACCGGCGAGGGCAAGGACGTCACCGACCCGATGCTCGACGTCAACGACTTCATCGGCAAGTCGTTCGGCACGGCACCGGACGGCAAGCTCTACCAGCTGCCCGACCAGCAGTTCGCCAACCTCTACTGGTTCCGCTACGACTGGTTCACCAACCCGGACTACAAGGCCAAGTTCAAGGCCAAGTATGGCTACGAGCTCGGCGTGCCCGTGAACTGGTCCGCCTATGAGGACATCGCCGAGTTCTTCACGAACGACATCAAGGAGATCAACGGCGTCAAGGTCTACGGCCATATGGACTATGGCAAGAAGGATCCCTCGCTCGGCTGGCGTTTCACCGACGCCTGGCTGTCGATGGCCGGTAACGGCGACAAGGGCATCCCGAACGGCCTGCCGGTCGACGAATGGGGCATCCGCATGGAAGGCTGCCGTCCGGTCGGCTCGTCGGTCGAGCGTGGCGGCGACACCAACGGTCCGGCTGCGGTCTACTCGATCACCAAGTACCTCGAGTGGATGAAGAAGTATGCCCCGCCGCAGGCCCAGGGCATGACCTTCTCCGAGTCGGGTCCGGTGCCGGCGCAGGGCAACATCGCCCAGCAGATGTTCTGGTACACCGCCTTCACCGCCGACATGGTGAAGCCCGGCATCGCCGTGATGAACGCGGACGGTACGCCGAAGTGGCGTATGGCTCCGTCGCCGCACGGCTCGTACTGGAAGGAAGGCATGAAGCTCGGCTACCAGGACGCTGGTTCGGCGACTCTCCTGAAGTCGACCCCGGCTGACCGCCGCAAGGCGGCCTGGCTCTACCTGCAGTTCATCGTCTCCAAGACGGTGTCGCTGAAGAAGAGCCATGTCGGTCTCACCTTCATCCGAGAATCCGACATCTGGGACAAGTCGTTCACCGAGCGTGCGCCGAAGCTCGGCGGCCTGATCGAGTTCTACCGCTCGCCCGCGCGCGTGCAGTGGACCCCGACCGGCAACAACGTGCCTGACTATCCGAAGCTCGCCCAGCTCTGGTGGCAGAACATCGGCGATGCGTCGTCCGGTACGAAGACGCCGCAAGCCGCGATGGACGCACTGGCCGCTGCCCAGGACTCCGTCATGGAGCGCCTGGAGAAGTCCGGCGTGCAGGGCGCCTGCGGTCCGAAGCTGCACAAGAAGGAGTCGGCCGAATACTGGTTCGCCAAGGCCCAGAAGGACGGCACCATCGCCCCGCAGCGCAAGCTCGCCAACGAGAAGCCGAAGGGCGAGACGGTTGACTACGACACGCTGATCAAGTCGTGGCCCGCCACCCCGCCCAAGCGCGCGGAAGTGAAGTAAGCCTCGCGCAGAGCGTCATCAAACACGAAAGGCCGGGAGCGATCCCGGCCTTTTTCTTTCTTCGCCTCTCCCCGCTTGCGGGGAGAGGCCGTATCGCATCGCAGATGCGATACGGGTGAGGGGGCCTCTCCACGAGTCCAACTGCTACCGTTCCCGCGGAGACTCCCCCTCACCCCAACCCTCTCCCCGCAAGCGGGGAGAGGGGGAAGAAACTACTCCGCCGCTTCGGCCGCCAGCGTCGGGTAATCCGTGTAGCCCTTCGCGCTGCCGCCGTAGAACGTGGTCTTGTCCCAATCGTTCAGCGCCGCGCCGGCCTTCAGCCGCTCGACGAGGTCGGGGTTGGAGATGAACGGCTTGCCGAAGGCGATGAGATCGGCCGCGTTCGCGTCCAGCACCTTGGTCGCCAGATCGAAATCGTAGCCGTTGTTGGCGACGTAGGCGCCGGAGAAGCGCTTGCGCAGGCCCGCATAGTCGAACGGGGCGATGTCGCGCGGGCCGCCGGTGGCGCCTTCGACCACGTGGAGATAGACCAGCTTGAGCGCACTGAGACCGTCGACGATGTGGTCGAACAGGGCTTGCGGATTGCTGTCGGCGAGGTCGTTGGCCGGCGTCACCGGCGAGATGCGGATGCCGGTGCGGTCGGCGCCGGCCTCGGCGGCAACCGCCCTGGAGACCTCGAGCATCAGCCGCGCGCGGTTCTCGATGGAGCCGCCGTAGGCGTCGGTGCGCTTGTTGGCGCCGTCTCTTGCGAACTGGTCGAGCAGGTAGCCGTTGGCGCCGTGAATCTCGACGCCGTCGAAGCCGGCCTCCAGCGCATTCTTCGTGGCGCGCTTGAAGTCGTCGATGATCCCGGGGATTTCGGAGAGTTCGAGCGCGCGCGGCTCTGAGACGTCGGCAAAGGTGCCGTTCACGAAGGTCTTGCCCTTGGCGCGGATCGCGCTCGGCGCCACCGGAGCTGCGCCATTCGCCTGGAGCGCGACATGCGAGATGCGGCCGACATGCCAGAGCTGGATGAAGATCTTGCCGCCGCGCTCATGGACCTTGTCGGTGACCTTGCGCCAGCCGGCGACCTGGTCTTTGGAGTAGATGCCGGGGGTGTCCTGGTAGCCCTGGCCCTGCTGGGAAACCTGGCTCGCTTCGGTGATCAGCAGGCCTGCGGACGCGCGCTGGCCGTAATAGTCGGCGGCGAGCGCACCGGGTGCGAACGTGCCGGGAACGGCGCGGTTGCGCGTCAGCGGTGCCATCACCAGGCGATTGGCCAGCGTGATCGGGCCGAGCTTGTAGGTCTCAAACAACTTGGTCGAACGGCTCATGGGAATGCTTCCAGGCGGTGAGTGGTCCGGAACACTTGTGCATCGCGGCAATCAGCGCAAGGGAGGAGCCATACGGAAAGTGCAGGCGAGCTACGCGGCAAGGCCCGCGTAGCATAATTCATGTGCAATTCGGGCCGCGGCGGCGGATTTGATCTCCCCGCCGCGCCCGCCTGATATCCGGGTTTTAGTTCGCGCCGAGGAAATCGCGCTTGCCGATCTCGACGCCGTTGTGGCGCAGGATGCCGTGCGCGGTCGTGGCGTGGAAATAGAAGTTCGGCAGCGAGAACGCGCTGAGGAATTGCTGGCCCTTCATGGTGATGGATTTGTCGGGGCCGGCCGGGAAGGTGACGTCCTTGGTGTCGGCGCCCTCGAATTGCGCGGGCTTGAACGACTTCACGTAGTCGATCGTCTTGGCCAGCCGCTGCTTCAATTCGGCAAAGCTGGTCTCGGTGTCGGGCGTCGAGGGCACCTCGCTGTGGGTCAGCCGTGCGCAGCCCTTGGCGGCGAAGTCGCTGACGAGCTGGATCTGCTTCGACAGCGGCAGCATGTCCGGGAACAGGCGGGAGCCGAGCAGAACGCTCGGGTCGACCTTCTTGGCCGCGCAATGCGCCTCGGCTTTCGTGAGCAGGCCGGTGAGGCTGTTCAGCATCTGCAAATAGGCGGGGACGACGGCGTCGTGGAAGGACATGTGATGCTCGCTTGAATGGTGGGAAATCTCAGGAGAAAACCTGAGCCACTCACATGGGAACGTCATGGAAAAATACAATCGCGAAAGCGGCTTGTGCGGTGCGAAAATTCTACATCGCCGGCTTGCCACGATGCCGTTCGCGCCACACCCTCGCTGCCATCGCCCGGCTTGACCGGGCGATCCAGTAATCCGAGACGGTTGTGGTCAAATCGATGGGCCGCGGCGTACTGTCCCGGTCAAGCCGGGGCATGACGGAGGAAGGCTTAGCGCACCGTCGCCTGGGGCTGCGCCTGCGCCGTGCCGCCGCCGCGCATGCGGGCGAGCAGCTCCGCGGTCGGCCAGGAATCGGCCGGCAGGCCGTATTTGATCTGCATCGCCTTCACGGCGGCGCGGCTCTGCTGGCCCAGCACGCCGTCGACCTTGCCGACATTGAAGCCGGCCTGGACCAGAAGCTGCTGCAATTGCTTGAGCTCGTTGAACGGCAGCTGTGCGACCGGCGCCGCCAGCTTGCGCATCGGGGCGGCGCCCGCGATGCGGGTGGCGAGATAGCCCGCGGTGGTCGAGTAGATCAGCGAGTTATTCCACTCGGTGTAGGCGGCGAAATTCGCATACGCCATGAAGGCAGGCCCGGTCCGTCCCATCGGCAGCAGCACTGACGCTGCGAGATTGTCGTTCGGCAGCGGACGGCCGTCGGGATAGGCGACCCCCAACTGCGCCCATTTCGAGCGCGGCTGCTGCACGGTGAGGTCGGTCTGATCCCAGGGCAGGTTTTGCGGCACCTTGATCTCTTCGAGCCACGGCTCGCCGCGCCGCCACTTCAATCCGTTGGCGATGTAGTTCGCGGTCGAGCCGATCACGTCGTCCTCGCTGCGCAAGAGATCGCGCCGGCCGTCGCCGTCGTAATCGACGGCGTAGTTGACGTAATGCACGGGCAGGAACTGCGTCTGGCCGAGCTCGCCGGCCCAGGAGCCGATCATCTCGTCGGGTGTGAGATCGCCACGGTCGATGATCTTCAGCGCGGCGATGGTCTCGTTCACGAACATCTCCGAGCGGCGGCAGTCATAGGCCAGCGACACCAGCGATTTCAGCGTCGGCAGATTGCCCATGTTGACGCCGAAGTCGCTCTCCAGGCCCCAGAACGCAGCGATCACCGCCGGCGGCACGCCATATTCCTTTTCGGCGCGCGCGAAGGCAGCGGCGTGGGCCTTGATGTGCTGCTGGCCGTTCTGCATGCGATAGGGCGCGGCCATGCGGCCGGCGAACTCGGTGAAGAGCTGGCCGAACACGCGCTGGCCACGGTCGCGGTTGACGATGCCCTGGTCGTAGACGAGGTAGGGCGAAGCCTCCGCGAGCGTCCGCTGCGACACGCCGGCGGCCACTGCCTGCTGTTTCACGTCGGCGAGGAAGCGATCGAAGCTCGCGCCATTGTGGCACGAGGCCGCACGCGGCGAGGGGGCGGTGGCCTTCGGCGCCGCAGGCCTTGCGGGCGGCGGTGTGAGCTGGGCGGAGGCAGTGGCGGAGCATGCGAGGAGCGCGGCGGCCGCGATCAGAAATCGGGTCTGGACCATAGGGGTTCCGGCGGGGAGGGAAGGCTTGGATTCGCCCGAAGTCTAGGTGAAGTGACGGCCTCAGGCCATCCTTTCCATGCCATCCTTTCCACGTCATGCCAACATGCGGAATGCGAGGGAGCGGATGTCGCGCGGCTCAGCTGAACAGCCGCATCAGCAGTGCTTTCCCGACCGGGAGCGCCCTGACGCCGCGATAGGCGCGGACATATTCGCCGGCATAGAATGCCCGGATCGCATGCACGCGCGCATCCATGCCTTCCTCGAACCGCACCGCGAATCCGTCTGTGGTTCGTCGCACGACGATGGCCGCGATCGAGCGGCCGTAGATCCGGCATTCGATCGTGCTGCCGGGGCGCGGCGGATCGGGATCGATCAGCCGCGCGCCGGTAATGGAGATGTCGGCGAGCCGTGCGAGATGCGATCTGCCGTCCTGACGCAGCAGCACCGGCTCATTGCGATGAAAGCGCTCGGCCTTGCGCTTGCGCGGCTGCTCGATGCAGACGAAGCAGACCACGGTGAGGATGAGCGCATTGTAGAGGCTCCAGGCCAGGGCCAGTCCGCCATAAGCGATGTTCTCGCCGCGCAGGTGCAGGATGAAGGCATAGGCAATGGCCGCCAGCGTGATGAGAAGCGCGCAGCCATAGATCCGCAGGAGCGGCCATTCGACAAATCTCCTGTCGCGGTCGCCGCCTTTCGCCGTGACCTTGAACTTGTGTCCCTTCGGCTTCAATAGGCCGGCTGCCACCGCCTTGAGCACCGCGGGCGCGGCGATGAGTTGCGAGACGTCCGACATCATGGCGAGCGAACGGCCGTTTGATAGCCAGGCCATGCTGAGTCCGTGCCAGATGTAGAACGGCAGGAAGAAGCGCAATAGCTCGGTGAGATCCGCCTGCACCGCCTTGATGCCGAACAGCAGGAACAGCCAGGGCACCATCAGTCCCGCGACCTTCGACGTGTAGACCGCGGACCAGCTCATGAAGGCATCGACCAGCGAGAGCCGGTCGATAAAGGACAGCTTTGAGTTCTGCGAGAGCGGTCCGCTGCGGCCGCGCACGATTTGCATCAAGCCGAGGCACCAGCGGGCACGCTGGGTGATGTATTCCTTCAGCCCCTCGGGCGCGAGCCCGATCGTCAACCGTTCGTTGAGATAGATGGTGTTGAAGCCGTTCTCCTTCAGGCGAAGGGTGACGAGATAGTCTTCCGTGACGGAGTCGGTTGGAAAGCCGCCGATCTGCACCAGCCCGGCGTAGCGAATGAGGGATGAAGTGCCGCAGCAGAAGGCGACGCCCCAGGCGTCCTTCGCCGGCAGAAGGATGTCGAAGAAGAAGCGCTGCTCGTCTGGCCATACATCGGTCGCAGCGAGGTTGGTCTGGATCGGGTCGGAATTGATGAAGTGCTGCGGCGTCTGCACCACGCCGACCGAAGCGTCATCCATGAGGGAGATGGTGCGCGCGAGGAAGTCGGGCCGCGGCACGAAGTCCGCGTCAAGAATGGCCACGAAATCCGGCCGCGCCGGCAGGGCGCCGACGTGCTTGAGCGCATGATTGATGTTGCCGGCCTTGGCGTGCTGGTTGTCGGGCCGTGTGAGATAATGGCAGCCGAGTTCGCCTGCGAGCCGCCGCAGCCAGGGGCGCCGGCCGTCGTCGAGCACCCAGACGCGATAATTGCCGTACGCCATGCCGGTCGCGCCGATGATCGTTCGCTCGAGGATCGATCGCTCCTCGTTGTAGGTGCAGATGAACACGTCGATCAGCGGCGCGAGCGGATCGGTGGCACGGCCGTCGATCCTGGCCGCGCCGGTGCGGTCGATGGTCCGGCTCAGAAACAGCAGGGACAATGCGACCGCGACGAGCGAGGCCGCCTCCAGCAGCATGAAGGGATAACCGATCACGGCGTCCGCCGTCAGATGCGGTGGCGGGAGCGTCGCGGTGACCCGCCAATAGAGATAGCGGAGCAGGAAAACCAGCGACACGACGGCCAGTAACGAGCGCGCCATCGTGCTGTCGCGCCTGAGCAGCGGCACGACCGCCATGAAGGCGCCGAGCGTAATCAGGCCTGGCGTCAACGCCATCATCACGGCGCGGTCTCGTGCCGGGCAAACACCACGCGGCCGGTGCGCCCCACGGTGCAGGCGAGGGGAGCGGCATCGCGAGGCGCCACGGTCACGCGATAGGGCTCCTTGCTGAGCGTATCCGGATTGATGGCGAGATTGGCGGGCGCGCCGGCGGCGCCGGTCAAATTGACCACGGTGCCGGAGATCGGTTCGCCACCGTCATTCGGCTCGAAGGTGGCGCGGTCGCCGAGCTGCAAGCGATTGTAGACGCTCTCTGTGACATTGGCCGTGATGACGGCGCCGCTGCAATCGAGGATCTTGAGCAGGGGTTGGCCGGCCTGCACGTCCTCGCCCGGCGAGGTCATCATTTCCCAGACGCGGCCCGCAACGGGTGTCGTGATGTTGGCTTCCGACAGATCGGCGAAGCGGACCTCCTCGATGATGGTCTCGTTGGCGAGCCAGGCGATCTCGGTGTCGGTGCGCGCGAGATCAGCCTCGAGATCGCCGGCGCGCTGGCGCATCTCCTCCTCGCGCTGCACCGAGCTCGGGCGATCGTTGTAGCTGTCGCCGAGGAAGGAACCGCTCCGTGCCGCCGTGAGCTCGACCTTCGCAGCATCCAGCCGCTTGCGCGCACCGAGCTCGGTCTGCTGCGACACGGAAAGCTCGCGCGTCAGCCGCGCCAGCTCGACCGTCGAGACATTGCCGGACTTCGCGAGCGAGGATGCGCGCTCGACGGCGGCGCTGGCTTCGTCCCGCCGCGCTGCCGCCGCCTCGATCGAGGTCTGGATCTCGGCGATGCGGGCCTCGAGCTGAAGCACGCGTCCCTCGCGGAATTGCGCGGCCTGCCGCGCCAAATCCTTTTGGGCGGCCTGGGCCGCGGCAAGCTTGGTGGCGAGACTGGGCCGCTCGTTCTCCAGGCGCGATTTCTGCCGCCGGAGATCGTCGAGCCTGGTGCGATCGCCGCGCGAGTTCACGACGCGCAGGACCACGGTTCCGGCACCAAGCCTGGCCTGATCGATGATGGGTTGGGCGGCTACCACGCGGCCGCCGATCGGCGTGCGCAGGGTGACGAGACGGGAATTCAGCACGGCCTCGACGCTCGAGTACTCCCAGATCGCACGCAGCGGCAGCCAGCCGAACACGGCGATAATGGCAAGTCCGATGGCGATCTTGGCGCCGCGTTGCAGATGCGGCCAGCGCCGCCCTGGTTCCGGCGCCGTCTGCGCCTCGGGGGCGTGGCCGGTTTCGTCGTCGGCGAACAGCTGCTCGTGCAGCGCCTCCTGCAACCCCTTCGCGTCGGTCTTGGTCTCGCTCTTGGTCTCGTGAGGGGAAGGCGTGGATGCAGGGTCGACGGAAGCGGCGCGTAGGCGGTCTACCATTTCGGTCACCTTGCTGACGGGAGGCCCGCGGAACCGGTCAATGCGCGAGGGCCGCGCAGCGTGCCCGGTTACCGTGCATTAAGCCGATGTTGCGCTTTCCAGGTTGCTAAGCATCTGCGCGTGTTTTTGCGCAAATCCCGGTCAAGCTTTAGCTACGGGGGAAAGGCTGGCCGCGCGGCGTTGAATCTGCGGCTCCGCGCCGCATGAACCTTGCGATGCTCGGCGGCATTCATACTTCGAAGACGCCGGCCCAAGGCTCGCCAGCGGCCGGTTCGGGAGACGGCCATGAACTATTTTCGTACCGCAATGCTGCTCGCAGGCCTGACCGCCCTGTTCATGGGCGTGGGCTATCTGATCGGCGGGGCCTCCGGCGCCATGATCGCGCTCGTCATTGCCGCGGCGACCAATCTCTTCACCTATTGGAACTCCGACCGCATGGTGCTCTCGATGTACGGTGCCCATGAGGTCGACCGTTCGACCGCGCCGGAACTAGTCGGCCTCGTCGCCGAGCTTGCGGGCCGCGCGGGCTTGCCGATGCCACGCGTGTTCCTGATGGACGAGGCGCAGCCCAACGCGTTCGCGACCGGCCGCAATCCCGAGAACGCTGCCGTTGCCGTCACCACCGGCCTGATGCACCAGCTCAGCCGCGAGGAACTCGCCGGCGTGATCGCGCATGAGCTTGCGCACATCAAGCACCACGACACGCTGCTGATGACGATCACCGCGACCATCGCGGGCGCGATCTCGATGCTGGCGCAGTTCGGCATGTTCTTCGGCGGCCACCGCGACAACAACAACGGCCCGGGCATCGTCGGCTCGATCCTGATGATGATCCTCGCGCCGCTCGGCGCCATGCTGGTGCAGATGGCGATCAGCCGCACCCGCGAATATGCCGCGGACAATCTCGGTGCGCGCATCGTCGGCCAGCCGATGTGGCTGGCGTCGGCGCTGGTGAAGATCGAAGGCGCCGCACATCAGGTCCCGAACTTCGAGGCCGAACGGAATCCCGCGACCGCGCACATGTTCATCATCAATCCGCTGTCGGGCCACGGCGTGGACAATCTCTTCGCCACCCATCCCTCGACGCAGAACCGCATCGCGGCGCTCCAGCAGCTCGCGGCCGAGCTCGGCGCGCAGGCGGCGCCGTCCGTCGGCGCCAACGAAAACTATCCGCCGGCGAGCCCGTGGGGCCGTTCGTCTTCGCGTGGTCCTTCACGTGGTCCTTCACGTGGTCCCTGGGGCTGATCCGGAACCGGTAAGGATTTGCGCGGGGCTTTGTGACCTGGCGCACACAGGATGGTCCCGGCCGGTGCTAACACCTCGCCGTGACACTTCCTTCGAAAGGGGATGCGTGGCCGGCCCGTTACCGGTCACCGTCGAAGATGACCAGAGCTGCCGTACCATTGCTGATCGTCCTGTGCGTGCTCGTCGGCCTGTCCACGCACATGGTCGTCAATTGCGGGGACGAGGACGATCCCGACGTCTGCGCGGCCGTGATCGGTTTCTCGCCGCTCCGCGGTTCGCTGATCGCCTTTGCCTATGAAGGGCGCGGGCGGATCGCGCTGCGCCACGGCGACTTCAGGCGGGCGATCGCCGATTTCGACGAGGCCATTCTCCTCAACCCCAACCGCGCCTCGCTCTATCGCGACCGCGCGACCGCTCGCCGGCAGAGCGGCGACCTCGAGCTCGCCATTGCGGATTACGACGAGGCGATCGCGCATGATCCCAAGCTTGCCGCGCCTTATCACCAGCGCGGTCTCGCGCTCGCCGCCACCGGCGATCTCGATCGCGCCATCCTGAGCTACAACACGGCGGTCCGTCTCGACCCCTCCGATGCGCAGGCCCGCCTCGACCGTGGCCTGGCATTCCTCGCCCGCGGCCAGGCCGACGATGCGCGCGCCGATTTCGAAGCCGCGCTGGCGCTGCCCGTCGGCAAGGATGTCCGCACGCGCGAGGCAGCACGCGCCAAGCTCGCCGAACTTAGCGCCGAGCCGAGCCAAGTATCCGCGCCAAGGCGGTGAGAGATATCTAGAGCTGCGGCTCTTTCCCTCTCCCCTTGCGGGAGAGGGTGGCTCGCCGCGATAGCGGCGAGACGGGTGAGGGGTATCTATCCGCGCGTAGAAATCTCGCAGACGAGTTTGCTGAAGCAACCCCTCGTCCGGCGCCGTAGCCGATGCGAAGCATCGGCGTTCCTAGGAACGGCGGCCGAAGGCCGCCTACGCCACCTTCTCCCGCAAGGGGAGAAGGAAGAAAGCGCAGCTACTTCGCCTTCCTGGCCTTCTTCGCCTTCGCGGCCTTCTTCACCGGCTTCTCCTTCGCCGGCTTCTTCTCCACCTTCGCCGCGATCGGCGTGCTGGCCGCGATTCGCATCGATCGCGCGTAGCTGTCGGCGACGTTGTCGGCGGACATCTGGAGGCGCTTGGCGGCGGCGGTGGCCTGCTCCATGGTGGCCTTGGCCATCATCTTGAAGCGGTCGCCGGTCTCCTTGCCCTTGGCCTTGGCCGCAAGGCCGTTGAAGCGATCCCGCCGCTCCTTGGCGCGGGTCATCAGGCCCGTATGCAGCTGTCTGGCCAGTTGCCGGATCACGACATCCAGGTCGGCGTCCGCCATGTTCTTCTATCCCCTTGAAAACAGTATCGATGCGGGCGGGACTATGCAGATCGGGCCCCGCCTTGGCAATTCCCGGCCGGGCGTCATCCGCAGCTTCCGGTTACCAAAACAAAAAAAGCCGCGCATTTCGCGCGGCTTTTTGCCGGGTTGGTGCAGATGGGCTACGTCCGCCTCACTTCAGCGAGGCCACCGGGCCGCTTGACGCGGCCGGGTCGGGATCGAAGCCGAACACGCCGACCAAGTATTTGTAATAGTCCGGCATCTTCTCCTTCAGCGTCTCGCGCGACTTGGGGTCGTGGAATTCGCTCTTTCCGGCCAGGAAGATGCTGGCGGTCACGGCGAAGAACTCCATGGGATTCTTCAGGGCATAGGATTCCTTGGGCAGGAGGTCCTTGGACTTGGCCAGCGCATAATAGCCGATCACGCCCTTGTTGGCGTAGCCGTCCGGCAACAGGCGCGCGTGATAGGCGTGCAGGAGCTCGTGCAGCAGCACTGCCTCCTTCTCGTACCGCATCATGTCCGGCCGCAGCATGATCACGCCGAGCCCCGAATCGACCGCGAGGTCGATGGCGTTCGGATTGGTCCAGCGCTGCTTGTTGGGGTCCCAGACCGTCAGCGTCCGGGGAGCGGTGCGCTGCATGTCCGGCGTGACCCTGCCGTAGCATGCGGTCGCGGCGCCTTCGTCGAGGCAGGCCAGCTCGTTCGCGACGATCGGAACGGTGTGGAAGAAGCGCAGTATGCGCGGGGAGAGGCCGACGCCTTCGACGACGTCGATCTGGCGCTTCAGGTTGTCGGTGAGCTTGTCGACATCCTTGCGATCGGAATTCTCCGACAGGTCGAACATGTAGCCGCGGTAGCTCTGGAAGCCCGGCGGCAGCACCTGCGCAGCCTCGGCGGGCGCATCGAGCGGTCCGGCATTGGATGGACTGGCGAAAAGCGCGCCGACGATGGTCGCGGTCAGCAGCAACGCAATGCGCATGATGAACCCCCTGATGTCACTTCGCCCGGCAGAATAGGCCACCGTTGTTTGCGAAAAGTGAGTGGGGCGAGACTAGGGCAGCGATGTTGAGGCGTGCTTAACCGTTGGTTGCGGATCGCGCCGACGGATTAGTGCAGGGTTAACCAAGGAGGGTATCCGGGCCCGGCGCTTCGGCGTAACATCCGGTCCGGGTACAAAGCCCACATCAATAGCCGGGAGGAGGAAGTCATGTATGCCGCCATCCGTCAGGCCAAGGCGAAAAGCGGGAGCGCGGAGGAGCTGGCGCGCCGCATCAAGGACGGCGCCGTTCCGATCATCAGCGACGTTGACGGCTTCCGCGCCTACTACGTCGTCTATGCCGGCGACGACACGGTCACCGCGATCTCGATCTTCGACAAGTTCGAGCAGGCGGAGGAGGCGAACCGGCGCGCGATCGCCTGGATCGAGAAGGATCTCGGCCCGCTGCTCGCCGGCGACGCGCGCGCTGCCGCAGGGCCGGTGATCGTGCATACGCTGGCGTGAGTTGCTGGCTGCCGCCACACATTCCGCTGTCATCGCCCGCGAAGGCGGGCGATCCAGTACTCCGAGACGGCGGTGATTGAACCGAGACGCTGCGGCGTACTGGATGCCCCGCCTTCGCGGGGCATGACAGCAGTGTGCTTTACAACTCCCGTGCGTTCGAGAACGCGAACGAACTCACCCGCCGCGTCGTCTCGTCCAGGATCAGGGTGCGCGTGATCGGCGGCTCGGCGCGCTGGGCGCAGTTTTCGCGCTCGCACAGGCGGCAGTTGACGCCGATGGGCGTGCCTTCCGCCTTCTCCAGGTCCATGCCGGCGGCATAGACGAGGCGCGCGGCGTGGCGGATCTCGCAGCCGAGGCCGATGGCGAAGCGCGGCTGCGGCAGCGGGTGCGGCGCCACCGGCCGGCGCACCATCTGCGCGATCGAGAAATAGCGCGTGCCGTCGGAGAGCTCGATCACCTGCTTCAGCAGGCGATCCGGCGTGTCGAAGGTCGAGTGCACGTTCCACAGCGGGCACGTGCCGCCGAATTTCGAGAACGGGAAGGTGCCGGAGGAAAAGCGTTTCGAGACGTTGCCGGCATTGTCGACGCGGAGCAGGAAGAACGGAATGCCGCGCGCGTTCGGACGCTGCAAGGTGGTGAGGCGGTGGCAGACCTGCTCGAAGCCGGAATTGAAGCGCTGCGCCAGCACGTGGATGTCGTAGTTCAGGGCTTCGGCTGCGGCGAGGAAGGCGGGGTAGGGCATCATCACCGCCGCCGCAAAATAGTTGCCGAGCGTGATGCGGAACAGGCGCCGCGGCGCGTCGTCGAGCGGGCCGGCGCGGCCGATGATGGTCTCCAGCTGCTGCGCGCATTCGCCAAGGCCGAGCTGGAAGGCGAGCTGGAACGCACGCCCGGGCGGGTCGACCAGCTCCGAGATCAGCAGCTGGCGGCGGTGGCGGTCGAAGCGCCGCAGCGTCTCGCGCATCACGTCGACAGGCATGATGCGGGTCTGGACCGAATGCTTTTCGCGCAGGCGCGCGGCCAGCGCCGCGTAGAGCCCTTCGGCCGGCACGTTCAGTTCGTCGCGCAAGGCTTCTGCAGCCTGCTCGAGTTCCGGAAAATAGTTGCGGTTGGCCTCGATCAGCTCGCGCACCCGCTCGACCGGATTTGTCTCGTAGCGCGTGCCGACGTCGCGGTCGGCCATTTGCGCGGCCGCCAGCGTCTCGCCCTGGCGGGCCTCGGTATAGGCCGCGTACAGCCGCTGCAGCGCATGGGTGACGCCGGGGCAGAGCTCGGCGAGGTCGCGCAGCTCCTGCTTGGGCACGTCGATCTGGCGGAACAAGGGATCGGAGAAGATCTCGTTGAGCTCGGCGAAGAACCGGTCCTCGTCGGCGGTGGCGAGGTCGCGCAGGTCGAGGTCATAGGTCTCGGCCAGCCGCAGCAGGATTTGGGCGGTCACCGGGCGCTGGTTGCGCTCGATCAGGTTGATGTAGCTCGGCGAGATCCCGAGCCCCTCGGCGATCTGGGTCTGCGACAGCCCCAATTGCTGCCGGATCCGCCGGAAGCGCGGGCCGACGAACAGTTTCTTCCCGGATTCGGCGGGCATTTTTCAGATCTCCAGGGCGATTAAGGGCAGACTCGCTGTCCTATAATTTACAAACTTTACAAAATAACATCTGTTACATGTTCTGATGTTACATGACATCACCAATAAAAAACAAGCCATCTATACGAAGTTTCCGTTTTCGCGTTTAGCTCCTGACACGCATTTCGCAATGCACTGTCAAGAATGTCGATGGCCAGACATCGCCATCGTCAGCGAAAGGATCAGGCACATGAACTATCAGCCCCGTGGCATCAGCACCTTCCAGGCTCCGGCCTCGTATCAGAGCGAGATCGATGCAGCCCAGGCGCTCCTCGAGACCCAGCCGACCTGGAACGGGGTGACGGCCGAGCACATCGCGCGCATGCGCCTGCAGAACCGCTTCAGGACCGGCCTCGACGTCGCCCGCTACACCGCGGCGCTGATGCGGGCCGACATGGCCGCCTATGACGGCGATCCCACCAAGTACACCCAGTCGCTGGGCTGCTGGCACGGCTTCATCGCCCAGCAGAAGCTGATCTCGGTCAAGAAGCATTTCGGCAAGACCGATCGCACCTACCTGTATCTCTCGGGCTGGATGATCGCGGCGCTGCGCTCCGAGTTCGGACCGCTGCCCGACCAGTCGATGCACGAGAAGACCTCGGTGCCGGCGCTGATCGAAGAGCTCTACACCTTCCTGCGCCAGGCCGACTCGCGCGAGCTCAACGACATCTTCCGCAACCTCGACAAGGCGCGCAAGGAAGGCGACAAGACCCGCGAGAAGGAGCTGATCGAGAAGATCGACAACTTCCAGACCCATGTCGTGCCCGTCATCGCCGACATCGACGCCGGCTTCGGCAACGCGGAAGCGACCTATTTGCTCGCCAAGAAGATGATCGAAGCGGGCGCCTGCGCGCTCCAGATCGAGAACCAGGTCTCGGACGAGAAGCAGTGCGGCCACCAGGACGGCAAGGTCACCGTGCCGCATGACGTCTTCCTGGCGAAGATCCGCGCCTGCCGCCACGCCTTCCTCGAGCTCGGCGTCGAAGACGGCATCGTCGTGACCCGCACCGACTCGCTCGGCGCTGGCCTGACGCAGCAGATCGCCGTCAGCCACAAGCCCGGCGACATCGGCGACCAGTACAACAGCTTCCTCGATTGCGAGGAAATCACCGCGGAGAACGCCCGCAACGGCGACGTCATCATCAACCGCAACGGCAAGATGATGCGTCCGAAGCGGCTGCCCTCCAACCTCTACCAGTTCCGTCCCGGCACCGGTGAGGACCGCTGCGTGCTCGACTGCATCACCTCGCTTCAGAACGGCGCCGACCTGCTCTGGATCGAGACCGAGAAGCCGCATATCGAGCAGATCGCCAAGATGGTCGATCGCATCCGCAAGGTGGTTCCGAACGCGAAGCTGGCCTACAACAACTCGCCGTCGTTCAACTGGACCCTCAACTTCCGTTGGCAGGTCTACGACGCGATGAAGGAAGCCGGCAAGGACGTCAGCAAGTACAACCGTGCCGAGCTGATGAAGGCGGAATATGACGACACGCCGCTGGCGAAGGAGGCCGACGAGCGCATCCGCACCTTCCAGGCGGATTCGGCCAAGCGTGCCGGCATCTTCCACCACCTGATCACGCTGCCGACCTACCACACCGCGGCGCTCTCGACCGACAATCTGGCCAGGGAGTACTTCGGCGAGCAGGGCATGCTCGGCTACGTGAAGAACGTCCAGCGCGCCGAGATCCGTCAGGGCATCGCCTGCGTGAAGCACCAGAACATGGCCGGCTCCGACATCGGCGACGACCACAAGGAGTACTTCGCCGGCGAGGCTGCCCTGAAGGCGGGCGGCGCCCACAACACGATGAACCAGTTCGGCTAACGCACCACGCTATCCAAGAGGAGACTGACAATGACCAAAGGCAGCAATTTCTGGGTGATCGGCGGCGAGTTCGGTTCGATGAACTTCCACAAGCTCGTGGAAGGCTCGGCCCAGGTGCAGGGTCCGTTCAAGACCCGCAAGGAAGCCGAAGATGCCTGGCGTACGGTCTCGGAAGAGAACCGCCACAAGGCCGGCGTCCGCTTCTCCATCGTGGAAGAGCCGTCGCGGGTCTCGGCCTGACGGCTGCCTGACCAATCAAGAAGACGTCCAAGGACGGAGGGTCCCATCCGGCGCAAGCCGGGTGGGATCGTCTGTTTTTGGCACAGGTGAGACAGCTGTGGGCGCCGTAAGTATTTGGAATTGTGGACCCTTTGCGGACGGTTTGGTTGCTGATAGGTTAATGGAGGCAAGTGAGGACGAGGCCGCCAATGTCAGAGCCCGAGACCAGCGGGACCCATCCCAGCCAGCCGCGCCCGGTGCGGCTGCGCGACGCGCTGTTGCGGGCGCGGATCGAGGCCGCCGACCGGACCGGCGTCGTCGTCGATTTGCGCGATGCCGAGGTGGCGCGGCTCGAGATCCTCAACGACGCGCTCGATCCCCTGTTTGCACAGGTGCCCGAGCAGATCGACCTGTTCGACCGCGGCATCAGCCAGGGCGATACGCCCCGACTCTGGATCGACGTCGTCGCGCACATCATGATGGGGCGCGACAAGCGGATGTACCGCTTCGTCCAGGACACCCGCTTCGGCCGCATCGTGCTCGCCGAATCGCACGACACCTCCGTGATCGTCGAGGCCGTCACCGACTATGTCGCGCGCCGCATGATCGAGCGCGAGCATGCGATGGTCGTGCTGCCCGAGCCGAAGCCGGAGGCCGCGGAGCGGCCAGCCCGCTCGCGCGTCTGGCCGTTCGTGTTTGGCTTCATCCTCGGCGCCGCCGCCTTGTTCGGCGTCGCCGTGCTGGCGGCCCTGCGGAGCTGGTGAATTTCCCTCCGCTGTCATTCCGGGGCGCGCCAAAGGCGCGAGCCCGGAATCCATTTATCCGCGCGTGCTGCGGCTCGATGGATTCCGGGCTCATGCTTCGCATGCCCCGGAATGACGGCGTGCAATCAAACCAACCTTGCGTGCTTGATCTCCCGGATCTGAAATCCGGACCCGAGTCCGCGCACCGTCTGTTCGCAGCGCCAGCCGGCATTGTCCTTCTCGATCGTGAACAGATTATACGCCGCCGCCGGGTAGCGCCCGTGTGCGAGCGCGGACGCCGACGGCACGCCGATCGCGGGTATGTTGCCGTTGGGCCCCTCGAACCACATCGTCGAATGAATGTGGTCGTGGCCGTGCAGGATCAGCTCGACGCCGTGGCGCTTCAAGAGCGCCAGCAGATCGGCCGCGTCCGTCATTCGCTTCTGGCGCGCGTCGGACTTCAGGGGATGATGCACCAGCAGCACGCGGAAGACGTCCTCCGCCGCGAGCCGTTCGAGAACCTGTTCGAGGGCTGCGAGCTGATCGCGCCCGAGCGTGCCCGTCGCCATCAGCGGCAGGGTCGGCACCGCCGTGGACAGGCTGATCAGCGCGAGCGGCCCGCGCCGGCGCAGGGCCGGAAAGCCGACGCTTCCGTCGTCGCTCGCAAGATAGGGCGCAAAGGTCTCGCCGAAGCGATGAAAGGTGGCGCGGACATAGGCGTCGTGATTGCCGGGAATCGTGGTGACGCGGTCGGGCGGCCCGACGCCGTCGAGCCAGGCGCGCGCCGGCGCGAACTCCGCCTCCAGCGCCAGATTGACGAGATCGCCCGTCACCGCGATGTGGTCGGGCGTCTGCGCCCTGACGTCGGCGACGAGTGCGTCGAGCACCTCGCGGCGCTGGTACTTGTGGCGGTTGCGCGTCCAGTTGACGTAGCCGAGCGCGCGCTTGCCGGCGAGCTCGATCAGCCGCGGCTTCGGCAAGGGCGGCAGATGCGGGTCGGACAGATGGGCGAGCGTGAAGGGAGCCATGGCGCGCGATTGCCTCGCTATTGCTCCGCTGTAATGGCAAGGTCGCAGGCAACGTGCAAGCCAAGCCTCGCGCAAGGCCTGAAGAGGGGACTGAAGAGAGCCTGATGGAAGATCGTCTCAACCGCGTCCGACGGAAGTTCGAGCCGCTGCTGCGGCGAATCTTCCACGCCTATTTCCTGCTGGTTCGCGGCATGACCCTCGGCGTTCGCGCCGTGGTGCTGGATTCCGAGAACCGGGTGTTCCTGGTCAGGCACAGCTACATCTCCGGCTGGTATCTGCCCGGCGGCGGCGTCGATCTCGGCGAGACCATGGAGCAGGCGATGCGGCGCGAGCTCAAGGAGGAGGGCGACATCGACCTCACCGCGGACGCCATGCTGCACGGCATCTTCCTCAACAACCACGTCTCCCGCCGCGACCACGTCGCGGTCTACGTGGTCAGGCAATTCAGGCAGGATCGCCTGCCCGCGCCCAACCACGAGATCGTCGAGTGCGGGTTCTTCGCGATCACGGCGCTGCCCGAGGGGACCACGCCAGGGACGCGGTTGCGGATCGCGGAGATACTGGGTGGCCAGCCCCTGATTGCGACGTGGCGCTGAGGGCGGCCTGTGCTAGTAGTCACCGCGTCTGCGGTCTCGACATATGGACGAGGGATGAAGCTTGCCTGAATCGACGAAGTCATGGCCATTTCGGGTCGCCGTGCTGGTTCCTTGTTACAATGAGGAAGCCGCCGTCGCGACGGTCGTCGCCGATTTCCGCAAGGCGCTGCCTGCGGCCGAAGTCTACGTGTACGACAACAACTCGACCGACCGTACCGCGACGATCGCGCGCGAGGCCGGCGCGATTGTGCGTAGCGAACGGCGCCAGGGCAAAGGTCACGTCGTGCGCCGCATGTTCGCGGACATCGAGGCGGACATCTACGTGCTCGTCGATGGTGATGCGACCTACGACGCGCCGAGCGCTCCGCGCATGATCGACAAGCTGCTCGATGAGCATCTGGATATGGTTGTGGGGCTCCGTGTCGATCAATCGCAAGCGGCCTACCGACGCGGTCATCGCATGGGCAACCGGGTGTTCACCGGTTTCCTGGCATCGACCTTCGGTCACGCCTTCAAGGACATGCTGTCCGGTTACCGCGTGTTCTCGCGCCGCTTCGTCAAATCCTTCCCCGTTTTGTCCGACGGTTTCGAGATCGAGACCGAATTTGCGGTCTATGCGCTGGAATTGTCGCTCCCGGCCGCCGAGGTCGAGACGCCCTATTACGCGCGTCCGGAGGGGTCCTTCTCCAAGCTCAATACCTGGCAGGATGGTTTGCGCATCTTCAACACGATGCTGAAGCTCAACCGATCGGAGCGGCCGCTGCGCTTCTTTTCGGCGATCGGCATCGTCCTCGCGCTGCTGTCGATCGCTCTCGGGCTGCCCGTCGTCATCACCTACCTCGAAACCGGCCTCGTGCCGCGCCTGCCGACCGCCGTGCTCTCCATGGGGCTGATGATCATGGCGCTGCTTTCGGCTTCGTCGGGGCTCGTGCTCGACACCGTGACGCGCGGCCGGCGGGAAATGAAGATGCTCGCCTATCTGTCCCAACCGCCGTTCGGGAGGAACTGAAATGGCCTCGGAGGCGGACGTAATCCCATGGACCACCGCCCTCCGAGGTGATATCCCGCCGACGCCGCCCGACTGTTTTTTCCGACGCCAACCGATGATTCCGCTTGAACACGCTGTGACGCGATGAACGATCTCTCACTCACCATCCTGTCCGAAGCCGCCGGCGATGCTCAGGCAATCGAGCGGCTGCACGAACGCACCTTCGGACCCGGCCGCTTTGTGCTGAGCGCCTATCGCATCCGCGAGCACGTCGATCATGTGCTCGAACTGTCCTTCACCGCCCGCGTCGGTACGTTGCTGGTTGGATCCGTGCGGCAATTGCCGATCTGCGTCGGCGACACGCCGGCGCTGCTGCTCGGGCCGCTGACGGTCGAGCCTCCGTTCCGCGGCCGCGGCGTCGGCCGGCAGCTGCTCGAGCGCGCGCTGAAGGATGCGAAGGCGCAGGGCCACCGCCTGGTGCTGCTGGTCGGCGACGAGCCCTATTACAGCCGCGTCGGCTTTAAGCCGGTGCCGAAGGGACGGGTCACGATGCCGGGCCCGGTCGATTACGCCCGGCTCCTCGTCGTCGAGCTCGTCGAGGGCGCGTTCGAGGGCGTATCGGGGCCAGTCGGTCCGGACTGGAGCAGGGCGCCAACCTGACGCGCCATCGCTTCGAAGCTCACATGAGGTAGGGTAGTGCCGGTCGATCAGCAATATTACCGAGAGGTGGCGTCCGGGGGGACGGCGGAAAAGCTGCTCATCGCGGCGCGCGACCGTATATTCCAGGATTTCATCGCCCACATGCAGCCGTCCGCGTCGGACGAGATCCTGGATGTCGGAGTGTCCGACGTGATCAACGACGGCGCAAACGTACTGGAAAGAAGCTACCCACATCAGCACAAGATCACGGCCTGCGGGCTCGGCGAAGGAGTCGAGTTCAAGGCGGCTTTTCCGCTTTGCCGTTACGTGCAGATCGAGCCGAATACTCGGCTGCCGTTTGACGACAACGAATTCGATGTTGCGACGTCCAATGCCGTGCTCGAGCATGCCGGAAGCCACGAAAATCAGAGGCTCTTGGTCAAGGAGCTTTGCCGCGTTGCGAGGCGGGTGTTCATAACGGTGCCCAACAGGTTCTTTCCGGTCGAGCACCATACGGCTATCCCGCTGGCGCACTACCTGGATGGCACCTTCAGAATCGCCTGCATGATCACCCGCAAGTCGGAATGGACCGACGAACAGAACCTGATCCTGATGACGCGAAAACGGCTGCTGGAGTTCACCGCGCTGATCGCCAAGCCGGCGGCGGTGGGCTACACCGGCTTGTCGCTCGGCCCGTTATCGTCCAATCTCTATCTTGCATTTCGCTAACCGCAGAGCCAGCGCCTCCCGCCGCGGCAAGATCCCAATGAAAAATATCCGTACGAGCAAAGCCGTCTTCGCCGTCTTATTTCTCGCGATTCTGGTCGGCCATTTCTGGACCATGTTGCGATGGAGTGAGGCTCGCGGCGTCTACGACGACATCTGCTACCTGCGGCAGGCGCATCTGTTCCAGAGGTTCGGGCTGGTGGGAGGCTTCGACACCAACCTCACCCGCGACGACGATGGCTATCTGAAAGCAAAGCTGAAGGCGATCGACTACCCGAAGTGGGACGATACCACCGATGCGCCCTGTCACAACTTGATGCCGGCCACAGGCAAAGTCGTCATCCAATACCCGCCGGGTGTCGGCCTCGTGTTGGCGTTGTTTCCGCCAGGTCACCAGGTCGCACCCATGTACATGCTTGCGACCGCTGTCGTCTTCGGCTTCGCGCTATTTGCCCTCTCTCTCGCGCGCACCACAAGGTCGGTGCTGATGGTCGGGACGTTCGGCTGTCTTGCCATCTACGTGATGGTCAATCCGGTCAAGGCGAGCTATTCGATGGCCCCGACGGCCGTCGTGTGCGCGCTCGCAGGATGTCTCACGGCGCGATGGCTGACGAGCCCGCAATCTCAACCGAGGATCGGGCTGTTGGCGTCCATCGGCTTCCTGCTCGGCTTGACGGTCGATTTCCGCCTGGCCAACCTCTTCCTGGCGTCCGGCTATTGCATGTTTCTCCTGGTCGCGTTCCTGGCGGAACGCACGATGCCGCGGTTCTTGCAGGGGGGCGCGTTCGGCATCGCGTTGCTGGCCGGCGTGGTGCCGACCATCGTCTCTTACGCCGTCAATGCCGGCAGTCCGTTCGCGTCGACCTACGGCAACAATCCCGATGTCAGGCCGCTGGATTTCTCGTTCGCAGTGATCCGGGACTATCTCGCCGACCCGCTCCAGACGTTGTTGATCGTCATCGGAATCGCGAGCTCGCTCTGGCTGTTGCGGCAGCCGAATGGCGCTCGCCGTGTCGCACAGCTCACGATCGCCAATCTGGCGATCAATCTCGCCTTCTTCTTCACCTATCCGATCGCGACGCCATACTACACCATCCCCATTTCTCTCCTGACGCTGTGGAGCCTGCTGTTTGCCCACCTCTTCCAGGAGGCGGCAGAGGACGCCCCTGAAGCGGCCGCTTGGGCCAAAGCGTGATGAATTCAGGTGGGTGCATCTGCGGCGACAGGTTTCCCCCGGAGGGAGTAGCGACGATGCAGGTGCGCCCCGCTGATATCGGTGAGATCGATCATCTCGCCAGCATGTGGCACGACGTCTGGCATGAATCGCACGCGGCGCTTGCGCCGTCTGAACTGGTCCGCCTCCGTACGCTCTCGAGCTTTCGCGATCGCCTTGCGGTCATGCTTCCCGATCTCTGCGTCGTCGGCCCGGCTGGTGCGCCGCTCGGCTTATGCGCCATCAGGGGTGACGAATTGTACCAGCTCTTCGTGTCGTCAAAGGCGCACGGGACAGGCGTGGCCGCGGCGCTGATCGCCGATGCGGAGGCGCGGCTCGCCGCGCGCGGAGTGGAGCTGGCGTGGCTGGCATGCGCCATCGGCAATGATCGCGCCGCACGGTTCTACGAGAAGAGCGGCTGGCGCAGGGCCGGCACATTCGTGATGATGTCGGAGACGTCGAACGGACCGTTCCCCGTCGACCAATGGCGCTTCGAGAAGCCGCTGGTGTGTGCGACTCCGTGAGTGGGAAGCGCAGCAACCCACCCCATACTTCGTCATTGCGAGCGTAGCGAAGCAATCCAGAATCTTTCCGCAGAGGCAGCCTGGATTGCTTCGTCGCAAGAGCTCCTCGCAATGACGGTGCGTTTCGGGGCCCGCAGGCCCCGACTGGGTCGCGCTCAGAACTTGAAGTTGGCGAACGCCCGCACGCCGATGCCGGGCATCAACACCTCGTCCTTGGTGTAGGACACCGAGTTGCGGATGTTCTCGTTGAGGAGATTGTTGCCGACGATGCCGGCAATCATCTCGCGTGCGCCGAACCAGTTGCGGTCGAGCTTCGTCTTGTAGCTGACCTCGGCCTTCAACAGATTGTAGCCCGCCGTCGGCGTCTCCGCGATCACGGCCACGTTGTTCTGCGCGAAGGCGTGCAACAGGTTGACGCGCATCAGCCAGTTGTCGTCGCGCCAGAACACGCCGCCGCCCATTCGAAGCGGCGGAATCCGCGGCACGTTGGTGCCGTCGGTAAAGGTGGCGCGGACCACGTCGAGCTGGTTCTCGATGCCCCAGACGCCGCCCTGGAACGCGCCGACATCGAATTGCGACTGGAATTCGCCGCCGCGGAAATTGGCATTGCGCTGCGAATAGACGGCCTGGTTCAGCTCGGCGCCGGGCGTGCCGCACGAGGCAAAATCGTCGTCGCACATCACGCCGGTGAGGCGGCGAAAGATGAAATTGTCGAAATGCGTGTAGTAGACGGTCGCCTCGAACCGGAACGGTCCCGTCGCCTTGCGCACGCCGACCTCGACCGACTTGGCGGTCTCGATCGTCAGGTTCGGATTGCCGATGTCGAAGGTCGCGGTCGCATCATGGGCGCCGCGCGAGAATAGTTCCGCCGCCTTCGGCGCGCGCTCGACATATTGGGCGGTGATGCTGCCGACCATGCCGCCGGGCAGGTCCTGCAGCAGGCCGATGCTGCCGCTCTTCGGCGTGTAGGACGGATTGCGCGCGATCGCCACCTGCGGCGTGCCGTCGGGCAGGTAGTCGGCCGGGAAATTCGGCGTGGTGCCGTGCAGCTCGACATGCTCGATGCGGCCGGCGATCTGGGCTCGCGTCGCGTCCGTGAACTTGAACTCGTTGAAGGCGTAAGCAGCAACGCGGGTGTTGTTGTTGGGGTCCCACAGGCCGTTGAACAGCGTGCCGGGATTGTCGGGGCTCGGTGCCGTCAGCTCCTGATGACCGACCTGGAAGCCCAGCGCCGTCGTCACCTCGGCGAAGCGCGCGTTGAACGGCATCAGCTGCACCTCGGTGCGGATCTCCTGCTCCTTGTTGGTGAAGGTCTGCCGCACGCCGTCGGTGTTGGGGTCGGCGGGATCGGCAAGGCCGATCTCGTTGTGCCGGTAGTCGGTCGCGCCAGCCCAGAAGCGGATGGTGTCGATCGCGGCGGCATCGGGCCGGTACTCGCCCTTGACGTTGATCTTGGTCTGGTGGCCGTCGATGCGCGTGTTGTGGTCGGCGCCGTCGATGCCGGGGATGTGGTAGAGCGAGTCGTTCTGCGTAATCGCGGCCCCGATATAGCCGCCCTGGAAGAAGTAGGAGCCGCCGATCGATGCGCCGTCCGAGCGCGTCGCCGAGTTGGGCTGGCGGCCGTTGGCGACGGATCGCGTCTGGTCGTTCAGATAGGGATAGCTCGGGATGCCATAGTCCGTGGTGGTGCGGCCATAGACGTCGGCATGGAACGCGAAATTGCCGCCGCCGGTGTCGAGCAGCACGCCGCTTTCGACGCCGCGATCGACCGAGCTGAACGCCGTGCGCGTCTCGGCCGTGACGCAAGGCGAGGTCGCGGCGGTCGCCAGCGGCGCCTTGGTCGGCAGGCCGTAGGTCTGGAACGATGGTGCGCAGCTCGGCAGCGCATCCGGAATCCGGTTGTTGGTGGCGCTGACGACGCCGCCGATCGAGGTCGAGCCGTAGCGGAGCGCAGCAGGCCCGCGCACCACCTCGACCTGGTTGGTCGCGAGCGGATCGATCGGGACGAAATGATCCTCGCCGAGGTCGGAGGCGCCGCCGGAATTGGTGCCGTTCTCGACGATGCCGACGCGGTTGACGTCGAGACCGCGGATGATCGGCCGGCTGGAGGCGCCGGGCGCGAAGCTCGAGCCGGTGATGCCCGGCTTGGAGAACAGGAGATCGCCGAGCTGGCCGCCGCCCTCGCGGCGGATCTCGTCGTTCGGCACCACCGTCACGGTGGCGAACTGGTTGGTCACAATAGGCAGCACGCCTTGCTGAGGTGTTGCGGCGGTGACTGCTGCCGCCGGCGCGGCTTCGGCCGTGTGTTGTTGGCTGCGCGACCGTCCGGTGCGCGCGACGCGGACCGGGCTGCGGGTCGGTACCACCCTGCGCACGATGGGGCTCGGCGCCGTCACGGTGACGGCGGGGATCTCGGTCGACGACTTGTCCTGCGCAGGCTGTTGTACCGGTGCTTGTACCGGTTCTTGGGCGAGCGCCGATGTGGCGGCGGCGCCGAGCAGGAGCAGGCTCGCTCCGGCGAGATGCTGCACGCGTCGCAATTCAAATGACATGGTCCTGATTCCAGTCAGGCGCGTCCGCAAGATGTTTGTTGATCGGAGGCGGCCTGCCGTCGCGGTGCGACGGAATTCGGCTTCAACGGCTCCCGGGCGATCGTCCGCGCGTGGGCGCGGCGAGTCCGGGTGTGATCGAGCGATGTTGGGAGTCAGGACGCGGGTGGGGCGCGCGGCTGGAACGCCGTGCCGGCTGATTTCAGATGGCTGAACTCGGCGTCGGTGGTGCGGTGGAGCAGCTCGATCGCCTGCGGCAGCTCCAGGAGAGGCGGCGTCGAGAACAGGACGGTGCCCGCCATCGCGACCAATGCGCAGATCGCGCAATTGTCCTCGCCCGGCCGCTCCCGGTCGGGGCCTGCAGGCGATTGCTTCTGGATCGCTGCGCGGTCCGTCGAAGCGATCGCTTTGGCGTTGTCGGTTTGCTGAAGCGAGGCTGCCGCAAGCGGGGCGGCCTGGGCGAACCAGTGGCTGTGGCCGAATGTCAGCGCGAATTGCACCAGCATCGCGAACAACGCGAGCCGGGCGCCGTGCCTGATATTCGACCGGAACCACTTCATCTGGAAAAGCCACCCCACATCGCGAGGATCATCCCCTGATGTCGCGATGTTACAATATAACATCGGAATGGAGAGGCGGTGTCAACTCGGTTCCGCCAGTTGGCAGGCGATCGACCAGACCTGTGTGATTGGCGCAACGGCCGGTGCGGCGGGGCAGCTTCTCACGCTTCGTTCGTATCGATCGGCGGCGCACGTCGATCGCCGTTTTGTCGATAGGTCTTCCACGACTTGATGGTCGAAATCGTAACCGCGATTGCGCCGACGGATGCGAGCAAAACCCCCGGCATTTGGCCGGCAAAGAGGCAGGCGAGGGCAAAACAGGTCAGCGCGACACTACCGCCGGCAAGCGACTTCACATATTCCGCCTGCACAGCCAGCGGCGTCGATGGTTCAAGCGCATAGATCGGAATCGCGTAGCGTGAGTTCAGGCCATCCCGGAACTGCAGCGGCAGCGTGTCGGATAGCGCTGATTGGATTTCGAAATATTTTAGAGCCGACCAGATCGTTGCGAGCGCGCATATGACACCGAGAAACACAGCCACCTGCGCCTCCTCTCACGGAGCTGCCCCGTCTCAGCGCCCCTCGCGGACCCAGGTCGCGGCGAAAGCGCCGAGCAGCAGCAACAGGCCGATCAGGCCGGCGAAGATCGGCAGCACGCCGACGCCCTTCACGACGCTGGCGTCGCGCATCCGCACGCCCATCCAGCCGTCGCCATGGAAGACGCTCACCGAGCGCACCGGCACGACGCGCGGCAGCTCGACGCTGGAGCCGTCGACCACGCGCACGGCATTGCCGCCGGTCGCCTGCGTCAGCGGCTTCAGGGTTTCGGTGGTGGAGGTGACCTCCGAAAACTCCTTCGGATTGGTCGGGCCGACATTGATCAGCGCCTTCAGCGTGCCGTCGGTCGCCTGCCACAGGCCGAGTTCGTTGGCCGGCAGGCTGGCGCGCCACTCGCCGGGATCGCCGGCGCTCAGCGTCAGGTCGCGCGACACGCCCGACGGCGAGGTCACGCTCACCGGCTGCACGCTGTCCGACATGGTCTGGCGCACCACCACGAGATCCTTGCCCTGCACCTGGAGGCGCAGCGCTTCTTCATCGAGATCCGGCTGCTTCATCAGCCAGTGCGACATCCGCCTGAGAAGGTCGAGATGCGGGCCGCCGCCCTCATAGCCGCGCGCCCACAGCCAGATGTGGTCGGAGAGCAGCAGCGCGACCCGTCCCTCGCCGAAGCGCGACAGGAACAACAGCGGCTTGCCGTCGACGCCCGTCATCACGGGCGGGTTGACGGAATTGCGGGTGTCGACGGTGCGGAAGAAGCGGCTCCAGCGCGGCGGCTCGCTTGCCGAGCCCTCCAGCCCGCGCGTGACCGGATGGCGTTTGCCGATGTCGGACAGGTGCGCATAGAACGGCTTCTCGGTCACGCCGACCGGCTCGGCCGGCAGCACCGAATCCAGCGGCGTGCGCCAGATGCTGGTATTGGAGGCGTAGTCGGGGCCGGCGGAGACGAGCACCGCGCCGCCCGCGCGCACATAGCGCGCGATGTTGTCGAAATAGGCGATCGGCAGCACGCCCTGGCGGGCGTAGCGATCGAAGATGATCAGCTGGAATTCGTTGATCTTCTGCTGGAACAGCTCGCGGGTCGGAAACGCGATCAGCGACAATTCGTTGATCGGCGTGCCGTCCTGCTTCTCCGGCGGCCGCAGAATGGTGAAGTGCACGAGATCGACGCTGGCATCGGACTTCAGGAGGTTGCGCCAGGTGCGCTCGCCGGAATGCGGCTCGCCCGAGACCAGCAGCACGCGCAGCTTGTCGCGCACGCCGTCGATGGCGACGACGGCGCGGTTGTTGACCGGCGTCAGCTCTCGCTCGAGCGGCGAGGCCTCGATCTCGACGATGTTCGGGCCGGCATGCTTGATGTCGACCTCCACGCTCGCGGTCTGGCCGCTCGAGAGCGTGCGCTCGTTGATGACCTCGCCGTCGCGGCGAACCGTGACCTTGGCGCGCTCGCCGGAGACGCCCTGGTCGTCGAGCCGGTAGGTGATGGTCTGGTTTTGCCCGACGATGCCGAAGCGCGGCGCCGCCGTGATCGCGATGCGGCGGTCGCGCTCGTCCTTCTGCCCGGTGATCAGCGCGTGCACCGGCGCCTGGAAGCCGAGCGCGGCGGCGTTCGCGGGAATGTCGTGGACGCGGCCGTCGGTGATCAGGAACGCGCCGGCGACGCGGTCGACCGGCACGTCCGACAAGGCCGAGGCGAGGGCGCCGAACAGTCTTGTGCCGTCGGTCTCGCCGTCGGCCTGTCCGGCGTCGACGACGCGGACCTCGAGGCCCTTGATCTTCTTCAGGCCGTCGACCAGCGCTTCCTGCGCCGCTGCTGCCTCGCGATTGCGGTTGCCGAAATTCTGGCTCGGGCTCTTGTCGACCACGACCGCGGCGACCGAGGTGAGGGGATCGCGGTCCTCGCGGGTGAAGGAGGGATTGGCGAGCGCCAGCAGGAACAGCACCAGCGCGGCCACGCGCACCGCAGCGCCGCGCGCACGCGCCAGCAGCAGCACGAGCGCGATGACGACGATTGCGGCCAGCGCGAGCCACAGGACGATCGCGGGAACAAGCGGCGTGAACGCGATGCCGTAATTCATGTCGATCCTATTGCCCCAGCCGTTCGATCAGGGCCGGTGCGTGCACCTGGTCGGCCTTGTAGTTGCCGGTCAGCGTGTACATCACGATGTTGGCGCCGGCACGGTAGGCGAATTCGCGCTGGCGTGGGTCGCCGCCGGTCACCGGCAGCATGTACTGGCCGTCGGGGCGCACGGCCCAGGCGCCGGCAAGATCGTTCGAGGTGATGATGATCGGCGAGACGCCGTCGCCGCCGCGCGCCGGGCGCTGCGCGCTCTCGTCGTCGTCCTCGCGCGGCAGGGTCTCGACCCAGGTCTGGCCGCTGTTGAAGCGGCCGGGGAAGTCGCGCAGCAGGTAGAAGGTCTTGGTCAGCACGTGCTCGCGCGGCACCGGCTCGAGCTCGGGCACGTCGAGCGAGGACAGGATGTCGCGCAGCGCCCGCATGCCCGGCGTCTGCGAGGCGCCGTTGTCGCCGGCCGGCGCTTCGATCGCGTCGCGGGTGTCGAACAGCACGGTGCCGCCCTGCTTCATGTAGGCGTCGATCTTGTTGATGGCGTCCTGCGGCGGCTTGGGCGCGCCGGGCACGATGGGCCAGTAGATCAGCGGGAAGAAGGCGAGCTCGTCGCGGGCGGGATCGATGCCGACGGGATCGCCGGCCTCGAGCGCGGTGCGCTGCGCCAGGAACAGCGTCAGTCCTGATAGCCCGGCCTTGACGATGGAATCGACGTCGGCATTGCCTGTCACGACATAGGCGAGGCGGGTCTGCGATACCGCCTTCATCGCGAACTCGTCCGTGGTGCTGTCGGCGCGCGCGGGTGTCGGCGACAGTGCCGGGAGGCCCGCCAGCACGAGGCCGAGCAGGATCATTGCAGGCGCGGCGCGGCGGCGCAGCAGCGCGGCGAGGCCGCCGCCGAGCACCGCGACGATGATGGCGTCGACCAGGAACAAAGCGAGCGCCGTCGACAGCAGCCAGCCGCGCAGATCGCGCGGCTCGGCGTTGGTGTAGGTGGCGTGCCGGGCGCGCAGGCTCGCGGTGTTCAGGGCTGCGATGCGGTCGGCGCTAGCAAGCGTGTTCACGGCGAGCGGTCCTTCTGCCGGACCGTAGAAGCCCGGCGGATGATCGGGTGTGGCGCGGTCGCGATAATCCGCGGGCAGCGGCTTTGCCGTGGCCGGCGGCGGACCGAAGGCGCCGAAGCCGTCGAGCATGTGCAGCGGCGCCACCGTCTCGGTGGTCGCCTCGCTGGCCACGCCGGCGCCGGGCTTGGCGGTGTAGCCGGACATGTCGACGACCCGCCGCAGCATTTCGACGAAGATGCCCGACATCGGCAGATCCGACCAGCGCATGTCGGCGCTGACGTGGAACAGGCTGACGATGCCCTTGCCGCGATGCTCACCCGTCACCAGCGGCGTGCCGTCTTCCAGCGACGCCCAGCTCTTGGTGGCGAGCACGGCATCGGGCTCGGCCAGGACCTGGCGGCTCACGGTGACGTCCTTAGGGACGACGACGCCGGCAAACGGACCGTCGGCCGCGAAGGCGGCGAGGTGCTGCGGCTTTTCCCAGGTCAGGCTGCCGCCGAGCGTGCGGCCGCCCTTGCGCAGCTTGACCGGCACGAGATCGTCTTCGGCCTGCGCCAAGCGGGGCCCTGCGAACCGCACCAGCACGCCGCCCTGGTCGATCCAGGCATTGAGGCGCTCGCGGATTTCGGGCGCGATGGTGCCGACATCGGCCAGGATGATCATCGGCAGCTTCTGGTCGAGGAACTGGGTGATGCCCTGCTGCGGCGAGCCCTTGTCGGCGAGCCGCACGTCGGCGAACGGCGCCAGCGCGCGGGTGAGGTAGAAAGTCGGCGCCAGCAGCGGCTGCGCGGTCTCGCTGGTCGCGCCCGAGACGATGCCGATGGCGCGGCGGCGCCAGCGCTTGTCGAGCAGCTGCACCGCGCCCGCGGAGCGCTCGCCCGATATCTCGAGTCGCGTGATGTCGTTGCGCAGCTCGACCGGCAGGTCGAACGCGGCCTCGGTCTCCTTGTCCTGCGGGCCGAACGAATAACGGGCTTCGCCGATCGGCGATGCCTTCTGGTCCAGCGCGCGCACGGTGCCAACGGCAATGCCGCTGTCGGTGCGCAGCACCTTCACCGTCATCCTGGCGGCGGCGTTCTCGGCCGCGACGAGCGCCAGCGGAGAGGAGGTGCCGCCTTCGAACACGGTCAGGCTGCGATCGCCGATGGTCTTGCCGAGGGCCTGCACGAATTCCTCGCCGCGGCCGGTGTCGACGCCATCGGACAGCCAGGCGATCTCGCAGTCGCCGGTGGCTTTCAGGAAACGATCGACCGCTGCGAGGGTTTCGACGCGCTCGATCGAATAGGGCTTTGGTACCAGCTGGCGCAGCGCGACGCGCGCCGCCCCCGCCGGCATCAGGGTGATGTCGCGGTTCGGCTCGGACAGCGGCACCAGCGCGATGGCGCGGCGGTCGTTGTCGGCATTGGCGATCAGCTCGTCGGCGGCCCTGATCCTGATGTCCCAGTTCGAGGCCGCGCTCCAGCCGTCGTCGAACATGATCATCAGCGGCGCCTTGCTGCCGGCAAGCCCCGTCTGCGGATTCCAGATCGGGCCGGCGGCGGCGAAAATGACCAGCGCCGCTGCCAGGAGGCGCAGCGCAGTCAGCCACCACGGCGTCCGCGAAGGCGTCTCCTCCCTTGGCGCGATGTCGAACAACAGGCGCGTCGGCGGAAACTCGATCCGGCGCGGCCGCGGCGGCATCACGCGCAGGAGCCACCACAGCACCGGCAGGCTGACGAGGCCGATCAGGAGCAGCGGTTCGGTGAAGGCGAGCGGCAATCCCATCATGCGGCCGGCCCCGCCTTGATGGAAGTGGTGCGGGCGCCCGACTTGCTCACCTGCATGCCGGCATGCAGGAACAGCAGCAATTCGGCGGCGGAGCGGTCGGTCGCGTGCGTCGTGAACAGCCAGTCGAGCTTTGAGGTCTGGGCGCGGATCTGGTCGCGGTGCAGCGCGAGCCGCGCGGTGTAATCCTGCGCCCAGCTCTCGGCGCGTCCGGCGGTGATCACGCCAAAACCTTCCGGCTCGACGAACTCGATGCGGCCGGAATAGGGGAACGACTCCTCGGCGGGATCGACCACCTGCACCATCGTGCCATGCGCGCCGGAGCCGGAGAGCCCTGCGAGCGTCGCACTGATCTCCGCGATCGGCGACCAGAAATCCGACAGCACGATGATCTCGGCGAGCGCGGAAGGAACGAAGGACGGCGGCAGGCTCAGCCGGTCGGCATCGTCATGCAGCATCGCCTGCGCCATCTTGTCGATGACGCTGCGGCTCGCGGTCGGCGCCATCAGCCCGGGAATGCCGACGCGCTCGCCGCCCGAGACCAGCAGCTCGGCCAGCGCGAAGGCGACGATCAGGGTGCGTTCGAGCTTGGACTCGCGCGCGGTCTTCGAGGCAAAGGCCATCGACGGCGAGCGGTCGGGCCAGATCCAGACCGTGTGCGAGGCTTCCCATTCGAGCTCGCGGACATAGAGATGGTCATCGCGCGCCGAGCGCCGCCAGTCGACGTTCTGCGACGGCTCGCCGGAGACGAAGCGGCGGTATTGCCAGAAATTTTCGCCGGAGCCTGCGCGCCGCCTGCCGTGCAGGCCGTGGATGACGTTGGCGGCGACGCGGCGGGCCTCGAGCACCAGGCGCGGCAAGGAAGCTGCGAGCGTGCGGCTTTCGCCATCGGCACGTCGGATCGCGATGATCTCCTTCGCTGTGTGCCCGTTCTCAGCGGCCATCAACCGATCCGTGTTTTCAACTGCCGGATCACGTCCGGAATCGTGCGCCCTTCGGCGCGCGCCTGGAAGGTCAGTGCCATGCGGTGCTTCAGAATAGGTTCGGCGAGGTCGAGCACGTCGTCGATCGAGGGTGCGAGCCGTCCGTCGATCAGCGCACGTGCGCGCACCGCGAGCATCAGGGATTGGCTGGCGCGCGGGCCGGGGCCCCAGGCGATGAACTTGCCGGTCTCGCCGCTGTCCGGACCCGGACGGGCCGAGCGGACCAGCGACAGGATCGCCTCGACCACGGAATCGCCGACCGGCAGGCGCCGGATCAGCCGCTGCGCGGTGATCAGCGCATCCGCGGTCATCGAGCCCCGTGCCAGCGTCTCCTCGGCGCCGGTGGTCTCGAACAGGATGCGGCGCTCGGCGTCGCGATCGGGATAGTCGACGTCGATCTCCATCAGGAAGCGGTCGAGCTGCGCTTCGGGCAGCGGATAGGTGCCTTCCTGCTCCAGCGGGTTCTGGGTCGCGAGCACGTGGAACGGCTTCGGCAGGTCGTGACGCGCGCCGGCAACGGTGATGTGCTGCTCCTGCATCGCCTGGAGCAGCGCAGATTGCGTGCGCGGGCTGGCGCGGTTGATCTCGTCGGCCATCAGGAGCTGCGCGAACACCGGGCCTGCGATGAAGCGGAAGGCACGCCTGCCCGCGGTGCTCTCGTCGAGCACCTCGGCGCCGAGGATGTCCGACGGCATCAGGTCGGGCGTGAACTGGATACGCTTGGCGTCGAGACCGAGCGTGACGCCGAGCGTCTCGACCAGCTTGGTCTTGGCAAGGCCGGGCACGCCGATCAGCAGCGCATGGCCGCCGGAGAGGATGGTGACCAGCGTGTTCTCGATCACGCGGTCCTGGCCGAAGATGACGGACCCGATCGCCTCCTTCGCCGCGCGAATCTGGCTCGAGACCTGCTCGGCCGAGCGGACGATTCCATCCTCGAGTTTCTCGACACTCTCCGCCATCCGTTAGCTCCTTCAGCCTGCCGCGCGGCTCGCTCGCGTCGCCATGTCATCGCATCACGTCAGATGCATCACATCATCACATGGGCCCTATGCTAGACTTGCAGGAAGGCCATGTATTCGTTGAATTAACCTATCCCCACCTTATCGGCTTAAGGGTATGTAGGGCATCACGAAGTGGCGACCTCCACACCGGACTAATCCGGGGTGGAACCGTGCATCCGAGTACGACGTAGACCTGCACCAATCGTGCCAAAGGACAAAGTCAGGGCAAACCATGGCGAACCAAGGGCAGAGCGCCGATCGCGGTCTTGAAGGGCTGACTGCCGCCGCCAAAAGTGCCGCCGGTGCCGAAGGCGCCAAAAAGGGCCTGCCTCCGGTGCATCTGTGGAATCCGCCGTTTTGCGGCGATCTCGATATCCGAATCGCCTCCGATGGTACTTGGTTCTACTTGGGGACGCCAATCGGGCGTCACGCGCTGGTCCGCCTGTTCTCGACCATCCTGAAGCGCGAGGGCGACAAGCACTTCCTCGTGACGCCGGTGGAGAAGGTCGGCATTCGCGTCGACGACGCGCCGTTCATGGCGGTCGAAATGCAAGAGGACGGCGAGGACAACCATCGCGTGCTGCGCTTCCGCACCAATGTCGACGACTGGGTCACCTGCGATGCCGCGCACCGGCTGCGCTTCGAGCCGGCAAAGGACGGCGGCCTGACGCCCTATCTGCACGTCCGCGCTGATCTATGGGCCAAGGTGACCCGCGCGCTCTATTACGATCTGGTTGACATGGGCGAGGAGCGGATGGTCGATGGCCAGCCGATGTTCGGCGTCGAGTCGGCCGGCGAATTCTTCGCCATGGCCGATGCGGAGCAGGTGAGGGCCGCGCTTTGAACAAGCCTATTCCCAGGAGCGAACCTGTCGCGTTTCGAGCGGCGGATTTCTTTGCCCGTTCCAGGGCGAAGCTCGGCTTCGACGTGCCGCCCGGCCTCTACGATCCGAACATCATTCCGGCCTCGGGCGATCCCGGGACCGACAAGATGCTCGAGATCGTCGCGCGCGAGCAGCCGGTGCGGCCGGCGGCGGTCCTGATCGCGGTGGTCGACCATCCCGAGCCGACCGTCCTGCTGACGCAGCGCTCGGCGCATCTCAACGACCACGCCGGCCAGATCGCCTTTCCCGGCGGCAAGATCGACGCGACCGACGCCTCGCCGGTCGATGCGGCGCTGCGCGAGGCCGAGGAGGAGGTCGGGCTGTCGCGCGACTTCATCGAGCCGATCGGCTATCTCGATCTCTACGGCACCGCCTTCGGCTTCCGCATCCTGCCGACGGTCGCGAGGGTCCGGCCCGGCTTTGCGCTCACGATCAACCATTCCGAGGTTGATGATGCGTTCGAGGTGCCGCTATCCTTCCTGATGAATCCGGCGAACCACCAGCTGCACAGCAAGGAATTCCGCGGCATGGAGCGCTTTTACTATGCGATGCCGTTCGCTGAGCGTTACATCTGGGGTGCAACGGCCGGAATGCTGCGTGTGCTTTATGAGCGGATCTACTCATCATGATCCGGACGGTTCTGACCGAGATCGGAATCTTCCTCGTTCCCTTTGCCGTCTATGCGCTGTTCCTGGCCGCCAGCCGGTCCGGCCTGTTCGTGCAATCGTCCTGGCCGGTCACCATCGTCGCTCGCCTGGCCCTCGTGGCGATCGTGCTCGTGATCGCGGGTCTGATCGGCCTGGCACAGTTCTCCGGCGCCGGCCCGGATTCGACCTACGTTCCCGCCCATATCGAGAACGGCAAATTCGTGCCGGGCACGGAAAGATAGGGGCCTGCCGATGAGCGCGGAGCCGATCCTCGCCGGTGCGCCATGGCTGATCTCTGGCGGGACCGCGCGCGTCCTGCAATTGCTGGGCGCCGATGGCGAGGAGGCGCGGGTGGTCGGCGGCGCGGTGCGCAACGCGCTGCTCGGTCTCGCGCCCGGCGACATCGACATCGCGACCACGGCGCTGCCGGAGGAGGTGGTGCGGCGCGCCAAGGCCGCCGGCATCAAGAGCGTGCCGACCGGCATCGAGCACGGCACGATCACGCTGGTCATCGACGGGCATCCCTATGAGGTCACGACGCTGCGCGAGGACACCGAGACCTTCGGCCGCAAGGCCAAGGTCGCGTTCGGCCGCGACTGGGTGAAGGACGCCGAGCGGCGCGACTTCACCATGAACGGCCTGTCGGTCGATGCGACGGGTGTCGTGTACGACCATGTCGGCGGGATCGCGGATGCCAGAGCGCGCCGCGTGCGCTTCATCGGCGACCCCGACCAGCGCATCGCCGAGGATTATTTGCGCATCCTGCGCTTCTTCCGCATCCACGCGGCCTTCGGCGCCGGCGAGCCCGACCGCGACGGCTACCTCGCCTGCATCCGGGGACGCGCGGGCCTTGCCAGCCTGTCGGCCGAGCGGGTGCGCATGGAGATGCTGAAGCTGCTGGTGGCCGGCGGCGCGTCCGCCGCCGTGCTGGCCATGGCCGAGGGCGGATTGCTGCAGGCGCTGACCGGCGGCGTCGTCTATACCGGGCCGCTGGCGACGATGGTCGCGATCGAGCGCGCGCTCGGCCTGCCGGCAAGCAGCACGCGGCGGCTGGCCGCGCTGACGGTGGCCGTGACGGAGGACGCCAAGCGTGTCGCCACGCGCCTGCGGCTCTCCAATGCCGAGGCCAAGGCGCTGGATTCGATGGGGCACCGCTGGTGGCGCTTTGCCACCAAGGACGAGGCCAATGCGCGGCGGCTGCTCTATCGGCTCGGTGCGGAGCCCTATCACGATCGCGTGTTGCTCGGCTGGGCGCGGGCGGCGAGCGACGTGCATTCGTCGCGCTGGCGCGAACTCGCCGAGCTGCCGCAGCGCTGGACTGCGCCGAAATTTCCGCTTCGCGCCGCCGATTTCATCGCGCGCGGGATGGCGGAAGGGCCTGCGCTCGGACATGTGTTGACACTCGCCGAGGACGCTTGGCTTGCGGCGGATTTTCCACTAGAGGATGCCGCGCTCGCTTCCATCGCAGATCAAGCTGCGGCCCGCGTCAGCCGCGAACGGAAAACGTGACCATCGTCTCAGGCTTCGCCGACATCTCGGTCTTTCAGCTTTTGCTGGTCGCGTTGATGGCGTTGTTTGCTTCGATCATCGGTGGTCTCGCCGGCTACGGCACCGGCGCGCTGATGCCGCTGGTGCTGGTGCCGCTGGTCGGTGCCGAGCCCGTGGTGCCGATCATCGCGATCTCAGCGATCTTCACCAATTCGAGCCGTGCAGTCGCCTACGTCCGCTATGCCGACCGCCGCCGCGCGCTGATCGTGCTCGCCTGCGCGGCATTGACGACCGCGCTCGGCGCCTACGGCTATACGCGCCTCACCAATGCGGGCGCTGCGCTCGTGATCGGCTCCATGCTGATCCTGAGCGTGCCGCTGCGCCGCGTGCTCCGTCGCCGCCAGGTCAGGATCGGCGACATCGGCCTTGCCGCCGGCTCCGTCGGCTACGGCGTGCTGGTCGGCGGCACGTCGGGATCCGGCGTGATCCTGCTCTCGCTGCTGATGGCGGCCGGCCTCGAAGGCGCCGCCGTGATCGCGACCGATGCGATGATCTCGCTCGGCACCGGCCTCATCAAGATCTCGGTGTTTGGCCTCGCCGGCGCCGTGAATGCGCAGGTGCTCGCCTTCGCGCTGCTGATCGGGGCGATCGCGATCCCCGGCGCGTTCCTCGCAAAAGCCTTCGTCGAGAGGATGCCGGTGCACATCCACACGGCGATCCTCGACGTCGCGGTGATCACGGGCGGGATGGTGATGATCTCGGCCGCGGCGAGGCAACTGATCGCCTAGAGCATTCGCGCCTGGACTGCAGATTCCGCGATTGGCCCAATGCAAGCCGAAGACGTCATTTGCCGCGCCTTTGGCTCAGCATGGAAGCTTGCTGGCCCCAAGCCTTTATGGGCTGAACAAGCTGTGGAGAAAATGTTCCTTTTCGCCAGGCGCATAACCCTGGGAAGCGCCGAAATACGGTTCATGGTCGCCATAGGAGGGGGCGGAACGGTATTCGGTCGGCGCCTGAGGTGGCGCGTAGGCAAAGCTCGAAGCGGAACTTGGTGCGATCGTGCCCTGATGGGAGCGAACAGCAGCGTGCCGGTGGGAGTTATGCGCCGGCGCCGCGTTCGCAACGCCGTACAGGGGGATCAATAGGCTCAACGCCAGGATGAAACGCATCGCTTTTTCTCCAGCTGCCCCCCGGCTCGTTATCTAGCGCTCGGCCGCTGAGCCCCAATAGACATCGGCTTCACGCCTGATCACATCCCCGCCATCACGGACCCGCATGGGCGCGCGGTCGGCTGGGGCGTACTCATGAACGTCGGCTTCCGAGCCCAAGCCGGCCGTCGCCCGGCTTGGCCGTCATCGGCGGCTGATGACCATAGCGGTCATGCCAGAATGCGGCCCCGTCGCAGTCCACTCAATACATCCAAAAGTAGAGAATACTAGGTTGTCACAACCGATTATTAATATTCTGGCGTGCAGATAGGGTGCAATTTGTAATTGAGAGTGCCGAGGCGTTTTGCGGGTCTTCGCGGGTGTAGAGGCAATGCGCGGCGTTGCCGTGCTGTCGGTGGTCTGCGGACACGCAGTCAGCGCGCGACCCGATATGGTCGGCCCGGGCGTCGCCGAAGGCGTCCTCACCATTCTTGCAAGCGGCGTCGACGTCTTCTTTGTTATCTCCGGCTTCATCATCGCAACCACGGCGGCGGGGCAGCGCGACCCGTTGAATTTCACCTTCAGACGAGCTGTTCGAATTTATCCGGTCTACTGGCTCGTGTTGCTGGTGGCGTTCGTTAGCTCGTCTTGGATCGAGCTGTCGCCGGAGAAGCGTCCCCCACTCGACCTCGGCCTCATCTTCGCGTGGACATATCCGAACTGGTACCTCGCGCCGGCCTGGTCGATTGCTTTCGAATTGCACTTCTACGCCGCAGTTGCGTCCATCCTTGCGATCGCGCCGAACCGGGTGTTCGAGCTGCTGTTCGCGGGGCTCGGCATGGTCGTTGTTGCCGTCGTATTCCGCCTGCAGCTTGGCATCTATTCCCATCCGCTGGTCCTGGAATTCGGCGCCGGCGTCGGCATCGCCTATCTCCACAGGAACGGCGGATTGCGCTTTTCGCGCCGCATTCTGGCAATTTCCGCAGGCCTGTTTGCGGCCGGCTGGTACTGGATCTTCGTGTCCGGATCGGCCGATCCGCAATTCGCACGCGTGCCCACCTATGGCCTCGCTGCGGGATTGCTCATCCATGCCGTCGTGTCTGCCGAGATCGAAGGGCAGTCCTTTTCGCCGATCCTCCAATGGTTCGGCAAGATTTCGTACTCGCTGTATATCGTCCACTACCTGGTGATAAAATGGACCGCCAACTTTACTGGGATGTGGCTGCTATCTACGGCCGGGACAATCGCTGCCAGCATTCTGCTCTCCATCGGTCTCGCCTTCGCCTTGCACATCATCATTGAGGCGCCGCTCATCGGTTGGGGCCGCAAGTGGAGCCTGATGCGCCGCGACCAACAGACCTCGGATGTCCCGAGACGAGAGGGAGCCGTGCGTATTCCAGCACGGGCCGAATAATCGCGTGATGACCCCGGCCCAGGCCGCATTCGCGCCTGGACCGCGGATTGAACCTCTCTCGGGCCGTGTACTCATGACCGTCGGCTTGCGAGCCCAAGCCGGAAGCCGCCCGGCTTGGCCGTCATCGGCGGCTTATCACCCAACTCAGAATTACGGTGACAGTGCAATTAACTTGCTGTCGCGAAAGGTTTCGCGCGTGATGAGCAGGGGATTGAGTGCACTGTCACCGTAATCTCAGCGTCGCGCGAAACAGGTCGCGTTCGACGCCGTCCAGAGACAGATCACGTCGTCGCCTTTCACGTCTGCGACGGTCAGCGGCTGGCCGGTGCCGAAAGTTCAGGGTTACGCGACACGCCCAAGGCCTCGACGAGAAAATCGATGAACAAGCGCGCCCGCAGCGGGAGTTGCCGTCCGAACGCGTGCAGGACGTAGACCGGCGTGGTGAACATCGGTATCTCCGGCAGTACGACATTCAGTCGTCCAGCAGCAAGCTCGTCCTCGATTGCGATGCGCATGAACTGCGTGATGCCAACGCCTTTTACGACGGCCTCAATCAACGACTGAGCATCGTCGCTGTCGAAGGGGCCATTGGGGATGACCCGGGTGCCGTCCGCAAAAGTGAATGCTTGCGGCCGGCCGCCGAGCAGGTGGCGAAGGCAGGCATGCTGCCTGAGATCGTCGATCGACCGCGGAATTCCCCGGCGCTGAAGGTATTCCGGCGATGCGCCCAGAACATATTGCAGCACGCCCAACGAGCGGCCGATCAGGTTGGTGTCTTCCAATTCTCCAATTCTTACCGCGAGGTCGAAACCCTCGCGAATGAGATCGACACGGCGGTCCGTGACGCTGAGGTCGAGCTTGATGTCTGGATAGCGTTCCAGGAACGAGCCCGCCCATGCGGAGATCAATGGACGTCCGAACGTACTCGGCACGGTGACCCGAAGCACGCCACGTACGTTGCCCGGAGCCTGCACGATGTCATCGGCTTCCTCGATCGCGCGTAAATGGGGGGCAACATGTTCATAATAAGCGGCGCCTTCGGACGTCGGGCTGAGCGTGCGCGTCGAGCGCTGCAGCAAGCGCACACCGAGACGTTGTTCGAGGCGCGCGACGCTTTTGGATACCGCTGAAGGACTGGCGCCGATGAGCCTCGCGGCGCCCGCGAAAGAACCCGTATCAACCGTTCGTACGAAGGCCAGCAGACCAGCTGTTCTTTCCAAAATCGTGGTCATTTCGGACTTCTAATCATGAAAGAACCGAACGAAACACAGCTATTCGGACATTTATGACCGAATAGGTTGAGCCTCGCAATGGGGGCCGTCAGCCGCGTTCCAAGCCTTCCAACATGCCTCCATCGCTCAAACTCATGCAAGAAAAGGGAATGCAGTATGCCTGCACAGACCAAACCAACGATCGTTTTCTGCCACGGCATCTGGGCCGATGGTTCTTGTTTCAACAAAGTCATTCCTGCGTTGCAGGCTGATGGTTACGAGGTCATCGCCGTTCAATATGGCCTCGACTCCTACGAAGAGGACCTTGCGACGGTTAAGCGCACGCTCAATCGTGTCGGCAGCCCGGTCCTCCTCGTCGGTCATTCCTATGGAGGAGCCACCATCACTGGCGCGGGGACCGATGAGCGCGTGGTTGGCCTCGTCTACATTGCAGCGGTCGCTCCGGATGCCGGCGAGACCGTACAGGACCAGCTCGACAAGTATCCGTCGGATATTTTTTCTCGCGTCGAGGTCGCCGATGGGCGTGCCTGGATGCTTCCGAATGGCACCGAGTTCTTCGCAGGAGACCTCTCCGACGAAGACCAGAAGCTGGTTTGGGCCACCCATTATGCGCCCGTCTACAATTTGTTCCAGCAGCAGAAGCTCAGCGCCGACAAAGTCGCGTGGAGGTCGAAGCCAAGCTGGTACATTCTGGCCACGCAAGACCACACTGTGCATCCCGATCTGCAACGCTGGGTCTCGAAGCGCATGGGAGCGACCGTCACCGAGGTGACGAGCAGCCACGTGCCGATGCTCTCCCAGCCGAACGTCGTTATCGACGTCATTCGCAAGGCTGCTGCCGCCGTTCAAAAAAGCTGATCGCAATAGGCGTGCATTTGTCGGACAAAGGAGAGGTCGTTCGCAAGGCGACCTCTCTTATGGATGGGTTGGGTGCGATGACTGCTTCTGGGCCCTTCGCGGACATTGCCGCGCGATGCGACCCTGAGCCGGCCTCAGGCCATCCCGATCAGGTCCGTCCAGCACAGCCGTGACCACAACCTCAGGTCCACTTTCATGCTATTATTGGAGGGAGCGGGCTTTTGCGGGGGCGAGCATGAGACGGCGGGAATTCATTTCGGCCTTCGGGAGTGCGGCGATCACATTCCCATTGGCGGCTCATGCTCAGAAATTGGCGACCCCGGTGATTGGCTCTCTGAACCGTCCGGCCCCCGGGCTGGAAACGTTTAGCGATGCGTTTCGCCGCGGTCTCAAGCAAATGGGATTTGCTGAAGGACAAAACGTCCTGATTGAAGGACGTTGGCCCAACGCCAATGAAGAGTTGCGAGACGCCGCAGCCGACCTGGTGCGGAAGCGGGTCGCACTCATCTTCACCGCCGACAACGGCGGAGCGTTGGCCTCCAAAGCGACCACATCGGAAACACCGATCGTGTTTGTCGTGGGGCTCGATCCGGTTGCCATGGGTCTCGCAGCATCGATCAACCGTCCGGGTGGTAACGCGACCGGGGTTTCATTCCGAGTGAGTGCATTGGAGCCGAAGCGGTTTGAATTGCTGCACGCTCTATTGCCCAAGGCGTCTTTGGTGGGCGTTCTGATCAATCCGGACAATCCAAATGCGGACGCCAGCGCTCTGCGCGCAGCAGCATCTTCGTCGGGGCTGCAATTGATCGTTTTGGATGCCCGAAGCATTCCTGAGGTGGAAAACGCATTTTCAATATTGGCCCAACGTCGGGCGAATGCGCTGCTTGTGACCTCCGACCGTCTCTTCAATCTCGAGCGTCGTCAGTTGGTTGATTTCGCGGCACGCACTGGCATCCCCGCGATCTATCCTTGGCGGGAATTTGCTGATGCTGGCGGATTGATGAGCTATGGCAACAGCCTCACCGACGCCTTTCGGCAAGGCGGGCTTTACGTTGGCCGCATCCTCAAGGGTGACAAGCCGGGCGATTTGCCCATCTGGCAACCCACCAGGTTCGAGTTCGTCATCAACCTCAAGGTGGCGAAGTCGCTGGGCCTCGAAATCCCTGCTGCGCTGTTGGCGTTTGCAGACGAGGTGATCGAATGATCCAACTTCCGTGATCATGGTGACAGTTCATTCAACCCGGCTCAATCGCGTCTAGTTAAGTGCACGGTCACCGTAATTCGCAAAGCCAGCGTTTCCTTACGTAGATGCTTGGGCTGGAAGGTACCGTGCGCCTCTCGTGGCGCCAAACGCGACCCAGCAGGTACCGAATTTGGTCCAGCCGGCGGCGCGCGACCTCACGGCTCAAGTGGCCAGCCTGATCGCTCGGCTCGACGCAAAGACGACTTTACGATCAGGCGATGGAAAGGCGCAATTCCCGCGATATAGGCCCGTCCTCCCAAATGATTGAAGGTCACGACCGTTGTGGCGACAAGTCGGCGGCACAAAGCGGACTCTTCAACCAAAACGGACAAACGGAAGTCGAGATGGCGATCGTCCTCGCCAAGGATAATCTCATGACGACGCCGATCGTAGACCCGAAAGAAATCGATCCTGTCGGTCGCAACGTCATCGCGCAACTCAGACGATGTCTTAAGACCAAACCCCGCAACCAAAGTGTCCCTTAGAGCTATTAGCCAGCCAACCCACCGCGCCTGACCCATAAGCATATGGGCGGCGAGGCGCTCGGCGTCGCCCGTCGCATTGCTCGGCAGATCGATCGCGAATGCGTCAGCGAAGCCCGCCTTGGCGTAGAGCGGCTTAAGCACCGAACGTTGCGGCAAATCGACTCGAGCAACGCGCGCCATAGATGTTCCGCCCGGACTGAATGGAAGCGAAGAGGTGGTGCATTCCAATAGCACGAGCGGGGCTCTCCATCAAACGTAGCAAGGAACTTCTGCTGTTGGCCAATCGCGCGCGCGGAGCGGGGATCCCGCGCCGCCGCAAGCGTCGGAGCTCCGTCGGTTCAGCGAAGCGCCGCCCGACCCGCCTCGGTGATGCGGTACTCGATCTCTCCCGACTGAAGCGGCCCGCTCTCGACCAGGCCGAGTTCGACGATGCGCGCGACGATCTCGTGATCGAAGGTGATTACGGTGACAGTGCACTCAACCCGCGTCTAATGATCATGCGCCGAATGTGGGATTCGAAAGTGCCGATGACCCAAACCGGACCAGGCACCCAAATCCCTGATTGACGCCGGCTTGTCTCGGCCCTTGAATGTTTCCTGGAACGCCTGATGGAGGAACGCCTGGCCGCAGATTTCTGCGGCATTGCCTCGCGAGCGGCCGGTCTTCACGCTTTCGGCTTCGAAGGTCTAGGTCCGCCGATGCGCATGGAGGTCTTGGCCATGAGGATGTCTTCAGCGCTTTTCGCCCTTTCGCTGACGTCGCTTGCTTCAGCGGGGGCGCCTGCACAGAGCCAGGACGGCCCACCGCCATGGGCCTATCCGGTAAACCCGCCGAATTTTCAACGCGCCCGCGACGACGGTACGATCCGGCGAGTCCCTGACAGCGTCGCCGGTTTTACACTCACGCAGCTGCGCGATCTGTTCGCCGCTCCCGACTGGCATCCCGAAGACCATCCGGCTTTGCCAGAGATCGTCGCAAAGGGGAGAAAGCCTGACGTGTTCGCGTGCGGCGTCTGCCACCGGGCAGACGGACCGGGCGGCCCTGAGAATGCCAGCCTGTTTGGCTTCTCCGCGGAATACATCATTCGGCAAACGGTGGAGTTCAAGACGGGCCTGCGTACGAATTCGGTGCCCCGCGTCGCCACCGACCTGATGATCAAGACGTCCAGGGACATCACCGACCAGGAGCTCAAGGAGGCTGCGAACTATTTTGCGTCAATCAAACCGAGATCGAACATTGCGGTCGTGGAAACCGACGCCGTTCCGAAGACACATGTCAGGGACTTGTTCCTGGCGGCGATGGACGGCGGCGAGAAAGAGCCCATCGGCCAGCGCATCATCGAGATTCCGGAAAACGTTGAACACTTTCTCAGCCGGGACTCGCGCGCTCGTTTCATCGCCTATGTCCCGGTTGGCAGCATTGAGAAAGGGCGGGCGTTGGCAGCGAGCGGCGACCTCCGCGTCCAGTGCGCCGCTTGTCATGGTGCCGACCTCAAAGGGACTGCCGTGGCGCCGGGGATTGCGGCCCGTTCGCCCACGTACATGTTCCGTCAGCTTTACGACTTCAAGTCGGGCGCGCGGAAGGGCTCCAATAGCGACCTCATGAAACCGGTCGTTGAAAACCTAGGCATCGACGACATGATCGCGCTAGTCGCCTATACGGCGTCGCTCATGCCTTAACGTTTCGTGGCTGCTCGCACGACCACGAGCCCGTTGTCGTTGTTCGGCCCGGAGCGCGGTCTGTTTGAATGTCGGCTGTTGGCGCTTCTGCGCCATGCAGCGATGTCCGCCCTTGCGCCATTATTGGCGGAAAAGCGGACATCACGCGCGCCGGAGCGAAGCGCTCCGATCTGATCAGGACGCGGCCTTAGCCGTGCCTACTCCTCGTCTTCGTCGTCCTCGTCTTCCTCTTCCTCATCCTCGTTCACCTCTTCCAGGTGTTCGAGCACGGCGAGCGGCAGCGTCTCGCGAAACAGGTCGCCTTCGACGCCCATCCAGAGACAGATCACGTCGTCGCCCTTCACTTCTGCGACGGTCAGCGGCTGGCCGCCGGATTTCAGCATGACGATATCGCCGGCTTTCAGTTCCATGGATGGTCCTTTCGGGGTTGATTGACTTGAGAGGCTAGCAAGCCGGCATGACACGCCGATCACGGGCTGCGGGATCAGTGGATGTGCTGCGGCAGCGCGCATCCGCGGCCAGGCCGCTGAAACGCCGACGACGGAGCTTCAGGCCGGAAGCGGGACCATGACGGAGGCGAGGGCGCCTGCGCGATGGGTTGCGCAGGGGCTTGTCCGTCCCATGCGCCGCGATGATGGCATCATGCGCCTGTTTTGCCCGACGGGTCAAACGATTTCGTAAAATCCGCAAGCATTTGATTTTGCAGCAGCCGGCTACTGTGCATGGGGTTGTTTTTCGAGTTTTTGTTTCGCGCCGATGGTTACGACCGGTCAGGCACCAGTTCGGTCAGCGAGCGGATGATGCGGTCGGGCTTGACGGTTGAGCCTTCGGGCAGGCCGTCGCCATGCACGTCGATCCAGATCGAATAGATGCCGAGGCGCTGCGGCGTCACGACTTCCCATTCGAGGTTGTCGCCGATCATCCAGGTGTCCTCGGCGGTGACGCCCAGCGCCTCCATCGCGTGCAGATAGGCACGCTCCTCGGGCTTGCCGAAACCGTGCTCGCCCTCGATCTGGATGTGGTGGAAGCGGTGCGCGAGCTCGAAGCGCTCGACCTTGGCGCGCTGGGTGTCGGCGGCGCCGTTGGTCACCAGCGCGAGCTTGATGCCGAGCGCCTTCAACTTGTCGATCGCCTCATGCGCGCCCGGAAAAACGAACATCTCCTCCTCGCGATAGGCGGTGAAGCGATCGGCGAGGCGAATGGCGAGGTCGTCGGATAGTGCGCGGTGGCCGGCGGCCGCGAGCGCCGCGAACCCGCCCTTCACCGTCAGATGCCGCGCCTCGGCGAGCTTCATCCGCCAGGCGGCTTCCGCATTGGCCCAGAAGTTTCGCGCGAAAGCCAGCACTGCGGTTGCGACCTGTTGCGGCGGCAGCGGCGCAAGCTCCTCGGCGAACTCGTTCGCGATCGTATTCCAGGCGATCTCGGGCCGGCCATAGGCCGACAGGATGGTGTCGTCCATGTCGATCAGCATGGCGCGGGGCAGCGGCCTCGCAGCGGGCTTCATCGCAGTCATGGCCATTTCACCTCCGGCGGCAGCGACGACAGGATCGAATCCACATTGCCGCCGGTCTTGAGCCCGAAGATGGTGCCGCGGTCGTAGAGCAGGTTGAACTCGACATAGCGGCCGCGCCGGATCAGTTGCTCCTCGCGGTCCGCTGCGGTCCAGGCGCTCGCGAAATTGCGCCGCACGATGTCGGGATAGATCTTCAGGAAGGCACGGCCGACGTCCTGGGTGAAGGCGAGGTCGGCATCCCAGTCGCCGCTGTCGTGCCAGTCGTAGAAGATGCCGCCGATGCCGCGCGCCTCCTTCCGGTGCGGCAGGTAGAAATACTCGTCGCACCATGTCTTGTACTTGTCGTAATCGGCAACGCCGTTCGGCTGCGCACAGGCCTCTTTCATCGCCGCGTGGAAGGCGATGCTGTCAGCGTCGTCCTGCGTGCGCCGGCGGTCCAGCACCGGCGTCAGATCAGCGCCGCCACCGAACCAGGCTTTTGTGGTGACGACGAAGCGCGTGTTCATGTGCACGGCAGGCACGTGCGGATTGCGTAAGTGCGCGATCAGCGAGATGCCGGAGGCCCAGAACCGCGGATCGTCCGCCGCGCCGGGAATCTGCGCGCGAAATTCGGGGGCGAATTCGCCGTGCACCGTCGAGCAGTGTACGCCGACCTTCTCGAACAGGCGGCCCGACATCATCGACATCACGCCGCCGCCGCCGGCCGCGCCGCTATGGTCGGTGCGCTGCCAGGGCGTGCGGTCGAAGCGGCCGGCCTTGCCCGGATAGAGGCTTTGCGGCGCGTCGTCCTCCAGCCGCTCGAAGCTTGCGCAGATGTCGTCGCGCAAAGCTTCGAACCAGGCGCGGGCGCGCGTCTTGCGGTCTTCGATCAGGTTGGGGTCCATTGTCGATGCCATTCCGTCAGCCCTGCGGACCGTAATAGGTGCAGCTCTCGTTGCAACTGTCGCGATGGATGCTGACGCGGGTGAGCTTGCCGATATGCGCTAGCCGCTCCCAGACGAAGCGCGACAGGTTTTCCAGCGTCGGCTTGCCCAGCGCTTCGATCTTGTTGAGGAACTTGTGGTCCAGCGTCAACCTGACGTCCTCGATGGCGCGCTGGAGGAGGCCGAGATCGACCACCATGCCGGTCGCAGGGTCCGGCGTGCCGCGCACCGTCACCTCGGCGCGGAAGGAGTGGCCGTGGATCTCTTCGCTCGCCGCGCCGAACGTCGTTCCCGACAGTGAATGCGCCGCCTCGAAGCGGAACGATTTCGTCAATTCCCACATCTGTTCGAAAACCAATCCTATCTGATGCCGAGCGATTTATGCGTCTGCACGCTGAGCCGCCATTGCGGATGGCGCAGGCAGTAGTCGATCGCGCGCGCGGTGTTTTCGGCGACCTCGGGCCCGTCCATCGGCTGCAGCGAGAAGCGCTCGAAAGCGAGGCCCTCGAAGGCCTCCGGCGCGGCGAGGGCCTGCGGATAGACCAGCTTCAGCTCGTGGCCACGGCACAGCACGAGCTCGCTGCCGCCCTTGGGGCTGACGCAGATCCAGTCGAGGCCATCAGGTGCGGCGATCGTGCCGTTGGTCTCGACGCCGATCTCGAAGCCTCTCGCATGGAGCGCATCGATCAGCGCGTCGTCGACCTGGAGCAGCGGCTCGCCGCCGGTGAGCACCACGTAGCGGTTGGCGGCCGTTGCCGTCCATTGCGCCGCGATGGTGTCGGCGAGCTCCGCAGCCGAGGCGTAGCGGCCGCCCAGCGTGCCGTCGGTGCCGACGAAATCGGTGTCGCAGAATTTGCAGGTCGCTGACTGCCGATCGGCCTCGCGGCCGCTCCAGAGATTGCAGCCGGCGAAACGGCAGAACACGGACGCGCGCCCGGCATGGGCGCCTTCGCCTTGCAGGGTCAGGAAGATTTCCTTGACCGCGTAACTCAATGGTCTCTCCTCAACATATCAACCTTGCGGGTTCCGGATCTGCCGCAGCGCCTCGCCTGCGGCCATCGCCGCGGTCATGGCGACATTGAGCGACCGCAGTCCCGGGGCGATCGGAATCACCAGCCGCGCATCCGCGGCCTCGACCACCGCGTCGGTGACGCCGGCGCTCTCGCGCCCGAATAGCAGGATGTCCGACGTCTGGTAACGGAAATCGCGGTAGTCGGTGGCGGCCCTGGTGGTGAACAGCAGCAGCCGGCAGCCCTGTGCCGCGCGCCACTCCTCGAACTGCGGCCAGGAGACGTGCCTGACGATGCTGACATGGTCGAGGTAATCCATTCCCGCCCGGCGGAAATGCCGGTCGGAGACGGGGAACCCTGCCGGTTCGATGATGTGGGCGTCCAGCCCGAGGCAGGCGCAGAGCCTGAGAATCGTGCCGGTGTTCTGGGGGATGTCGGGTTGGAAAAGCGCTATCTGCATGGGCGGCGTCGGGTTGGTTGTGGGCCGGAAATGTCTCAATAAAACATCGCTGGCGCGGGAATTCGTGCATTGCACGCTTCCCCGCCGTTAGCGGGCTTGCGCTCGCCCGGCAAGGGTGCCAATAGAACGATTCTGGACTGCTGTTTTCGCTTGTTTTGGCGGGGACAAGCGAAGTTCTGCCGCCGCGGGGGGCCGCGGGCGCCGGCAGCCAGTTCTGGGGACCTTGGGGGCCCCTGGAGCGGTTCCACCGGTAGCATAAGAAGAAAGGGTTGGAATCGTGACGACAGCGTCTTCGGCGGACCATCCGACACGCCGTGATTTCTTATTCGTTGCAACGGGGGCAGCTGCAGCAGTAGGGGGCGCAGCCGCGCTCTGGCCCTTCATCTCCCAAATGAATCCTGATGCCTCGACCATCGCGGCCGGTGCGCCGATCGAGGTCGATCTCAGCCCGGTCGCCGAGGGGCAGGACATCAAGGTATTCTGGCGCGGCAAGCCGATCTACATCAGCCACCGCACCAAGAAGCAGATCGACGAGGCGCGCGCCGTCAACGTGGCGAGCCTGCCCGATCCGCAGTCCGACGAGGCCCGGGTCAAGTCCGGCCATGAGCAGTGGCTGGTCGTGATCGGCATCTGCACCCATCTCGGCTGCATCCCGATCGCTCATGAGGGCAATTACGACGGGTTCTTCTGCCCCTGCCATGGTTCGCAGTACGATTCGTCCGGCCGCATCCGTCAGGGGCCCGCGCCCGCGAACCTGCCGGTGCCGCCGTACCAGTTCGTTTCCGACACCAAAATCCAGATCGGCTGAGCTTCGGACCCTCGTCCGAAGCTTCGCGCCGTCTCGTCGTATTATTTCCTCAGGATCGCATCATGAGCGGACCATCCGACTACCAGCCGAGCAATCCGGCCCTGCAATGGATCGAGCGGCGCCTGCCGATCCTCGGCCTCATGCACTCCTCCTTCGTCGCCTATCCCACCCCGCGCAACCTGAACTACTGGTGGACCTTCGGCGCCATCCTCTCCTTCATGCTGGGGATGCAGATCCTGACCGGCGTGATCCTGGCGATGCACTACACGCCGCATGCCGATCTCGCCTTCAAGTCGGTCGAGCTGCTCGTCCGTGACGTCAATTACGGCTGGCTGCTGCGCAACATGCATGCCTGCGGCGCGTCGATGTTCTTCTTCGCGGTCTACGTCCACATGCTGCGCGGCCTCTATTACGGCTCCTACAAGGAGCCGCGCGAGGTGCTGTGGATCCTCGGCGTCATCATCTACCTCCTGATGATGGCGACCGGCTTCATGGGCTACGTGCTGCCGTGGGGCCAGATGAGCTTCTGGGGCGCCACCGTCATCACCAACCTGTTCTCCGCCATTCCCTATGTCGGCGAGAGCATCGTGACGCTGCTGTGGGGCGGCTATTCGGTCGGCAACCCGACGCTGAACCGCTTCTTCTCGCTGCACTATTTGCTGCCGTTCCTGATCGCGGGCGTCGTCGTGCTCCACGTCTGGGCGCTGCATGTCGCCGGCCAGAACAATCCCGACGGCGTCGAGCCGAGGACGGAAAAGGACACGGTTCCGTTCACGCCGCATGCCACCATCAAGGACATGTTCGGCGTCTCGTGCTTCCTGCTGCTCTACGCCTGGTTCATCTTCTACATGCCGAACTATCTCGGCGACGCCGACAACTACATCCCGGCGAATCCGGGCGTGACGCCGCCGCACATCGTGCCGGAATGGTATTACCTGCCGTTCTACGCGATCCTGCGCTCGATCCCGAACAAGCTTGCGGGCGTGATCGGGATGTTCTCGGCGATCATCATCCTGTGCTTCCTGCCGTGGCTCGATGCGGCCAAGACCAGGTCGTCGAAGTACCGCCCGCTGGCCAAGCAGTTCTTCTGGATCTTCGTCGCGGTCTGCATCCTGCTCGGCTATCTCGGTGCGCAGCCGCCGGAAGGCATCTACGTGATCGCCGGCCGGGTCCTGACGGTCTGCTATTTCGCCTACTTCCTGATCGTGCTGCCGCTGCTCTCGCGCATCGAGACGCCGCGGCCGGTGCCGAACTCGATCTCGGAGTCGATCCTCGCCAAGGGTAGCAAGGCGGTGGCCTCCGTCGCCATCGTGCTCGTTGCCGCCGGCACGCTGTTCCTCGGCAGCCTGCAGGACGCGCGCGCCAACGAAGGCAGCGACAAGCCGCCGGGCAACAAATGGTCGTTCGCCGGTCCCTTCGGCAAGTTCGACCGCGGCGCGCTCCAGCGCGGCCTCAAGGTCTACAAGGAGGTCTGCGCCAGCTGCCACGGCCTGTCCTACATCGCCTTCCGCAACCTCGCGGAAGCCGGTGGCCCCAGCTATTCGGTGGCGCAGGTGGCGGCGTTCGCGTCGGATTACAAGATCAAGGACGGTCCGAACGATGCCGGCGATATGTTCGAGCGCCCGGGCCGGCCGGCCGACTACTTCCCCTCGCCATTCCCGAACGAGCAGGCAGCCCGTGCGGCGAACGGCGGTGCGGCGCCGCCCGACCTGTCGCTGATCACCAAGGCGCGCTCCTACGGCCGCGGCTTCCCCTGGTTCATCTTCGACTTCTTCACCCAGTATCAGGAGCAGGGCCCTGACTACGTCTCGGCGGTGCTCCAGGGTTTTGAGGAGAAGGTGCCGGAGGGTGTGACCATTCCGGAGGGCTCCTACTACAACAAGTTCTTCCCGGGCCACGCCATCAAGATGCCGAAGCCGCTCAGCGACGGCCAGGTGACCTATGACGACGGCTCGCCGGCCACGGTCGCGCAATATGCCAAGGACGTCACCACGTTCCTGATGTGGACCGCCGAGCCGCACATGGAAGCGCGCAAGCGCCTCGGCTTCCAGGTGTTCGTCTTCCTGATCATCTTCGCGGGCCTGATGTACTTCACCAAGAAGAAGGTCTGGGCCGACTCCCACTGAGCGGCGCGAGGCGAGATTGAAAAGGCCCCCGCAAGGGGGCTTTTTTGTTGCCGTCATTCCGGGGCGATGCGCCGGCATCGAGCCCGGAATCCATTCATCCACCAACGCTGCGGCCAGATCGATACCGGGCTCGCGCTATCGCGCGCCCCGGAATGACAAGAGTGTGGATTGCGCCGCGCGCCCCCAGCGGCCAAAATACCGCCAACCGCTCCCCCAGAAACTCATCGGAGGACACCATGGGAACCACCATCACCTTCAAGCGCCCGGACGGAAAGGACGCCTCCGGCTATCTCGCCAACGCCGCGCGCGGCAACGCGCCGGGCGTGGTCGTGATCCAGGAATGGTGGGGCCTGTCGGACCAGATCAAGGGCCTGTGCGACCGCTTCGCGCTCGCCGGCTTCGATGCGCTCGCGCCCGATCTCTACAAGGGCAAGGTGGTGCCGTATCACGACACGGATGCGGCCGGCAAAGAGATGAACTCGCTCGACTTCATGGACGCGACCACGCAGACGGTGCGCGGCGCCACGCAATACCTGTCGCGCAACGGCGCCAAGGTCGGGCTGACCGGCTTCTGCCTCGGCGGTGCCGTCACCATCATCGGCGCGGTGCACGTGCCGGAGCTCGCCGCCGGCGTCGTGTTCTACGGCATCCCGCCGGAGCAGGCGGCCAAGCCCGCCGACGTCAAGATCCCGCTCCAGGCCCATTTCGCCAACAAGGACGATTGGTGCACGCCGGAGCTGGTCAGCGGCTTCGAGAAGGCCATGAAGGCCGCCGGCAAGTCGCTCGAGCTGTTCCGCTATGACGCCGAGCACGCCTTCGTCAACGAGCAGCGCCAGGCCGTGCACGACCGCGAAGCCGCCGAGCTCGCCTGGGGCAGGGCGATCAAGTTCTTTGCCAATCATCTAGGCAACAACAGCGCAGCATAACCGATGTCGTCCCGGCGAAGGCCGGGACCCATAACCCCAGGGTTTTCTAGTTGGCGCAAGCTGTCACTCCGAGTCTTCGCCAAACATAGTTTCGTGGCTATGGGTCCCGGCCTTCGCCGGGACGACGGCGGAGATTGACGCTGATTGCCTGGGCCCGCCCACCCTTGACGCCGCCCCCGCGCCATGGTGAGTATCCGCCCATGAGCACCGCCGTCCGCCCAGCCCGTCTTTGGTGGCGCACCTCCTAAGAGGTGGCCGGTGCGATTTCTTTTCCCAAAATCGTCGAAGGTCGCCCACGCAGTGCGGCGGCCTGATCGTTTGTCCTGTGTGGCGTTCCCTCGGCAAGTCTCGTAAGAGGACCACATGAACAGGACAGTTTTTGCCCTCCCGGCCAGAAGCGATTACGTGACCCGCGCGGGTCTCGCGATCACGCGCGTGGCGGAGCAGTTTACCGGCGGCGCCAACCGGCTCGACGATCTCGTCAGCCTGCTCGACCGCCGCCGCGGCGTGGTGCTGTCGTCGGGCACGACCGTGCCCGGCCGCTACGAGAGCTTCGACCTCGGCTTCTCCGATCCGCCGCTCAAGCTCGAAACCTCAGGCGTCAATTTTAAGCTGGAAGCGCTCAACGAGCGCGGCCAGGTGCTGATCGCCTTCCTTGCCGACGTCCTGCGCGAACCCTGCGTGGTGATCTCCGAGACAACCGCTTCGCGCCTCGCCGGCCACATCATTCGCGGCGATGCGCCGGTCGAGGAAGACCAGCGCACCCGGCGCGCCAGCGTGATGTCGCTGGTGCGCGACCTCGTCGCCGCCTTCTCGGCCAACGATGACGGGCTGCTCGGCCTGTTCGGCGCCTTCGCCTACGACCTCGTGTTCCAGATCGAGGACCTCGTGCAGAAGCGCGCGCGCGAGCAGGATCAGCGCGACATCGTGCTCTACGTGCCTGATCGCCTGCTGGCCTATGACCGCGCCACCGGCCGCGGCGTCGTGCTCAGCTACGACTTCACGTGGAAGGGCAAGTCCACCGAGGGCCTGCCGCGCGAGACCGCCGACAGCCCGTACCTGAAGACACCGCGCCAGGGCTTTGCCGATCACGCGCCCGGCGAATACCAGGCCACCGTCGAGACGGCGCGCGCAGCCTTTGCCCGCGGTGATCTCTTTGAAGCCGTGCCGGGTCAGCTGTTCGCCGAGCCCTGCGACCGCTCGCCGGCCGAAGTCTTCCAGCGGCTCTGCGTCATCAACCCATCGCCCTACGGCGCGCTGATGAATCTCGGCGAGGGCGAGTTTCTCGTCTCGGCCTCGCCCGAGATGTTCGTGCGCTCGGACGGCCGCCGCGTCGAGACCTGCCCGATCTCGGGCACGATCGCGCGCGGAACCGATGCGATCGGCGATGCCGAGCAGATCCGCCAGCTCCTGAACTCGGAGAAGGACGAGTTCGAGCTCAACATGTGCACCGACGTCGACCGCAACGACAAGGCGCGCGTCTGCGTCCCCGGCACCATCAAGGTGCTGGCCAGGCGGCAGATCGAGACCTACTCAAAACTGTTCCATACGGTCGACCACGTCGAGGGCATGCTGCGTCCCGGCTTCGACGCGCTCGATGCCTTCCTCACCCACGCCTGGGCGGTCACCGTGACCGGTGCGCCAAAGCTGTGGGCGATGCAGTTCGTCGAGGATCACGAGCGGTCGCCGCGGCGCTGGTACGCCGGCGCGATCGGCGCGGTGAATTTCGACGGCAGCATCAACACCGGTCTCACCATCCGCACAATCCGCATGAAGGATGGCCTCGCCGAGGTGCGCGTCGGCGCCACCTGCCTGTTCGATTCCGATCCCGCCGCCGAGGACCGCGAATGCCAGGTCAAGGCCGCGGCGCTGTTCCAGGCCCTGCGCGGCGATCCGCCGAAACCGCTGTCGACCTTCGCGCCCGATGCGACCGGAAGCGGCAAGCGGGTGCTGCTGATCGACCACGACGACAGCTTCGTGCACATGCTCGCCGACTATTTCCGCCAGGTCGGCGCCAGCGTCACCGTGGTCCGCTATGTGCATGCGCTCGACATGCTCAAGCAGAAGAGGTGGGATTTGCTGGTGCTGTCGCCCGGCCCGGGCAGGCCCGAAGATTTCGGGATCAAGAAGACGATCGACGCGGCGCTGGAGAACAAGCTGCCGGTGTTCGGCGTCTGCCTCGGCGTGCAGGCGATCGGCGAATATTTTGGCGGCGAGCTCGGCCAGCTCACGCATCCCGCCCACGGCCGGCCCTCGCGGGTGCAGGTGCGCGGCGGGCGGCTGATGCGCAACCTGCCGAACGAGATCGTCATCGGCCGCTATCACTCGCTCTATGTCGAGCGCGACAGCATGCCGGAGGTGCTGAACGTGACCGCCAGCACCGAGGACGGCGTCGCCATGGCGCTGGAGCACAAGACCCTGCCGGTCGCCGGCGTGCAATTCCACCCGGAATCGCTGATGTCACTCGGTGGCGAGGTGGGCTTGCGTATTGTCGAGAACGCGTTCCGGCTGGATGCGCGTGTTGATTGAGAGGCACCAATGACCTTTGACCACGACCTGAAGGCGAGCGTCCGCACCATCCCCGACTATCCCAAGCCGGGGATCATGTTCCGCGACATCACGACCTTGCTCGCGGATGCGCGCGCGTTCCGCCGCGCGGTGGACGAGCTCGTCAACCCCTGGGCCGGCAACAAGATCGACAAGGTCGCCGGCATGGAAGCGCGCGGCTTCATCATCGGCGGCGCGGTGGCGCACCAGCTCTCCGCCGGCTTCGTGCCGATCCGCAAGAAAGGCAAGCTGCCGCACACCACCGTGCGCATCGCTTACTCCCTCGAATACGGCATCGACGAGATGGAGATGCATGTCGATGCGATCCAGCCCGGCGAACGCGTCATCCTGGTCGACGACCTCATCGCCACCGGCGGTACCGCGGAGGGCGCGGTGAAGCTGCTGCGCCAGATCGGCGCCAATGTCGTCGCCGCCTGCTTCATCATCGACCTGCCCGAGCTCGGCGGCGCCGCGAAGCTGCGCGCCATGGACGTCCCGGTGCGCACGCTGATGACGTTCGAGGGGCACTGAGCGCGTTAAATCGCCTCGGCCTTCAGCTCCGCCTGCCAGTGCAGCATGCGCTCCTTCAGGAGCGCGTTCCTGACATAGGCAGTCTCCTCGTCCTCCAGACGCTCGCATTCGCCAAACGTCAGGCCTGCCTCGCCATGCGCGTTCCACGCAGCCTGAAGGCTGCGGCACATATGATTGCCCTGGCGGAGCGAGAACCAGATGCGGTTCTGGATGGTCTCGAGGTTGGGCGCCTGGCCGACCCAGGCTTCGCCCGACGCCGTACAGCGGACGACGAAGATGCCTGCAATGGTCTTCCGCTCCTTGTAGGCGGCGATGGCTGCTTTCCGGTCGATGCTCACGGGATAGGTCCTTGTTGAGGCGCGCGCCTTCAATAAGCGGGGTCCGCTCCGCAGTCAATATTATCCGGGTAAAATAATTGCCCTAGGACCGCTGCAGGATCAGGCTGAGCTCGAGCTCGCGAAAGGCGAGGTAATTGCGCCGGGTCCACTGGTGCAGCTCGGTCGAGGCGTCCTTCTCCTGGCGCAGATAGCCGGTGAAGGAGAAGTTCAGCCGGTCGATATAGGTCTTCAGGAAGCCGGGCAGCGCCGGCAGGCGGAACAGCCGGCCGGTTGCCATTGCGGCCGGCAACTCGCCGCGCACGACGTGCTCATTGTCCACCGTGATGAGGTTCATCCGCGGGATCTGCTCGCGCAGCATCTCATGGGCGCGGGCCGAGACGCGGTCGGTGTCGGCGACGAACAGGATCTGGGGTGCGACATGGCGGCGGGCCGCCTCCTTCAACAGGCCGATCTCGTCGGCCATCTTGAAGAACTCGTCGAAGGCGTGGAAGCCGAGGTCGATGACCTTGGCAAGACCGTCATCGACGATGACGCGGTCCATCAGTTGCATCTTGCCGTAGGTGTCGATCACGTCGGCGGTCTCCGTGATCTTCGGCAAATAGTCGAGCAGCGACGGCTCCTTCAGGTTGACGTCGAAGGCCGCGACGTTGCCGTTCTTGAGCAGCAGGAACTCGCTCAATAGCCGCGCCAGCAGCGTCTTGCCGACCTGCGGGCGGGGCGAGCAGATGATGTAGACGGGTGTCGCGGGCATCACGAACTATTATCTGAGCGAACTCACCGCCCAATCCAGCCGTATCAGCCCGGACTCTGCAACTATTTTTCGCTGCTGCGGGCGCCGGGTTTCGAACCGACGATGTCGGTCAGGCGGATGCGGTCGAACTCGCTCCAGACATTGGCCAGCCAGTGCCGGACATAGCCGCGCAGCACGAAGGAGTAGTTGGCCGCCTCGTCGCTCATGCCCTTGTTGGCGACGAATTTCAGGAACGGGACGGAGGAGACCTCGACCTGCTCATAGGCCATTTCGTTGAGCTTGGGGATGGTCAGCTCGGTGGCGTCCTTGATGCGGTGGAAGTAGGAGTTGTAGGTCGCCTGGTCCCACTGGAAGAACTGGGTGTCGTTGATGAAGTTCTTCACCAGGAAATATTTTGCGCCGGTCATGAAATTCGCGGTCTCGGCGATTTCGTCGAGCGAGGCGATCGAGGGTCCCAGGATGTGGAACACCGCGAAGGTGATCTGCCCGGCCTTGGCGGCGTCGAGGAAACCGATGTCGCGCAGCGAGGCGAGCGCCGGCGAGAGCAGGCCGGCGCGGACGTCGATCACGGTGACCGACGGGCTGGTCGCGTTGAGCGTATCGAAGATCTTCATCTGATCGGACGTCGTCGTCATGTCGACGATCTCGGTGATGTCAGGATGGAAGCGCTTCAGCGTTCCGCGCGGGGATTCCGTGTCGAAGGCGCGCGTCGGCACGTTGTTGGCGGAAAAATAATCGAGCAAGGTGCGCGATACCGTGGTCTTGCCGACCCCGCCCTTGTCCGCGCCCACCACAACCACTGCCGGCTTTGCCATTGCTGTCCCCTAACGCGCGCCCCCGATCGCGAGGTCGCAATCGGCCGGGCCCCAAATCGATGTCCCAAGTCTGCTGTTGGGCGCGAACATGGCAGAAACAAGGGAGAATTCAATCCGCAGGCCCCGCTTGCGGCAATTCCTGAGGTTTTTCCAGATTGCCGTGAAACTGACCGGGGCGCGCTCAGTGGCGGCCCCACGGACCCATGGGATTCCCGATCGGGTTGCCGGCCGCGGTTCCGGAGGGGCCGGGCGTGGGCGGCGGATTGGCCGCGCTGCCTCCATCGCTCCATGGTCCCTGCGACAGCGGTGGCGGGGCGTTCTGCGGGGCGGCCTGCGCCTCGGGCTGTTCCGTCTCGTCAGTCGGGTCCGGCAGCGGACCAGGATCGTGGCCGCCGGCGAACTTGACCAGCGCGTCGACCCGGGACTGCACCGACGGATGGGTCGCGAACAGATCGGCAAAGCCCTCGCGCGGATTGTCGACGCAGAGCTCCATCACGGCCGAGGTCGCGCCCGGCAGCTCGCCGCGATTCTCGATCTTGCGCAGCGCCGAGATCATGGCATCGGGGTCCTTCGTCAGCTCGACCGAGCCGGCATCCGCGAGATATTCGCGCGAGCGCGACAGCGCCAGCTTCACCACCTGCGACATCAGCCAGGCCACCACGATCAGCACGACCGCGATGATGATGACGATCACGGCGCCGCCGCCGGAGCTCTTGCTGTCGCTCGATGACGAGGACGAGCGCGACGACGAGGAGGAGCCTGACGACCACGAGCCGCCGGAGCTCCAGCTCAAATTCGTGAACAGGCGGAAGAACAGTTCGCCGAAGAAGCCGACCACGCCGGCGATGATGACGGCGACCACCATGAGCTGCACGTCGCCGTTCTTGATGTGGGTCAGCTCGTGGCCCAGCACCGCCTCGATCTCCTTGTCGTTCAGCGCGTTGAGGAGGCCGGTGGTGACGGTGATCGAATATTGCCGCGGATTGAGGCCGGTCGCGAACGCGTTCAGCGCCGGGCTCTCCATGATCTTCAGCTTCGGCATGGTGATGCCGCGCGAGATGCAGAGATTTTCAAGCAGATTGTAGAGCCGCGGCTCCTCCTTCCGGGTGACGTCGTGGCCGCCGGTCACCGCGTCGATCATCGACTGGTGGAAGAAATAGGCGATCACGACCCAGACGGCCGCTGCGATCGTCGCGAAGGGCGCGGCCTTGAGCAGGTCGTAGAAGGCGCGGTTCAGATAATAGGCGACGGTTTCATTGCTGTTGATGACGACTTCGGCGACCAGCGCACCGGCATAGACCAGCACATAGACCAGCGCGAACAGGCCGGCGAGCAGCAGCATCGAACGAAACTTGTTCGAGGCGATGTGCGTGTAGAGACCATACGCGGCCATGGCTGCTTCCGTTAGCTCCCGTCATTCCGGGGCAGGCCGCAGGCCTGAACCCGGAATCCAGAGCTTAGTGTCTCGGTCGAGATTCCGGGTTCGCGTCTTCGACGCGCCCCGGAATGACGAAGTGTGAGAGGTCGCTCACGCAGCAATCAGAACTTCACCTGAGGCGCGGCCTCGACCTCGGTGCGGCTGGCGCCGAGATCGAAGAAGTCCTTCTTGGTGAAGCCGAACATGCCGGCGAACAGGGCGGCGGGCATCTGCTGGATGCCGGTGTTGTATTCCTGGACCGCGCTGTTGAAGAAGCGGCGGCTCGCCGCGATCTTGTTCTCGAGGTCGGAGAGCTCGCTGGCGAGCTGCTGGAAGTTGGCGTTGGCCTTGAGGTCGGGATAGGCCTCCGACAGCGCGATCAGCCGGCCGAGCGCACCGGAGAGCTGGTTTTCTGCGGCGGACACCTGCGCCGGGCCCTGCGCGGACATCGCCGAATTGCGCGCCTTGATGACGTCGTCGAGCGTGCCGCGCTCATGCGAGGCGTAGCCCTTCACCGTCTCGACCAGGTTCGGGACGAGGTCATGGCGCTGCTTGAGCTGCACGTCGATATCGGCAAAGGCCTGGCCCACGCGCTGGCCCAGCGCCACCAGGCGGTTGTAGGCGCTGAAGGCCAAGAACACGAGAACGACGATGACGCCGAGAACGATCCAGCCGGTCGACATGGAGGACTCCTGAAGGGGATTTAAGGCGGGCGCAGCCTAGACCAAAATGGCGCAGGGCGAGAGCCCCGGCGCGGAGGGGAGGTAGGATTTGGTCGGATCTGGAACCATCCGAGTTCAAGGCAAAAGCGCCGATCGAGGTTAACTTTCGGCAATGACGGCATCGCCCCAGCGCCAGCGCCGGGCGCTTGCATAGGCAGCCCTGTCGCGTCGTGGAATCTTGGCGAGTTCGACATCGTCCCCGGTGCAGAGCTTCGCCGTGATCTCGGCCTTGCCGACATCCGGCGGTGCCAGCACGCGGGCGGCGCGCGTTGCGGGCGGTGTGCGGGTCATGGCGACGTAGATGAAGCGCTCGTCCTCGAACGGTACCTCGGCGCCCTTGATCTGGCGGTGCGCCTGGGAGCGCGGCAGGCGCTGGCTGAAATGGCACCAGTCGGGCGCAGCGAGCGGGCAGGGCTTTTCGTGTGGGCAGGGCGCGGCGACAAAGGCACCCAGCGCGATCAGCTGCTGGCGCAGCGCGAGGATGCGGGCGTAGCCGGCCGGCGTGCCGGGCTCGATCACGACAAGCGCATGGCGCGCTTTCGCCCACATCGCCTCAGCGAGTTTGCGCTGATCGGCTTCACCGAGTTCGCCGATGATGTAGCTCGCGACGACGAGATCGGCTTGCGAGACCTCGGTGAGGTTGCTGCCGGCATCGCCGGGCAAATAGCGGCATTCCGCCAGACGCGTGCTGTCATGCGCGAGTTCGAGCGCAAGCCGGCTCAGGGTGGCGTTGGCGTCGAGCAGGGTGAAGTCCTGCAGCGAGGGAAACCCCTCCGCGGCGGCCCAGCTTGCGGTGCCCGGACCTGCGCCGACATCGAGCAGCGTTTCCGGCGCGAGGTCCGGCACGATCTCGGTCAACGCATTCAGGCTCGCCGCCACCGCCGCGTAGGTCGCCGGCATGCGCGCAAGCGCGTAAGCGAGCGCATCGGCCTCCGACTTGATCGTGCCGGAGCCGCCGCCGCCGCGATAGGTGTTCGAGATTTTCTGGGATCGCTGCGCGGCGTCGGTGCGGGAGAAGCCCTGCAGCTTCGCGTCGAGTGCGGCTTTCAGTTCGGCGGGGAGGGTGGGTGAGATCATCTTCGCTCACCGTCATCCCGGGGCGCGACGAAGTCGCGAACCCGGGATCTAGAGATTGTCGCGCGAGATTCCGGGTTCTCGCTTCGCGAGCCCCGGAATGACGCGAATAACGTCACGCCACGTTCTGGTCGAGAATGTCCACGGCCTCGGCCAGGCTCACCGACACGAGTTGCGAGACGCCGCGCTCGGCCATGGTGACGCCGAACAGGCGGTTCATCCGCGCCATCGTGATCGGGTTGTGCGTGATGATGATGAAGCGCGTATCGGTCGAGCCGGTCATCTCGTGCAGCAGGTTGCAGTACCGTTCGACGTTGTGGTCGTCGAGCGGCGCGTCGACTTCGTCCAGCACGCAGATCGGCGAAGGATTGGTGAGGAACACCGCGAAGATCAGCGCCATCGCGGTCAGCGCCTGCTCGCCGCCCGAGAGCAGCGACAGCGTCTGCGGCTTCTTGCCCGGCGGCTTGGCGATGATTTCCAGACCAGCCTCCAGCGGGTCGTCGCTCTCGATCAGGTGCAGCGCGGCCTCGCCGCCGCCGAACAGCTCGACGAACAGGCGCTTGAAGTGGTTGTTGACGACCTCGAACGAGGTCAGCAGCCGCTCGCGGGCCTCCTTGTTGAGGCTCTGGATGCCCTGGCGCAGCCGCTTGATGGCTTCGACGAGGTCATCGCGCTCGGTGACGAGGCCGTTGTGCTGGGTCTCGACCTCGCGCAGCTCTTCCTCGGCGCGCAGGTTGACTGCGCCGAGGCGCTCGCGGTCGCGGCGCATCTTTTCGAGGTCTTCCTCGATGTCGTGCAGCGGCGGCAGCTCCGCGCCGGGCTCGATCTCGGCAAGGCCGGCGACGGCCTGCGGCTCGACCTCCAGCATGTCGCGGATCTCGCGCTCGATGTCCTCGAGACGGCGCCGCGCGCCTTCCATGCGCTCCTCGGCGCGGGCGGTGGCCTCGCGGGAGCTGGAGAGTGCCTCCAGCGTCAGCTTGGCGACGCGATCGGTCTCCGCCATCGCGCTTTCCGCGGTGGCGAGCGCGTCCGCGGCCATGCGGCGATCGTTTTCCGCGTATTCGATCTCGGTGATCAGCGCGCTGCGCTTCTCGGCGAACACTTGCGGCGCGTTTTCGAGATCGCTGCGTTCGATCGTGAGTTCGGCGATGCGGGCCTGGATGGTGTCGATGTGGGAGGCCGCGCTCTCCTTGCGGTTCGCCCACTCGGTGCGTTCGGCGAGGATCGCCTGCACGCGGCGGTCGGCGAGTTCCGCCTCGCGCGCCAGCGCCTGCGCCTCGGCGCGGACCTGGGCGGCCATGCGGCGATGGCCTTCGATGTCGCTGCGGACGGCGGCGAGACGGGTCTCGGTGTCCTCGCTCGACGGCAGTTCGGAGATGCCGGCCTCGGCATATTCGTAGGCGGCCTCGGCTTCGGCGCGGTCGGCGGCGAGACGGCTGTGCGCTTCCGACAGCGTCGCCTTGCGCGCGGCATGGCGGCTGATCTCGCGCTCGGCCGTGGCATGGCGCTCACGCGCGGTGTTGAGCTCGCGCTGCGCGGCGCGCCAGGCTTCGCGGCTCGCGCCTTCGGTGCTGGCCGCCATCTGCAATTCGGACTCGGCATTCTCCAGCGCCTGGCGCTTGATCTGCGCGTCGATGCGGGCCTGCTCCAGCTCGTTCTCGATGTCGACGAGGCGGGCGCGTTCGGCAAGACGGCGTGCTGCGCCGGTCGGGGCGTGAGCCGCCGCGACGAAGCCGTCCCAGCGCCAGACGTCGCCTTCGGGCGAGACCAGCCGCTGGCCGGTCTTCAGCTGCGAGACCAGCTCGGCGCCGCGCTCGCGCGGCACCACACCGATCTGCGCCAGTCGGCGGGCCAGCTCGGCCGGGGCCTGCACGTGGTTCGCGAGCGGCACGACGCCTTCGGGCAGTTCCGGATCGCCGTCGGTCTCGCCGACATTGGTCCAGCGCATCGGCGCCGACGGGTCGATCGGTGCATCGAGGTCGTCGCCGAGCGCGGCGCCGATGGCCTTTTCAAAACCCTTGTCGACGGTGATGCCGTCGATGATCGGCGGCCATAGATTCTTGGTCTCGCCGTTGACGATCTTGGAGATCGTGCGGGCCTCGGTCTCGAGCCGCTGCACGCGCTTGTCGGCCTCGTTCAGCGGCGAGCGCGAGGATTCCAGCGTCTGGCGCGCAGCGACGTGCGCAGCCTCGCTCGCCTGGGCTGCGGCCTCCGACGCCGCCAGCGTCTGCTCGGCGTTCTCGACCGTGGCGGTCAGCTCGTCGAGGTCGCCGAAGCCGCCCGTTTCATCAGCAAGCTTCTGCTCCTCGGCCGCGACGTTCGCGATCTCCTGGTCGAGCCGGGCGAGCTTGTCGCGGTGGGTGCGGACATTGGCTTCGAGTTGATTGCGCTTGGCGGTGAGATCGGCGAGCGCGGTGGTGAGCTCGGCGAACTGCTGCTCGGTTTCGGTCAGCACCGCCTCGGCTTCGCCGACGCGCTCGTCGACGCCGGAGCGCTTCTCGACGCGCGACTTGATCTCTTCCTTCAGCTCGGCATCTTCGCTGTCGAGGCGCTGGAGCGCGACGTCGGCGTCCATGGTCTGCTGCTGGGCGCGCGAGATGTCGCCCTCGAACTGGGCGAGGCGGCGCTCGAGCTCGGCGACGCGCTCCTTGGCGCGCTCTTCCTCGCGGTCGAGCAGTTCGCGGGCATTGGTCAGGCGCTGGAGCCCGGCCGCGGCGCGCGCCTCGGCATCGCGCAGCGCCGGCATCTCGGCGGCGCGGATGGCCTGGATGCGGGCGGCTTCGGCCTGGTGCTGGGTGCGCTCGGCCATCTCGCGGACGGCGAGATCGTGCGTCTGGCCGGATTCGTTGACGTCGGCATGGGCGCCGATCCAGCGCAGATGGAACAGCGTGGCTTCAGCCTTGCGGACCTTGGCCGCGACTTCGCGGTAGCGCACGGCCTGGCGGGCCTGCTTCTTCAGGCCTTCCATCTGGCCGGAGAGCTGGCCGATCACGTCCTCGACGCGGGTGAGGTTGGTTTCGGCCGCCTTGAGCCGCAGCTCGGCCTCGTGGCGGCGGGCATGGAGACCGGCGACACCGGCGGCGTCTTCCAGCACGCGGCGGCGCTGCTCGGGCTTGGCCTGGATGATCTCGCCGATCTTGCCCTGGTGGACGAGGGCGGGCGAGCGTGCGCCGGTGGCGGCGTCCGCGAACAGGATCTGCACGTCGCGGGCGCGCACGTCGCGGCCGTTGATGCGATAGACCGAGCCGGCCTCGCGCTCGATGCGGCGGGAGATTTCCAGAAGCTGGCTGTCGTTCATCGCCGCCGGCGCGGTGCGATCGGCGTTGTCGATCGTCATCGTCACTTCGGCGTGGTTGCGTGCCGGACGGTTGCCGGAGCCGGCGAAGATCACCGCGTCCATGTCGGCGGCGCGCAGCGATTTGTACGAGGTCTCGCCCATCGCCCAGCGCAGCGCTTCGACGAGATTCGACTTGCCGCAACCGTTGGGTCCGACCACGCCGGTCAGGCCGGGCTCGATGACGAAGTCCGTGGGCTCAACGAAGGACTTGAAGCCGTGAAGGCGCAGGCGGGTGATTTTCATAAGCACGCATCTCTGTTGGCAGGCGCGAATCCCCCTGCCGGGACAATACCATGGAAGGCAATGTCACTATCCGGGCGAGTCGCGCGAGGCGCCTCATGCGGCTGGACAATGGCCGCGGTGCGCCGCGAGGGCAACCGGCGAAAGCCGTTTTTCCCAAGGGATTTATGCCGGGAATGATACGGCGTTCGAGATGCGAATCAGGCGTTGAGGGCGAAGAATCAGCTCTTCAGCAGCGGATTGATCTTCTTGGCGAATTCCTCGAAGGAGGTCTCGCCCTTGATCTTCTCGCCGTTGATGAAGAAGGTCGGCGTCGAATCGACCTTGAGAATGTCGCTGGCGTATTTCTGGTCGGCGGCGATCTTGTTGAGCAGCGCCTGGTCCTTCAGGCAGGCTTCGACCTGCTGCTGGGTGAGGCCGGCCTGCTTGCCGATCCGCGTCAAGGTCTCGGTGGTGTTCTTCATCACCCAGTCGTTCTGCTGGCGGAACAGCATGTCGGTGACGGCGAAGTATTTCGGCGCATCGCCGTTGGCAATGCAGCGCGACAGCATCGAGCCGGCGGCGGCTTTGATGTCGAGCGGGAACTCGCGGAAGACGTAACGCACCTTGCCGGTGTCGATGTATTCGGACTTGATCTTGGGGAACACCTGCTCGTTGAAGGCCGCGCAGTGCGGGCAGGTCATCGAGGCATATTCGGTGATGGTGACGGCGGCGTCCTTCGGGCCGAGCGCCATGTCGGGCAGCGACACGGGCTTCGCCACATCGCCGGCGGCCTGCGCCATGGCTTCAGGGATCATGGCTTCGGAGATGAACCGCAACGGGGAGAACCCGGCGACCGCGGCAAGCCCGGTCAGCGACAGCATCGTGGTGAAGGCGCGGCGGGTGATGATCAAGGTCGGCTCCCGAATTGGCGTGGTCTTGCCCCAAGGTCCTTATCAAGGTTCCCGTTTGGGCGGCCTGTCGCTAGCTTGAAACGTGGTTTGAGGCAATGGCGGGCCGCAGGAACGGGTCCAGATTGGCCGCGAAATGAGGCTCAATTTCGCTTGATGGCGGCGCCGAGCCGCGCCAGTGCCGACTTGAGCTGTTCATCTTCGATGTCGCCAAGGCTCTCCTCCACCTTGGCCACCGATTTGGGGTCCGGCGGGCCGGGCCGCGCTGGCCGCCGGACGCGGGACAGCGGGGCCTGGCGGAAGGCGAGCTTGCCGACCGCGCTCCAGCCGAAGAAGCGGTTCACCCGTTCCAGGATCACATCCGCGGAATGCTGGATCTCCAGCGCCATCGGCCCCTCGACCCGCAGCACCAGCGTCGCCGGCTCCTGCGGCTGGCCCTCCACCGGCCGCGGCCATTGCATCTTGAGCGGCTCGGCATGGGCCGCGATCTCCGGCCCGGCAATCTGCGCCCACCGCGTCACCAGTTCGCGCGCGGCAAAGCCCTGCTTGGCATAGGCCTCGGCAAAGACGTCGTTGAGCAGCAGCGAGAGCGGCTTGGCGCTGATGGGGCCCGGCTTTGGGGGGAATTTGGACATCGGGCCTTATACCACCTCGAAGCGCGAGCCACAGGCGCTTCGCTATCATGGCCGGGCATAACCGTCCGAAGGACGGCGTCGCTTCCGCTCGCCTATGTCCCGCCATCCACGTTCTTCGCGGAAGAAAGACGTGGATGCCCGCGACGAGCGCGGGCATGACGTGGAGAGATTGGCCTGACGTCGTTACACTGAGAGGATGAGCCCCAGATCTGCCCTCAAGGCCAAGCCGGAACCAGTGCAGCCGGAAGTGTCGTCGCGTCCGACGCTGCTCCTCCAATGGTACGACCGCCACCGCCGCCGATTGCCCTGGCGCGCCGCGCCCGGCGAGGTGTCGGACCCTTACCGGGTCTGGCTGTCGGAGATCATGCTCCAGCAGACCACGGTGAAGGCGGTCGGGCCCTATTTCGAGAAATTCGTCGCGCGCTGGCCTGACGTCACCGCGCTGGGGCGGGCCTCGCAGGATGACGTGCTGCGGATGTGGGCCGGGCTCGGCTATTACTCCCGTGCGCGCAATCTCCATGCCTGCGCGGTCGCGGTGACGCGCGAGCATGGCGGCGTCTTTCCCGCCACCGAGGAGGGGCTGCGCGCGCTGCCGGGCATCGGGCCTTACACCGCAGCTGCGATCGCCGCGATCGCCTTCGATCGCCGCACCATGCCGGTCGACGGCAATATCGAGCGCGTGGTGTCGCGCCTGTTCGCGGTCGAGGAGGAGCTGCCGCAGGCCAAGCCGCTGATCCAGCAACTGGCGGCGACGCTCCTTGCCGACTCTGGCGCGGGCGACGAGAAGTCTCGCGCCGGCGACAGCGCGCAGGCGCTGATGGATCTGGGCGCCTCGATCTGCACGCCGAAGAAGCCGGCTTGTTCGCTGTGTCCGCTCAATGCGGGTTGCCTGGCGCGGGCACAGGGAACGCAGGAAACGTTTCCGCGCAAGGCGCCGAAGAAGAGCGGGACGTTGCGGCGGGGCGCCGCCTTCGTGGTCACGCGCGGAGATGAGCTCCTGGTCCGCAGCCGGCCCGAAAAGGGTCTGCTCGGCGGCATGACGGAAGTGCCGGGCTCGGACTGGCTCGCCGGTCAGGAGGACGCGACGGCGAAGCAGCAGGCGCCCGCGCTGAAGGGACTGTCGCGCTGGCAGCGCAGGGTGGGCGTCGTCACCCACGTCTTCACGCATTTTCCGCTGGAACTGGTGGTCTATGCCGCCAAGGCCGAAGCCCGCACGCGGGCACCCGCGGGCATGCGCTGGGTGCCGATCGCGACCCTGGCCGGGGAAGCACTGCCGAACGTCATGCGCAAGGTGATCGCGCACGGATTGGACCTTCCGCCGGCCGCATCCTCCTGACACCATGCTGGCAGCAGGGCCGCGTTAACAGGGGCGACACGGAGGCTCCCCGATGGTCAAGACCGCGCTCGACAACTTTCCCAGGCCGCCTTGTGCCGAGCTGCTGGGCTGGCGCCTGCTCGATGCCCGTCCGGAGGAGGGCTGGATCAAGCTCGGTTTCGAGGGCAAGCCCGAATTCTGCAATCCGGCCGGCTTCATCCAGGGCGGCATGCTCTCGGCCATGCTCGACGACACCATGGGTCCCGCCGTGCTGGTGATGAGCGAGGGCCGGCTCTACACCACCACCATCAGCATGACCGTGAATTTCCTCAGCCCTGCCAAGCCCGGCCCGATCATCGCCGAGGCCAGGGTGACGCAGCTCGGCAAGACCGTCGCCTTCGTCGAGGCCAAGCTGATGACCGAGGATGGCACCGTGCTCGCCACCGCGACCGCGAGCGAGCGGCTGCTGGAAGCGGCGCGGGTGGTACGCTGATACCGGCGCGGTGAGCCTTCTTTATGCTGCTCGAACAGGGTGAAGTGCGCGTTGCGTAAGCGTGGAAGCGGATAATATCTACCTACGCGTGCAATTCTATAGTATGCTCGCGAATTGCTTGTGCGCAATGGAGTGCGGATCGACCAATTCTAGCATCGCGAGTATTGGACTGGCGCATATTGTCGCAGGCGGAAAGGAAACAGGGTGGAAGCGTGCAATCCGCAGGCGAATCGCGATGTTCGACGCATGATCGACCTTGCTTGCGGCAAATTGGCCCATTCATATTTTCCGCGGAAGCTTTGAGTATAGATGTCCCGATAAAAAATTCACAAATTTGAACGGGATGATTTTTCAAGCCGCGCTTTATTTCTTTATTTGAGGCCTTGAGGTGAGTCATGCCGCTTGCGCTTATTGAGACCGGCCACTGCAACGTCGATCTTGAATCGTCCCCGATTGAGCCATCCTGGATCATTGAAGGAAAGCCCGAAGCGCGCTCGCGCCTGCTGTCGACCAGCGCGTGCGGCACCGCCACGACCCTGATCTGGTCCTGCACTGAGGGCAAGTTCAACTGGTACTACGATCTGGACGAGACGATCATGATCCTCGAAGGATCAGCGGTGATCGAGAGCGATGGCATGCCACCGAAACGCTACGGTGTCGGCGACGTTGTCTTTTTCCGCGACGGTGCGCACGCCAAATGGCACATCGAAAACTATGTGAGAAAAGTCGCCTTCTTGCGCCAGACCCATCCCGTCGGGTTCGGTTACGCCATCCGCGCTATCAATAAGCTTAAGCGGATGTCGTCGACATTGGGCAGCCGTCGCTCCGCGTAACTCGCGCCCGTCAACGGCATGGCGGAGTGTGGGGCAACGACCTAGGTGCTCGCGCGTCTCGCATCGGTGTGCCGCGGCACAATCGGCGGCTTGGCATTCAGCGCTTCCACCTGGAACCCCGCGACGCGCTTGTAGTTGGCGGCGATGTCTTCCAGCTCCTGCTGCGACAGCACGTCGGTGACGACCTCAAAGCCGTCGGGCGCGCGCTCCTCGACGAGCTGCATCACCTGCTCGGGGCCGTTCTTGCGGTTGAGCAGGACGAGGTCGGTGGTCACGGGCCTCCGCTCGGCTTCATAGGCGAGCAGCGCTGCCTGCGTCGGGCCATGCGCCAGGATCTCGCGGGTGATGACGCGGGCATCGAGGATCGCCTGCGAGGCGCCGTTCGATCCGATCGGGTACATCGGATGCGCGGCATCGCCCATCAGCGTGACGCGGCCGAACGTCCATCGCGACACCGGATCGCGGTCGACCAGCGGATATTCATAGGCGTGCGGGCAGTTCCGGATCAGGCCGGGCACGTCGAGCCAGTCGAACTGCCAGCTCTCGAACCACGGCAAGAACTCCTCGAGCCGCGCGGTGCGGTTATAGTCCTCGCGCCGCCACTGATAGGTCGGCGGCATGTGGCGCTCGGCGACCCAGTTGATCAGATGGTTGCCCGCCGCATCCGGCACCTTGCTGATCGGATAGCAGACGAATTTCAGGATCTCGTGCCCGGCCATGATCATGGTGCGGCCGGTGAGGAATGCCTTTGCCGGTGTCACGCCGCGCCAGAGGATGCGGCCGTTCCAGATCGGCGGTCCTTCATCGGGATAGAGCTTTTCTCGTGCGGCGGAATGGATGCCGTCGGCGGCGATCATGATCGCGCCTTCGTAAGTGCCTGCGGCCCTGCCGGTCGCCTTGTCGATGAAATCGGCGCGGACGCCATCGGCGGTTTCGCTCCAGCCGGTCAGATGGTGGCTGGTGAGGATGTTGTCGCGGCCGAGCCGCTCGATCGCGGTGTCGAGCAGGAGCTGCTGCAGCGTGCCGCGATGGATCGAGAATTGCGGCCATTTGTAGCCGGCCTCCAGCCCGCGCGGCTCGCTCCAGATCGGTTTGCCGTACTTGGAGAAGTAGGCGAGCTCGCTTGTGCGCACGCCGCGGGCATCGAGCTTGTCCATCAGCCCGAGCTCGATCAGCTCGCGCACCGCATGCGGCAGCACGTTGATGCCGACGCCGAGCGGCTTCAGTTCCGCGACGCTTTCGAACACTTTTACGGGAACGCCGATTCCGTGCAGGCTGAGCGCAAGCGTCAGCCCGCCGATGCCGCCACCGGCGATGAGTACGGTCATGACAAAAACCCCTCCAATTGTGTGCGTCTTGGCACAGGCGGGCGGATGTGGGCAACTGCGAAGAGGATGTCGTGCTATGGACCTCAGGGCCGGCAGCCGTTAGTTTCCAATTTTCCCATGAGGTCCGACATGCTCAAGCTCTACTACGCCACCGGCACCTGTGCGCTCGCCACCTACATCACCCTGGAAGAGGCCGGCGCCGACTACGCGGCCGAGCGGCTGAGCTTCAAGGACAATCAGCAGAACAGCCCGGACTATCTCGCCATCAACCCGAAGGGCCGCGTGCCCGCGCTGGTGACCGACCGCGGCGTCCTCACCGAGACGCCGGCGATGCTGGCCTACATCGCGCAGACCTTTCCCAAGGCGAAGCTCGCGCCGCTCGACGATCCCTTCGACTTCGCCCAGGTGCAGTCGTTCAACTCCTATCTCTGCTCGACCGTGCACATCAACCATGCGCACAAGATGCGCGGCGCGCGCTGGGCGACACAGGAGAGCTCGTTCGCCGACATGAAGGCGATGGTCCCGAAGACCATGGCCGCCTGCTTCGCCCTGATCGAGCAGAAGATGTTCAGGGGACCCTGGGTGATGGGCGATCAGTTCACGATCTGCGATCCCTATCTTTACACGCTGTCGACCTGGCTCGAAGGCGACAGCGTCGACATCAACGCCACGCCGAAGATCGCCGATCACTTCAAGCGGATGTCGGACCGGCCGGCAGTACGCAAGGTGATGGACGCGCAGAAGGCGTAGTTAAATCTCCGCCGTCGTCCCGGCGAAGCGTAAGCGTGGCTACGAATTCCGCTGTCGTCCCGGCGAACGCCGGGACCCATACCGCGGAATCTATCGACCGCGTTCGGTAGGAGTACCGAGCGACGGGTCTTCGCCAAACTACACCCTGTGGTTATGGGTCCCGGCGTTCGCCGGGACGACACCGAATGTTTTGAAGCGACGTCCTACCCAGCCTTCCGCTTCTCCAGCTCCCGTCCCGTCTCCAGCATCAGCCGCCGCAGCCAGATCGAGCCGGGGTCCATCTGCGCCCGGGTCGGATAGAACATGAACTGCTCGTCGATGCCGGGGTCGAGCGGTGGGGTCACTGCGACCAGGCCGAGCTGCTTCGACAGCGCCGCGATCAGCCGGCGCGGCACGAAGGCGACGAGGTCGGTGCGGGCGGCGACATGCAGCGCCTCGAGATAGCCTGACACGACGAGTGTAATGTGCCGCTCGATGCCCTTGGCTCGCAGCCAGGTGTCGATCAGATCCTCGCTATTGCCGCGGATGATCACGCCGACATGGCGCGCGGCCAGGAACGTCTCGCGCCGCTTCAGCTTGGCTCCCACGGGATGGCCGCGCCGCACCGCCAGCGCGTCGCTGTCGGTGTAGAGCAGCTGGCGGTGAAAGCCCTTGAAGGCGTTGCCGATCGAGATCACGAGGTCGATGGTGCGGGCGAACTCGGCGTGGAAGATCGCCGGTCCCCGCCACGGCACGACGTCGACGCGGACGTTGGGCGCGGCCCGCGTCACCTTCTCCATCAGGGGCGGCATCAACAGCTCGACCGCAAGATCCGGCATCATCAGGCGGAATTGCCGCTCGCTGCGCGCGGCGTCGAATTCATCCGGCACGAACAGCCCGCGCACCTGATCGAGCGCCTGTGCCAGCGGCGCGCGCAGGGCCTGCGCCCGCGGCGTCAGCTCCATGCGCGCGCCGGTGCGCACCAGCAGCGGGTCGCCGAAGATGTCGCGCAGGCGTTGCAATGCGTGGCTCGTCGCCGGCTGCGACAGGCCGATCCTCATGGCCGCGCGGCTGACATTGGCCTCGCGCAGCAGCGCGTCGAGTGCGGTCAAGAGGTTCAGGTCAAGCGAATTCAAATTCATGAGGTGAATAGATATCATATTCGCTATCGATTTGAAGAATTCTGATCGGCGGACGATGATCTCCACGAGGCCACACACGGAGATGCCGCCATGAGCACTGCTGCCAACAAGAAACTGATGCAGGATATTTTCGCCGCCGCCGCCAACCCCGATCCGGCCGCGCGCGACCGCGCCCTGTTCGCCGCAAGCCTCGCCGACGATGCCAGATGGGTCGTGACCGGCCAGTATTCCTGGTCGCGCACCTTCACCGGCAAGGAAGCGATCCTCAACGATCTGCACGGCTATGTGCGCACCCGCCTGCGCGACCGGACGCGCACCGTTGCCCACCGCTTCATCGCCGATGGCGACATCGTCGTGGTCGAAGCCAAGGGCGACAACGTCACGCCGGAAGGCGTGCGCTACGACAACGATTACTGCCTGGTGTTTCGCCTGGAGGGCGGCAGGATCAAGGAGATCCGCGAATATTGCGACTCGATCCTGACCGAGAGGGCGCTCGGCCCGTTTCCGCAAACACCCGTGAGGGCTGCGAGCTGACCGGATCGAACGACGTCGCGTCCGCCGACCGACCCGGTCCGTCACGGCCGTCGATGGTCGTGCGGGCCTGGCGGACGCTGGTGGAGATCATGCGGGTCCGGCGGGAGCGGTCCCGGGCCCGGTGTCAGTTCGCTGCCATGACCGAACGGGAGCTGCAGGACTGTGGGATGTCCCGGTCGGAGATTGCATACGAGCTGCATAAGATCGCCGCGAAAATCGGATCGGAAGGGACGCGGCGCGTTGCCTCGGCTCCGCTGGAAGCGGTCGAGAACGCTTGGCAAAATGACGGAGGGGCGGCGTGACGAACGTCCACCGGGGCGGCGCATGCAGCGATCTGCATGCGCCTGCGGGCCTTGCGCCAAAACCTTGCGCAACTGCCGACAAAATCAGCAGGTTTTGTGCGGGCCTGTGCGCGCAGGCGCGAAGAATCAGAAGGTTCAATTAACGAGTGTCCTCCATTGTGTCGCGGTGCAGCGTAGGTCGCCGAGAAGCGACTCGCGGCTGCCAGGGTGGCCGGTGACGATCGCCGGACGTTCGGCCGCTCGAATTCACATGCATCTGGGTGGACAGTGGGAATGCCGAAATTTCGTTTGCGGATCAGGGGACGCCTGTACGCAGGCTTCATGGCCTTGGTGGCGGTCGGTCTGGTGATGGCGGTGGTCGCCGTCTGGAACTTGCGGGCCGTGCAGGATCAGGTCGCAAAACTCTCGGCGTTCTCGGACAGCACGGCGCGGGTTCTGGAGATCTCGACCCATCTCCAGGCGATCCAGCGGGCCAATCTGCGCTACATCTACGACGCCAGCGAACCTGCGATGAAGGAAGCTTCGGAACGGGAAACCGCGGCGACCGAGCTGTTGCAGGTCGGGGCCAAGGGGACGGCCTCCGAGGAGCGGCGCAAGCTCTACAACGATCTGATCGCCGACATCGCCAGGATGCGAAGCCTGCGTGACAATCTCGGTGACGCCGTCAACGAGGCGAGAACGGGCAAGGCGACGCTGCTGCCGAGCGGCGACGAGCTGACCGTCAAGATGGGCAAGCTGGTCGATGCGGCGCGCGCGGCCGTTGACGAAGACACCGCGGCCCTCGTTGCGGACCTCGAATCCAGGCTCCTTCTCGTCCAAATCGCAAACTGGCGTTTCCTTGCCCTGCGCGACACCAAGGGGCCCGCCAACTTCAGGACGAATGTGGACAGGGCCATGCAGCGGCTCACGGCGCTGGAAAAGAGCCCGCAGGCGACCGAATTGCGCACCACGCTCGCGCCGGTGAAGACCTCGCTCGGAATCTACAAATCGGCGTTCGAGACGACGTCGGCCGCGATGCTCCAGGCCGACGAGATCTACCACAAGAACCTCGCGCCGCTCGTCGTCGAGAGCATCGGCAAGCTCAAGGTTGCGGAAACCGCCCTGAAGAAGGATTACAAGGACTCGCGCACCACCGCCGAAGCCGTGATCGAGGGAACGACCTCGGTGCAGGCCGTCGCGGGCGGCCTCGCCGTCCTGTTCGGATTGATCGTCGCCTTCCTGATCGCCCGCAGCATCGTGGGTCCTCTGACCTCGATGACGCGCGCGATGGGGCTGCTCGCCGGCGGCAATCTCGAGGTCGAGATTCCCAGCCGCGGCAAGGCCGACGAGATCGGCGACATGGCCAAGGCGATCGAGGTGTTCAAGAACAACATGGTCGACACCGAGCGCCTGCGCCACGAGCAGGTCGAGGTCGAGGCGCGGCAGGCGGCGAGCCGCAAGAAAGACATGGTCCGGCTCGCCGACCAGTTCGAGCAGGCGGTCGGCGAGATCGTCGACACCGTGTCGTCGGCGTCGAACGAGTTGGAGGCCTCGGCCGGCACGCTGACCACGACCGCCTCGCGGGCCCAGGACCTCTCCACCGAGGTCGCCAGCGCCTCTCAAGAGGCCTCGGCCAACGTGCAGGCGGTTGCATCCGCGACCGAAGAACTCTCCTCCTCTGTCGGCGAGATTGCCCGCCAGGTGCAGGAATCGGCGCGGATTGCCAGCGAGGCGGTGGGGCAGGCGAGCAGGACCAACGACCGGGTCGGCGAGCTCTCCAAGGCCGCCGCCCGCATCGGCGACGTGGTCGAGCTGATCAGCACCATCGCCGGCCAGACCAATCTGCTGGCGCTGAACGCCACCATCGAGGCGGCGCGCGCGGGCGAAGCGGGGCGCGGCTTTGCCGTGGTTGCCTCCGAGGTCAAGGCGCTGGCCGAGCAGACCGCGAAGGCCACCGGCGAGATCGGCCAGCAGATCTCCAACATCCAGGCCGCCACCGAGCAATCCGTCGGCGCCATCAGGGAAATCAGCGGCACCATCGAGCGGCTGTCGGAGATCTCCTCGGCGGTCGCGGCTGCCGTTGAGCAGCAGGGCGCGGCGACGCAGGAAATCTCCCGCAACGTCCAGCAGGCGGCCCACGGCACCCAGCGGGTCTCGACCAATATCGGCGACGTGCAGCGCGGCGCTTCCGAAACCGGTTCGGCCTCCTCGCAAGTGCTCTCCGCGGCGCGCTCGCTGTCTTCAGACAGCAACCGGCTGAAGCAGGAGGTCGCCAAATTCCTGAACTCGGTCCACGCCGCCTGACCGGCGCGGGCGTCTCAAAAGCAAAGGTCCACGCGCATGCGCGTGGACCTGCGATGGTGGCGCGGGTGGATCCTTCAGCCCGATCGCGCCGGCAGCTGCTTGGTGCCCGTATAAATTCGTCGATACGACGTTGCCGGGCATGCGACTCGCACCTCATCCTGGCGCAAGCCGCGCGGACAAGTTCGATTGCAACTTTCGTGTTCAGATGATTGCAGGACTGGCAGGGCCTGCAATCGCCACGATATCTTTCGTGCGATCCTCCGTAGTCCACGTGGGGCAAATGCAGCATTGAATTAAGAAGTATTCTTCATGGTGTCGCCGTGCAGCGCGAATCTCCGAGAGGTGATTGCGGCTGGGCGGGGGGCCGCTGCGACGTCGGGGAGTCGTTCGGTTACTCCATCTCTCTTGCTATGGATGGACGGTGAAGATGCCGAGCTTGCGTTTCAGAATTCGGGGGCGTCTCTACGCCGGATTTTCGGTTCTCGTTGTCGTTGGTCTGATCATGGCCGCGGTCGCGATCTGGAATTTGTGGGCGGTCCAGGGCCAAATGGCGCGGCTATCCGCACTCTCGGACAACACGGCCCGCGTTCAGGAGATCTCGATCAACCTGCAGGCGCTGCGGCGCGCCAATCTTCGCTACATCTATGACGCCAACGAGCCGGCCTTCAAGGAGGCTGCGGAGCGGGAGGGTGCGACGGTGGAGCTGTTGAAGGACGCGGCCAAGTCGACCGTCTCCGAGGAGCGGCTCAAGATCTACAATGGCCTGATCGGTGACGTCGAAAAGATGAAGTCGCTGCGGGAGCGCATGGGCGCTGCCGTCAACGAGACGGCGAAAGGCAAGGCTGTTCTGCTCACCGGCGGCGATGAGCTGACCGCCAATACCGGCAAGCTCGTCGAGGCCGCGCGTGAAACCGGCGATACCAGCGTGACCGCGCCGGTCGCCGATCTCGAATCCAAGATCCTGCTGGTTCGTGTCGCAAACTGGCGCTTCCTCGCTGTCCGGGACGCAAAGGGGCCGGCGACCTTCAGGACCAATGTCGACCGGGCGCAGCAAGCGCTCAAGTCACTGGAGGGGGCCGGTCTGCCGAACGAGGTCAAGGCCGCGTTCGGGCCGATCAAGAGCTCGCTTTCGACCTACAAGGCGGCCTTCGAGACGACCTCCGCCGCAATCCTCCAGGCCGATGAAATCTACCGCAACGATATCGCCCCCCTGATCGGCGAAAGCGTCGACAAGCTCAAGGTGGCGGAGACCGGATTGAAGGCCGACTACCAGAAGTCGCGTGCGGCCGCCGATGGCGTCATTGCCAATACGACCTGGATTCAGGAAGTCGCCGGTGGCCTTGCGATCCTGTTCGGCGGCCTCGTCGCCTTCCTGATCGCGCGCAGCATCGTCGGACCGCTGACCACGATGACCCGGGCGATGGGAGCTCTCGCCGGTGGCGATCTCAAGATCGAGATCCCGGGCCGCGGCAATCACGACGAGATCGGCGACATGGCCAAGGCGATCCAGGTGTTCAAGGAAAGCATGGTCGAGACCGAGCGCCTGCGCCACGAGCAGGTCGAGGTCGAGGCGCGGCAGGCGGAGAGCCGCAAGGCCGACATGAGAAATCTGGCCAACCAGTTCGAGCAGGCGGTCGGCGAGATCGTCGATACCGTGTCGTCGGCGTCGAACGAGTTGGAGGCCTCGGCCGGCACGCTGACCACGACCGCCTCGCGGGCCCAGGACCTCTCCACTGAGGTCGCCAGCGCCTCTCAAGAGGCCTCGGCCAACGTGCAGGCGGTTGCGTCCGCGACCGAAGAACTCTCCTCCTCTGTCGGCGAGATCGCCCGCCAGGTGCAGGAATCCGCCCGCATCGCCAGCGAGGCGGTGGGGCAGGCGAGCAAGACCAACGACCGGGTTGGCGAGCTCTCCAAAGCCGCGGCGCGCATCGGCGACGTGGTCGAACTGATCAGCACCATCGCCGGCCAGACCAATCTGCTGGCGCTGAATGCAACCATCGAGGCGGCGCGCGCCGGCGAAGCGGGCCGCGGCTTTGCCGTGGTCGCCTCCGAGGTCAAGGCGCTGGCCGAGCAGACCGCGAAGGCCACCGGCGAGATCGGCCAGCAGATTTCCAACATCCAGGCCGCTACCGAGCAATCCGTCGGCGCCATCAGGGAGATCAGCGGCACCATCGAGCGGCTGTCGGAGATCTCCTCGGCGGTCGCGGCTGCCGTTGAACAGCAGGGCGCAGCGACGCAGGAAATCTCCCGCAACGTTCAGCAGGCCGCCCACGGCACCCAGCGCGTCTCGACCAATATCGGCGACGTGCAGCGCGGTGCTTCCGAGACCGGTTCGGCCTCCTCGCAGGTACTCTCCGCAGCGCGCTCGCTGTCTTCAGACAGCAACCGGCTGAAGCAGGAGGTCGCCAAATTCCTGACCTCGGTCCACGCCGCCTGATCGGCGCGGACGTTTCAAGCGCAAAGGTCCACGCGCATGCGCGTGGACCTGGGTTGAAGGCGTAAGGCGATCAGGCGACCTTGGTCGTCATGTGCTTGAACATGTTGCCTCTCGCCTCGTCGTCCATCTCGGCCTTGAAGGTGAACTTGTCCTTCAGCGCGATCGCGCGCGCGGCCGCGGGGCGCGCCGAGATCTCGTCCACCAGCCGCTTCACGTCCGGGTATCGCGCAAAGGCGTCGTCGCCGAGCTTGAACGGCACCATCCGCGCCCAGCCCCACAGCGCCATGTCGACGATCGAATAGCTGTCGCCGACCATGTAGCGGCGGCCTTTGAGGTGGCCGTCGAGAATCTTGTAGTGGCGATCGGTCTCGTACTGATAGCGGTTGTTGGCGTAGTCGTGGTTCTGGTCCTTCGGCGCAAAATGCTTGAAGTGCACGGCCTGGCCCGAATACGGGCCGACGCCGGTGGCGATGAACATCAGCCATGACAGTGTCTCGCCGCGCAACGAGGCAGCGGGCAGGAACTTTCCGGTCTTCTCGGCGAGATAGAGCAGGATGGCGTTCGAATCGAACACGATCGTGCCGCCGTCGTCGATCGCCGGCACCTTGCCGTTCGGATTGATCTTGAGGAATTCCGGCGTGAACTGCTCGCCCTTGCGCGTGTCGATCTTCACCGGCTCGAAGGGCAGGCCGGACTCTTCGAGATAAAGCGCGACCTTGGTCGGGTTCGGCGAACCGTTGAAATAGAATTTGAGCATCGAGCATCTTCCCAGTGTTTCTTGCCGAGAGCGAACGCAGCATCATTGCCGCGGGGCCGGCCTCTCTTGCCTGAAGCTCGTCGGGGAGGGCAACCGGAGAGTTTGCCGGGCGGTACCTGCGCGCCGCGCAGATCAGCCGGCGTAACAAAGGCCGATCGCCGCCGTAATAATCATCCCGGCGCCGACGGCTTCCAGCCGCAGCCCGAGCCGCGCGGCAAGATGCATGTCGGAGGCCCGCGCCGATCGCTCCGATCCCCGCGAATAGCCATGCACGATGACGTCGTGATTGAAATTGTCGTGCGCCTCGTTGCTGCTGGCGAGCCCGACGCAGATCACGAGCACGCCGAACAGGGCGAGGCCGAAAAAGCCCAGCAGCGCGATCAGGAACATCGGAAACATGCCGACCAGGAAGATCGGCAGCAGCGGCACCAGCAGCAAGGTCTCGGACTGTCGTCGCATGGGGCCCACCGGTCAGGACGGGGCTGATCGGACGAATCTAGTCCTGGCGGCGGCGGCTTTCAACCACTGCCGCCGTCATTCCGGGGCGCGCCACTGGGCGCGAACCCGGAATCCATTCATCCACCGACGCTGTAGCCCGATGGATTCCGGGTTCTCGCTTCGCGAGCCCCGGAATGACGACGGAGAGGATCTTATTCCGCCGCCATGCCGGCGCGGATTTCGGCGCGGAGCTCGTCGATCAGCTTGAGACCCTTCTTGGTCTCGACGTGCCAGAAGGTCCAGCCGTTGCAAGCCTGCGCGCCCTGCGCCACGGCGCCGATGCGGTGGATCGAGCCGACCTTGTCGCCCAGCATGATGGCGCCGTCGGCGCGAACCAGTGCGCCGAGCTTCTTCTTGGCGTCGAACAGCTTCGTGCCGGGCATGATCATGCCGCGCTCGATCAGTTCGGAGAACGCGACCCGCGGCGCCTCGCGCGCGGTCATGAACGGGGCGAGGCTTTCCTCAGGCAGCGGCTCGACCGCGGCGATGCGGGCCTCGGCGGCCTTGGCGTAGGCCTTGTCGCGCTCGAAGCCGATATAGGAGCGGCCGAGGCGCTTGGCGACGGCGCCGGTGGTGCCGGTGCCGTTGAAGGGGTCGATCACGAGGTCGCCGGGCTTCGACGACGACAGCAGCACGCGCGCGAGCAGGCCTTCCGGCTTCTGCGTCGGGTGCACTTTCTTGCCGTCGGCGCCCTTGAGGCGCTCCTCGCCGGTGCAGAGCGGGATCAGCCAGTCGGAACGCGCCTGCACGTCCTCGTTCGCGGCCTTCAGCGCTTCGTAGTTGAACGTGTAGCCCTTGGCCTTCTCGTCGCGCGCGGCCCAGATCATGGTCTCGTGCGCGTTGGTGAAGCGGCGGCCGCGGAAATTCGGCATCGGGTTGGTCTTGCGCCAGACGATGTCGTTCAGGAGCCAGAAGCCGAGGTCCTGCATGATCGCGCCGACGCGGAAGATGTTGTGATAGGAGCCGATCACCCAGATCGTCGCCGACGGCTTCATCGCGCGGCGGGCGGCAAGCAGCCAGGCGCGGGTGAAATCGTCATAGGCGGAGAATGAATCGAACTTGTCCCAGTCGTCGTTGACGGCATCGACATGGGATTCGTCGGGGCGCTTGAGATCGCCCTTGAGCTGGAGGTTGTACGGCGGATCTGCGAACACCAGATCGACCGAACCAGCCTGAAGCTTCGACATCTCGGCGACGCAATCACCGAGGATGATGCGATGCGACGAAGACTCAAAATTTGTGCGGGGCGCCCTTGCAGACGCCCCGCGACGCGACACTACCATGACTCAAGAACTCTGACTCAGGCGACGCTGTCGGCGACGCGGGACCAAACAACCGACTGGCCGTTACATTGAAGGCGCAAAGTAAAAATCGACTTAATCCGCCGCTTTCGTGTGCAGGCCTCGCATCGCGCGTCGTGCGTGGTTCGCTGTTCGCATTCGCCGGGTTTTACAGTGTATTTCGCGCTTCTTCGCGTTGCGGGAGCGGTCGGAGCTGCAAAACGACTCCAAATTTCTCTCGGAAAAAAATGCACGCCCCTCGGAAAAAATTGCTGGCATCGGCACGCTGTCGCACTAGGCAATAATTGCCGAGCGGGATATTGATTAATGCAACGGAAATTTTACGTATGTGGCGCGTTGAGCTTTGGCGCATTTGCGCCCCAATTGACGCCATCAAGGACTTGAGGGAAGCCCGCCATGCGCTACGATGATTTCCGCCGCAGCGACGACATCGAGGATCGTCGCGACGAAGGCGGCGGCGGGCTTGGCGGCGGCGGAGGCGGCGGGTTCGGCCTGCCCATGGGCGGCGGCGGGCTCGGCATCGGCACCATCATCGTGCTCGGCCTGATCGGCTATGCCTTCGGCATCGATCCGCGCATCCTGATCGGCGGCGCCGAGATCCTCACCGGCGGCGGCCAGGCGCCGAGCTATCAGACTGATCGCCAGTCGTCTTCGGCCTCGGCCAAGCGCGGCGCGCCCACCGACGAGATGGGCAGCATGATCTCCGGCATCCTCGGCGAGATCGACGACCGCTGGAGCGAGATCTTCCAGGCCAGCGGCCAGTCCTACACCGGTCCGAAGATCGTGCTGTTCCGCAACGCCACCAATGGCGGTCGCTGCGGCATGGCGCAGTCGGCGATGGGACCGTTCTACTGTCCGCCGGATCGCACCATCTTCCTCGACACCGGCTTCTTCCGCGAGGTCGAGACGCGCTTCCGCGGCTGCTCCGGCAAGTCGGCGTGCAATTTCACCACCGCCTACATCATCGCGCATGAAGCCGGCCACCACATCCAGAACCTGCTCGGCATCATTCCGCGCGTGACGCGGCTTCAGCAGCAGGCCGGCAGCAAGGCCGAGGCCAACGCGCTCCAGGTGAAGGTGGAGTTGCAGGCGGACTGCCTGTCCGGCGTCTGGGTCAACCGCGAGGCGAAGAAGCGCCCGAACTTCCTCGAAGCTGGCGATATCGACGCGGCGCTGACCACGGCCAGCGCGATCGGCGACGACACCCTGCAGCGCCAGGCCACGGGACGCGTCGTGCCCGATTCCTTCACCCATGGCTCGGCCGCGCAGCGCAAGCAATGGTTCATGACCGGCTACCAGCAGGGCACGGTGCAGGCCTGCAACACGTTCGGCGGCGGGTCGTAGTACACTGGACTTCGTGCCTCGGACGTAGCGCAGCGCGAACTATGATGCGCAATTGCGCAACCGGGAATGCAGTAGTAGTGGCGTCATCCTGAGGTGCTCGCCTCTTGGCGAGCCTCGAAGGATGACGTGCCCCCGGTCCATCCTTCGAGGCGCGCACCTCAGGATGACGGCGGTGGCTGGGGAAACAGGAGTGAAGTCGTGGCCTCCATCGACGAAGCAAAACAGTTCATTCCGCTGAACATCGCGGTGCTGACCGTCTCCGACACGCGCGCGCTCGCCGACGACAAGTCCGGCCAGACGCTCGCCGACCGCCTCATCGGCGCGGGCCATCATCTTGCGGCGCGCGAGATCGTCACCGACGACGTCGAGGCGATCCGCGCCGTCATCCGCCGCTGGATTGCGGATGCCGGCGTCGACGTCGTCATCACCACCGGCGGCACCGGCTTCACCGGGCGCGACGTCACGCCGGAGGCGATCGAGCCCTTGTTCGAGAAGCGCATGGACGGCTTCTCGATCGCATTCCACCTGCTGAGCCACGCCAAGATCGGTACCTCGACGATCCAGAGCCGCGCCACCGCGGGCGTTGCCGGCGCGACCTACATCTTCTGCCTGCCGGGTTCGCCCGGCGCCTGCCGCGACGGCTGGGACGGCATTCTCGCCGCCCAGCTCGACTACCGCACGCGCCCCTGCAATTTCGTCGAGATCATGCCGCGCCTCGACGAGCATCTGCGCCGGCCGAAGGCGCAGGGCGCGACGGCGTAGCTTTATCTTTCTTCTCCCCTCATGTCCGCCGAAGCCTTGGCGAAGGCGGATGCGGGAGAAGGTGGCGTAGGCGGCCTCGGCCGCCGTTTTCAAGAACGCCGAAGCAAAGCTTCGGCTATGGCGCCGGATGAGGGGTATTTATCCGCGGACACCAGTGCTCGTTGAGACAACCCCTCACCCAACTGAGCCCGCGTCTACCGGCGTCGCAGCCCTCTCCCGCGAGGGGAGAGGGCACAATCATGCGCATCGCGCCCGCAGCGAAATCAGAGATCCCGCTCCCAGGTCTCGCCCACCAGATCTACCCCGAAGCTGTGGTGCTTCTCTTCCTTCACGAGCTTGAAGCCTGCATTTTGATAGATGCCGCGCGCGGCGAGCAGGATGCTCTGCGTCCACAGCGTCATCTTGCTGTAACCCCTCTCGCGTGCGCCCTGGATGCACTGCTCGACCAGCGCGCGGCCGACACCGAGCCCCCGCGCTTTCTTCTCCACCTGCAACAGGCGAAGCTTGGCGATCTCGTCCGTGGCCTTGACCAGAAAGATCGAGCCGATCGGCTCTCCACCGGCTTCCGCGATCCAGCAATGTTCGCGTGCGGCGTCATAGTTCTTGATGAACTGCGCGCAGATCTCGGCGACCAGCGCCTCGTAGCTGATGTCCCAGTTGTAGTCCGCGGCATAGGCGGCGGCTTGCCTGGAGATGACCCAGCCCATGTCGCCGACGCGATGGCTGCGCAGCATGAAAGCCGCAGGCTGGCTTCGACGTGGATCCAGCACAGCCTCGATGGTCGCCATGGCCTGCGTGAGCCGCGTTGCATCGCCGGCTGAAAGCCGAGCCAGCATCGCGGCGACCTCATTTTGCGAGCTCAGGTTCAGCTTGGCGAAGGTCTGGCGGCCCTTGGCGGTGAGGCTGAGCTGGTATTGCCTGCGATCTGCGGGCAGGGGCCTTCGCGTGATCAGCCCCTTTTCGTCGAAGCTCTGGACGATGCGGCTGAGATAGCCGGGGTCGAGACCAAGCTCGATTCCGATCTCTTTCGCCGCCAGATCGTCGCGGTGCGCGAGTTCATAGAGCACCCGGGCCTCGCTGAGGGAAAACGGGCTTTGTCCAAGGTGCTGGTCGAGCACGCCGAGCTCGCGGGTATAGAAGCGGTTGAAGGCGCGGACCGCCGCGATGTGGTCGTCTGTACCGTCAAATGGCATGGGTCACCTCGATACTTGCCATTGTCAAATAATTATTTGACTTTGGCAAGTATTTGGCGACGTTAGCCGACCATGACGATCCGGCTGCGCAGCATGGTCCGGGACGAGCGGCCGAGCCGCCGCAGCAGCCGCGCCTCGGAGCGGCGGGCCTGGGGCGGGTAGCCGCCGATCCGGTCGTAGTGGTCGCGCGCGATCAAGAGTCCCTGATCGCCGAGCGGGCCGACCAGCTTGCGGGCCACGGCGCGGAGCACGTCGCGGAATCCGGTATCGGTGTAGGGTGAGCGGGCATAGCGGAACACGGCCGCCCGGTCCCGGCCGCTGCTCGCGACGGCCTGGATGAACTGGGTGGTCTCTTCGATCCAGCCGGTTTCCAGCACGGCGCCAGCGGGCAGGAACATCAGCCAGGGCGAGCGGGCCTGGAGCGCGCCGGCGGCGAGCGCCGCGCCCTGCGAGGATCCCTCGTAGCCGATGAAACGGCAGCCGGCGACGTCGGCCACGCGCTCGATGACGCCGTTGCGGGTGCCGTCGACCAGGAGCACTTCGCGGATGATGCCCGCGGCGGCACCGGGGACCAGCGCGGCCAGAGTTGCGACCGCCGTCTGCTCGACGCCCTCGGTCGGAATGATGACGCTCAGCATGATTGAGGCTTCGATGTCCGCACTTCGGGAGAAGCGTAACTTGTTATGATGTTGTCATAAACACGCGGCAATGCCGAGTGCAACTTTTCGGCGGGGCTTCGCTGTTCGATGGTAAACTGCCAGAGCTAAACTGACAGCGCCATCGCATCCAAAGATGTTCCGCGCGAGGTGGCAATATTGCCGAATATTTCGGCGCAATTTCGCCTTGACCGTATTAATCCGGAGCGAGACGACGCCCCGGAACGGGAAAAGCAGGCAATCCACGGTGCTGGAGAGAGCTTCGCATGACCGCCGATCAACTCGCCGTTAGCGCGCCGTCAACATCTCCCAGGCCGGCCGCCGCGCCGACCTTGCGGATCCGGGCGCTGATGCTGGGCGACCGCATCAATGCCTCGGGCCTCGAGCTCGGCGCGCTGGTGTCGTCGACGCCGGCCGCCTTCCGCGTCCATGCCGGCCTTGCCGTGATCTTCCGCTACGGTGTCGTGGTGCTGATCGGCCTTTTGCCTTCGGAGGAGAAGGTGCTGATCGACGGTCTGAAGCCGCGTGTGATCGGCGAGTTCAGCCCCTATGAGGAGGAGACCGCGCAGGCGCAGCTCTGCAACGACGAGAACGCCGAGGCGATCCAGCCGGGCGGGCCGATCTGCCTCGCCAAATTCTCCGACGACCGGCTGCTTCTGGTCGCCGACGCGCTCGCCAAGAGCACGTCGCTGGCACGCGACGAACGGCGTGTCGCGGCGGTGTTCGACGTCATCGAGCCGTTCGCGCGCGAGCTCGCCGAGCGCGGCCGCACGCCGCGCCGGCGCAGGGCCATTCTGCAACTGATCGGCAACGCGCTGCTGGTGCAGCAGCGCGTTGCCGGCCGCGTCGCCGTTGCCGAGAAGCCCGACGTGCTCTGGGAGAAGCCCGAGCTCGACCGCCTCTATGCCCGCCTCGAAGACGAGTACGAATTGAAGGAGCGTCTGGACACGCTCGAGCGCAAGCTCACCGCCGTATCCGAGACCGCCAATGCGCTGACCGACATCATCGACACCCAGCGCTCGCTGCGCCTCGAGATCGCCGTGGTGGTGCTGATCCTGATCGAAGTCGCGATCGGGTGTATCCAGATATGGTCGGGGACGCATTGAGAGCGAGCTGCGCATTGCAGTGCCCTCTCCCTTGCGGGAGAGGGCAGCACCGCTGGTCGACGCGGGCTCACTGGGTGAGGGGTCTGCTTCCGCATACTCGAATCGTGCGTTGTGACACGCGCTGTCGCCGCATTCTTCGTCATTGCGAGCGAAGCGAAGCAATCCAGAATCCCGCCGCAGAACCAGTCTGGATTGCTTCGCTTCGCTCGCAATGACGGGCTGGCTGACATCGCGTGTTAATCAAATTAGCTCTTCATCGCTTGCAGCACCATCGCGCAATGCCGCGCGATCGCTAGTTCCTCATTCGTTGGGATGACGAACACGTCGACAGCACTCTCGCCGCCGCTGATGCGCTCGCGTCCCTCATCATTCGCGACGGCATCGATGCGGACGCCGAGCCAGGCGAGGCGCTCGCCGATCGCGCTGCGGATCTCCTTCGCATGCTCGCCGATGCCGCCGGTGAAGACCAGGCAGTCCAGCCCGCCGAGCGTGGTCGCCATCATCGCGATCTCCTGCGCCGCACGGAAGACGAAGAGGTCGACTGCTTCCCGTGCTGCAGCCTCGCGGCTTGCGAGCAGCGTGCGCATGTCTGCGGAGAGGCCGGAAACGCCGAGCAGGCCTGACTCGTGATAGAGCAGGTGCTGGACATCCTCGACGGACATTCTCTCGTGCTGTTGCAGATAGAGCAGCACGCCGGGGTCGATCGTGCCGCTTCGCGTGCCCATCACGAGGCCGTCGAGCGGCGTCAGTCCCATCGTGGTGTCGACGCTGCGGCCGTTGCGGAGTGCGCAGAGGCTTGCGCCATTGCCGAGATGCGCGATGACGGTGCGCCTCGCGACGAGCTGCGGCGCGATTCCGGCGAGGCGGCCCGCGACATATTCGAACGACAGCCCGTGAAAGCCGTAGCGCCGAATGCCCTGCTGTTCATAGCGCCTCGGAATCGCGAAGCGGCTCGCAGGCGGTGCAAGTCCGTGATGGAAGGCGGTGTCGAAGCAAGCGATCTGTGTCAGCGCGGGGCGGATCGCGGAGAGGGTGCGGATCGGCGCGAGGCAGCGCGGCTGGTGCAGCGGGGCCAGCGGCGTCAGCGCCGCCAGCTTTGCGTAGACATCGTCGGTCAATTCGACCGGACCTGAATGATCCGGCCCGCCGTGGACGATGCGGTGGCCGGCCGCGCGCAAGCTGTCTTGTCCGAACCGGTCGTCGATGAAGGCGAGCACGTCGGCGAACAGATGACCGCCGTCGGCATCGGTCTCGTCCCGCCGCTTCTCGAACAGATCTTCGCCCGCAGGGCCTTTCACGACGAGCCGGGGCTTGGCCTCGTGCTCGTCGAGCAGGCCCTTGCAGAGCAGCGCAGGCTCGGCCGCCGAGATCTCGAACAGGCCGAACTTGATGCTCGAGGAGCCCGAGTTGAGGACGAGAACCGCCTCGAACGCCGGCATGGCGTCAGCCCGGCTTGCCCGGCCAGACCCAGTCGCGGATCTCGGGCATGTCCTCGCCGTGCTCGCGCACGTAACGTGAGTGTTCGATCAGCTTGTCGCGGAGCTGCTGCTTCACCTGCGCGGCCCTGGTCGCAAGCCCCGGCACGCGTTCGATCGCCTCGATCGCGAGATGGTAGCGGTCGAGCTCGTTGAGCACGACCATGTCGAATGGCGTCGTCGTGGTGCCTTCCTCGGCGAAGCCGCGCACATGCAGGCCGGCATGGTTGGTGCGGTTATAGGTCAGCCGGTGGATCAGATGGGGATAGCCGTGATAGGCGAAGATCACCGGCTTGTCGCGCGTGAACAGGCCGTCGAAGTCGCGATGGGACAGGCCGTGCGGGTGCTGATCCTGCGGCTGCAGCGTCATCAGGTCGACGACGTTGACGACGCGGATCTTCAGATCCGGCAGCGCCTTGCGCAGGAGGTCGACGGCGGCAAGCGTCTCCAATGTCGGCACGTCGCCGGCACAGGCCATCACCACATCGGGCTCGGCGCCCGCGTCTTCCGTGCCCGCCCAGGTCCAGATGCCGATGCCGGCATCGCAATGCGTGGCGGCGTCCTGCATCGACAGCCACTGCGGCGCCGGCTGCTTGCCGGCGACGATCACGTTGATGCGGTTGTACGTCCGCAGGCAATGATCGGCGATCCACAGCAGCGTGTTGGCATCGGGCGGGAAGTAGATGCGGACGATGTCGGCCTTCTTGTTGGCGACGAGATCGACGAAGCCGGGATCCTGATGGCTGAAGCCGTTATGGTCCTGGCGCCAGACATGCGAGGTCAGCAGATAATTGAGCGAGGCGATCGGACGGCGCCACGGCAGGTGCCGCGTCACCTTCAGCCATTTGGCGTGCTGGTTGAACATGGAATCCACGATGTGGATGAAGGCCTCGTAGCAGGAGAAGAAGCCGTGCCGTCCGGTGAGCAGATAGCCTTCGAGCCAGCCCTGGCAGAGATGCTCGCTCAACACCTCCATCACGCGGCCGTCCTGCGCGAGATGCACGTCGTAGGGTTCGGTCGGTTCCATCCAGACCCGTTCGGTCGCCTCGAACACTGCGTCGAGACGGTTTGACGCCGTCTCGTCCGGACCCATGATGCGGAAATTGCGCTCTTGCGCATTGAGCCGGATGACGTCGCGCAAGAATTTGCCGAGCTCGCGCGTCGCTTCTCCCGTGACGGCACCGGGCTGCGGCACTTCGACGGCAAAGCTGCGATAGTCCGGCAGCTTCAGCTCCTTCTTCAGCACCCCGCCATTGGCATGCGGATTGGCGCCCATGCGCCTGATACCCTCGGGCGCCAGCGCCTGGAGCTCGGCGATGAGCGCACCGCTCGCGTCGAACAGTTTTTCCGGCTCGTAGCTGCGCATCCAGTCTTCGAGCACCTTCAGATGCGCCGGGTTCTCGCGGCAGCTTGCGACCGGCACCTGATGCGCGCGCCAAAAACCTTCGACCTTCTTGCCGTCGACTTCCTTCGGTCCGGTCCAGCCCTTCGGGCTGCGCAGCACGATCATCGGCCAGCGGGGCCGCTCGACCTTTCTGCGCCCGTCGCGGGCGTGCCGCTGGATCGAGCGGATGCTGGCGAATGCGACGTCGAGCGCGTCCGCCATGATCCGGTGCATCAATCTGGGATCATCGCCCTCGACGAACAAGGGCTCATGGCCGAACCCGTGGAACAGATCGCGGATCTCGCCGTCGGACATCCGCCCGAGCACGGTCGGGTTGGCAATCTTGTAGCCGTTGAGATGCAGGATCGGCAGCACCGCGCCGTCATGGGCGGGATTCAGGAACTTGTTCGAATGCCAGGAGGCCGCGAGCGGGCCGGTCTCGGCCTCGCCGTCGCCGACGACGCAGGCGACGATCAGGTCGGGATTGTCCAGCGCCGCGCCGTAGGCATGCACCAGCGCGTAGCCGAGCTCGCCGCCCTCGTGGATCGAGCCCGGCGTCTCCGGCGCCGCGTGGCTCGGAATGCCGCCGGGGAAGGAGAACTGCCTGAACAGCTTGCGCAATCCGTCCTTATCGCGCGCGATATCAGGATAGATCTCGCTGTAGCTGCCCTCGAGATAGGTGTTGGCGACCATGCCCGGCCCGCCGTGACCGGGACCGCAGACATAGAGCACGTTGATATCAAGCGCGCGGATGACGCGGTTGAGGTGGGCATAGATGAAGTTCAAACCGGGCGTCGTGCCCCAATGGCCGAGCAAACGCGGCTTGATGTGCTCGGGCCGCAACGGCTCGCGCAGCAGGGGGTTGTCGAGCAGGTAGATCTGCCCGACGGAGAGGTAGTTGGCGGCGCGCCAATAGCGATCGAGGAGATCGAGGTCGCTGCTCGCGGCGGCCGATTGTTGTTGATTTGTCATGTTCCTGCCGACCTTCACCCGGGATCGTCACCAACTGAGTTCCAGCGCGATCGATCCTTGGCGGCATCAAACGAGATCGTGGTCAGGGCGGTGTTGCGTGAGGTCAAAGGCAGGCGCCCGAAGTTTGGGCGCTTCTACTGTGCATGGGGGGTTGTTTTCACGTTTTTAGTTCTTGTTCTTGATTTGTTCTTTCGGCGTGCTATCTTGGCTTCATGAGTCCAGCATCCTCTCATGCTCTCAAGCACCCGCCGGTCACGGCGCCCTCCGAGCCGGCGGGTGCGCCTTCTGATTTCCCCGAGCTCGCTGTCGCCATCGAAAAGCAGCGCAGGCGAGGGCGGGGCGCGCAATCCAACGCCAGCGGCCGCTATGAGGCCGAGGCGCGCGTCGCCTTCGACGATGGCTGGCAGAGCCTGGAAGAGCTGCCGCCATTCAAGACTACGATCGCGGTCGATACCTCGCGCAAGGTGATCACCCGCAACGATTCCCCCGATATCGGCTTCGACCGCTCGATCAATCCCTATCGCGGCTGCGAGCACGGCTGTGTCTACTGCTTCGCGCGGCCGACCCATGCCTATCTCGGCCTGTCGCCGGGGCTCGACTTCGAGACAAAACTGTTCATCAAACCGGAGGCCCCGGCGCTGCTCGAGAAGGAGCTCGCAGCAGCAGGCTATGAGCCGCGGATGATCGCGATCGGCACCAACACCGATCCCTACCAGCCGATCGAGCGCGAGCGCAAAATCATGCGCGGCATCCTGGAGGTGCTGGAGCGCGCCGGTCATCCCGTCGGCATCGTCACCAAATCGGCGCTGGTGGTGCGTGACATCGACATTCTCTCGCGCATGGCCAAGCGCAACCTCGCCAAGGTCGCGATCTCGGTGACCTCGCTCGATCCGAAGCTGGCGCGCACCATGGAGCCGCGCGCCTCGACGCCGCCGAAGCGGCTGGAGGCGCTGAAGCAGCTCTCCGACGCCGGCATTCCCACCACCGTGATGGTCGCGCCCGTGATCCCCGCGCTGAACGATTCCGAGATCGAGCGTATTCTCGATGCGGCCGCCCATGCCGGCGTCAAGGAAGCCTCCTACGTGCTGCTGCGGCTGCCGCTGGAGGTGCGCGATCTCTTCCGCGAATGGCTGATGGCGAACTATCCGGACCGCTATCGCCACGTCTTCACGCTGATCCGCGACATGCGCGGCGGGCGCGACTACGACGCGAAATGGGGCGAGCGCATGAAGGGCACCGGCCCGATGGCCTGGACCATCGGCCGCCGCTTCGAGATCGCCTGCGAACGGCTCGGGCTCAACAAGCGTCGCGCAAGACTGACGATGGATCACTTTGCGCGGCCGAAGCGGAACGGCGATCAGCTCAGCCTGTTCTGATCGGGAAGCGGAAGAGGCGTAACATGGAACTGCCGCCCCCGGTGCCGCGGCTCACCGTCATCACGCTCGGCGTGAGCGACATCCGTGCCAGCATCGCCTTTTATGATGCCCTCGGCTTTTCGCGCCGGCTGAAGGCGACCGGCGAGGCCGTTGCCTTCTACGATACCGGCGGTCCGGTGCTTGCCCTGTTTCACTGGGACCAGCTCGCGGCCGACGCGGCCTTGCCTGATGAGCCGAGGCCGACGACCTTCCGCGGCGTCACGCTCGCCTGGAACTGTGCTACGCGTGAGGAGGTCGATGCGGTGCTGGCTTTCGCCGTCAGCAAGGGAGCAAGGCTGCTGAAGGCTGCACATGAGACCGACTACGGCGGTTATTCCGTCTATTTCGCCGACCCCGACGGCCATCCCTGGGAAGTCGTGGTTGCGCCCGGCATCGAGGTCGGCGAGGACCGGCGGGTGCATCTGGCCGAGTAGGTCGCTCACCTGAATAACGGGAATTGCGAGGGGTTCCCGGTTGCGCTGGGCAGGCCGCTTGCGCACGATCCCGACCATGATTCGGGACAAGTCCGCCAAGACGTCGGCCAAAGCTGCGCCCAGGAAGGACGCTGCGAACAAGGCAGCATCTGCAAAGGCTGGAAAGGCCTCGGCAGCCAAGCCGTCGATAGGCAAGAGCGCGGGCCCGAAAGGCGTCATCGCCGTCGCGCCGCCGAGCTTCCGCCGCGAGCGCGCGCTGATCAAGCGCGGCATCTGGCCGGTCGCGGGCTGCGACGAGGCTGGCCGCGGGCCGCTCGCAGGTCCCGTGGTGGCGGCCGCAGTGATTCTCGACCCCGACCGCATTCCGCGCGGCATCGACGATTCCAAGCGCCTGACGGCGGAGCAGCGCGAGAAGCTGTTCGACAAGATCTGCGCCACAGCGCAGGTCTCGGTCGCGGTCGCCTCGCCCGCTCGGATCGATCGCGACAACATCCTGCGCGCCTCGCTGTGGGCGCTGAAGCGTGCCGTCGTGGCGCTGCCCGAGGCGCCCCGCCACGTCTTCGTCGACGGCCGCGACCGGCTCGATACGGCGTGCGACTGCGAGGCCGTGATCGGCGGCGACGGCATCGTGCTGTCGATCGCGGCGGCGTCCATTGTCGCCAAGGTGACGCGCGACCGGCTGATGTGCGCGCTGGCGCAGGACTGCCCGGGCTACGGCTTCGAGCAGCACAAGGGCTACGCCGTCCCCGAGCATCTCGACGCGCTGAACCGCCTCGGCCCGACCGTCCACCACCGCAGCTTCTTCGCCCCCGTCGCCGCCGCCCGCGCCAAGCACATGCCCTGGACGGTGGAGCCGGTGCAGGACTTGTTTTCGGCGACCGAGGTTGGAGCGCAGGTGGAAGCGAGCGTCGAGATCGACGCGTCGGCGAATCTCTAGGGTCTAGTCCCGCAACCTCCACATCGTCATGGCCGGGCATAGCCGTCCGAAGGACGGCGTCGCTTCCGCTCGCCTATGACCCGGCCATCCACGCCTTTGCCGCGGTACGAAAGAACGTGGATGCCCGGGACAAGCCCGGGCATGACGAGCAGACGGTCGTTGCCACGACGCGCAGCGCCCTTTATCAAAACACTCGTGAGCGAATAGGGCCGGCTGGACGGGTTGGCTGCATCTTTCAGGCGTTGCATGCGGTTTACCTCCCTGGTCATCGAGCTCATTCGCGCCCGGCCGCGGCTGATCGTGTGGATCGCCGTGCTGCTCCAGGCCGCGATGTGGCTGTTCGTGGCGCTGGTGTTCTATCGCAGCCCGCCCGGCAGCCTTGCGACCCTCTTGGCCTTCGGCAGGGAATACCAGGTCGGCACCGATCTCGGCCCGCCGCTGCCGGTCTGGCTCGCCGACATCGCCTATCGCGCCGCCGGCGGCCATATGTTCGGCGTCTATGTCCTCGCCCAGCTCTGCGAGGTCGCGACCTTCATCGCGCTCTATCATCTCTCCCGCGCCGTGGTCGGCTCACAGCAGGCCGTGCTCGCCGTGCTGCTGACGATGACGGTGCTGGCCTTCTCCTCGCCCGCGCTCGATTTCGGCCCGCTGGTGCTGGCGCGGCCGCTATGGGCACTGCTGCTGCTGCATTCCTGGCAGATCATCGGCCAGCGCCGCGGCAACGCCTGGTTCGCCTGGTCGATCGAGGCGGGCCTCTTGCTGCTGACGACGCCCGCGGCGATCTTTCTGCTCCTGCTGCTCGTCGTCTTCGCGGTCGCGACTGCCGGCGGCCGCCGCACGCTGCGCGCGCTCGATCCGCTGTTCGCGCTGATCGTCGTCGCCGTGCTGGCGCTGCCCTATGCGGTCTGGCTGATGCGCGCCGAGACGCTTGTCCTGCCGACCCTGCCTGAGGTCGCCGAGCTGAACGCCCGCGCGCTGCATGCGGCCTGGCTGCTCGGCGGGCTCGTGCTCGGGGCCGCGGCGATCCCGGCGCTGACCTTTCTCAATAGCGGCCTGTTCGTCGCCAAGGGCGAGGAGGCGCCGATCATCTACCGTCCGCCGGTCGAGCCGCTCGCATGCAACTTCGTCTATTTCTTCGCGTTGGCGCCTGCGCTCGGCGCGGTCCTGATCTCCGGCCTGCTCGGGCTCGATGCCGTCGTCGGCGGCGCCGGCGTCGTGCTGGTCATGTCGGGGCTCGCCGTGGTCGTGGTAGCCGGCGACCTCATCGCGATGCGCCGCGCGCGGATGCTGCGGATGGTGTGGGCTGCCGCCGTCGTGGCGCCCGCCGCCGGCGTCGTGCTCGCCGTGCTGTTCCTGCCCTGGACCGGCGCCAACGAGATCGCGACCTCGATGCCGGCGCGCGCGATCTCGGACTTCTTCGACGACAGCTTTGCCCGCCGCACCAACCATCGCCTGCGCGCGGTTGCCGGCGAGACCCAGCTTGCGAGCCTGATCGCGCTGCATTCCGGCCGCCCGCATCTGTTCATCGATGCCGAGCCCGCGCGCACGCCGTGGATCAATCAGGCCAAGTTCAGCGAGACCGGCGGCGTCGTGGTCTGGCGCGCCTCCGACACCGCCGGAACGCCCCCGCCGGACATCCTCAAACGCTTTCCCGGCATCGTGCCGGAAGTGCCGCGCGCCTTCGAATGGCTGGTGACCGGCCGCCAGCAGCTGCTGCGGATCGGCTGGGCCATCGTGCGGCCGAAGGGGACGTAGCGACAGACGCCGTCATTCCGGGGCTCGCGAAGCGAGAGCCCGGAATCCATCGAGCGGCAGAGTTGGTGGATGAATGGATTCCGGGTTCGCGGCCTTGCCGCGCCCCGGAATGACGGTGTGTGTAGCTACACCGTGCCTTGCCCCAGCACCTTCGCGATCGCCCGCAGATCCTGCCAGGCCAGCCGCTTGTAGGACGGCGAGCGGAGCAGATAGGCCGGATGAAACGTCGGCAGCGCGCGGATGGTGCGCGCACCGGTCTCGTAATCGAACCAGCGCCCGCGGGTGCGCATGATGCCCTCGCGCGTTCCGAGCAGCGTCTGCGTCGAGGGATTGCCGAGCGTCACCAGCACGTCGGGGTTCACCAGCTCGATCTGGCGCTGGATGAAGGGCAGGCACACTTGCGTCTCCTGCGGCGTCGGCGTGCGGTTGCCGGGCGGGCGCCACGGAATCACGTTGGCGATGTAGGCCGTGGTGCGGTTGAGGCCTATGGCCCCTATCATCAGATCGAGCAGCTTGCCGCTGCGCCCGACGAAGGGCAGTCCCTCGATGTCCTCGTCGCGGCCCGGCGCCTCACCGACGAACATGATGCGCGCCTGCGGATTGCCGTCGGCGAACACGAGCCTTGTTGCGGTGTGCTTCAGCGCACAGCCCTCGAAGCCCTGCATCAACTCACGCAAGGCCTCCAGTGTCGGCGCGGTGCGCGCAGCCTCGCGTGCCGAGGCGATCGCGACGTCGGGGGCGGGTGCGGCCTCGCCGCGGATCACCGTGGGCGCAGCGGCCGGCCGCGGCGCCTCGACCGGCGCTGCTGCGCGCGGGACCGGAGGCGGGGCGTCCATTTCCGCCAGGCGGTCTATCGGCTCGTCCGCGAGCGCGCAGTCGACACCGGCCTCCAGATAGAAGGCGAGAAGCTCTCGGACGGTGGGGGCGGGTTCGGGGATCATTGGAAAGTCAGACTTTTATATCAGTTCGGGGCGCCTTGCATCCCACCGGAACGCATTTCCGTGGTTGTCCTACCCGGAAAAATCGGAAACAAGAGGGCGCAAACGACCGAGGACCGTCTCAAGGGCTGAGATCAGATGAGCACCGAAGAACTTCCCCCGCGCGAATCCATGGAATTCGACGTCGTCATCGTCGGCGCCGGCCCCTCGGGCCTGTCGGCCGCGATCCGGCTGAAGCAGCTCAACGCCGATCTCAACGTCGTCGTGGTGGAGAAGGGCTCCGAGGTCGGCGCGCATATTCTCTCCGGCGCCGTGATCGACCCGGCCGGGCTCGACAAGCTCGTTCCCGACTGGCGCGAGGATTCCGACTGCCCGCTGAAGACGCAGGTCAAGGACGACCGCTTCTATTGGATGACGGCCGGCGGTGCGATCAAGCTGCCGAACTTCATGATGCCGCCGCTGATGGACAACCATCACTGCTACATCGGCTCGCTCGGCAATGTCTGCCGCTGGCTGGCGCGCAAGGCCGAGGCGCTCGGCGTCGAGATCTATCCGGGCTTCGCCGCGGCCGAGGTGCTCTATGACGAAGAGGGCAGGGTCAGGGGCATCGCCACCGGCGACATGGGCATCGGCCGCGACGGCAAGCCAAAGGACTCCTTTACCCGTGGCATGGAATTGCTTGGCAAGTACACGTTGTTTGCCGAAGGCGCCCGCGGCAGCCTGACCAAGCAGCTGATCGCGAAGTTCGCGCTCGACGCCAAGAGCGAGCCGGCGAAGTTCGGCATCGGCCTGAAGGAAGTCTGGCAGATCGATCCCGCCAAGCACCAGAAGGGCATGATCCAGCATTCGTTCGGCTGGCCGCTCGACCTGAAGACCGGCGGTGGCTCGTTCCTCTATCACTACGACGACAATCTCGTCGCCGTCGGCTTCGTCGTGCATCTGAACTACGACGATCCCTATCTGTCGCCGTTCGACGAGTTCCAGCGCTTCAAGACCCATCCGTCGATCCGCGGCACCTTCGAAGGCGGCAAGCGGCTCGCTTATGGCGCGCGCGCCATCACCGAGGGCGGCTACCAGTCGGTGCCGAAACTGAGCTTCCCCGGCGGCGCGCTGATCGGCTGCGCGGCCGGCTTCGTCAACGTCCCGCGTATCAAGGGCGTGCACAATGCGATGGGCACCGGCATGCTGGCCGCTGAGCACGTCGCAGCGGCGCTTGCGGCCGATCGCGCCAATGACGAGATCGTCGAGTACGAGAACGCGTGGCGTTCCTCCTCCGTGGGCAAGGACCTGTTCCTGGTCCGCAACGTCAAGCCGCTGTGGTCGAAGTTCGGCACCGTGCTCGGCGTCGCGCTCGGCGGCTTCGACATGTGGTGCAACACGCTGTTCGGCGCATCGCTGTTCGGCACCCAGTCGCATTCCAAGCCCGATCGCGCGACGCTCGATCCGGCCAAGAGCCACGCGCCGAAGAACTACCCCAAGCCGGACGGCAAGATCTCGTTCGACAAGCTGTCGTCGGTATTCCTGTCCAATACCAATCACGAGGAGGACCAGCCGGTCCATCTCAGGGTTGCCGACATGAACCTCCAGAAGACCTCCGAGCACGACGTGTTCGCCGGTCCCTCGAATCGCTATTGCCCCGCCGGCGTCTACGAATGGGTCGAGGAGGGCGCGGGCCCGCGCTTCCAGATCAACGCCCAGAACTGCGTCCACTGCAAAACCTGCGACGTGAAGGACCCCAACGGCAACATCACCTGGGTTCCGCCGGAGGGCGGCGGCGGCCCGAACTACGAGGCGATGTAACAGCGGCCCAATCGGTGCGGACCTGGTCACAAAGGGTGATCTGCCGCACGTTCGCGTGAGAACCGGGCCGCGGCCACCTGTCGCGGCCACGATAAGGCCATAGTGGCGGCGTCTTGGGGCGCTCTTGTCCGATTTGGGGCGTTCGGAGGCGATCGCCCGGTCCGAATCCTTGCGGTAAACCGCCAAAAGCGGCATTGTCCGACCCGACGGTTCCGGGTCACGATGCCACCGGCCGCGTTTGCATGCGAGACGGCTTTCTGCTGCAAACCCAGGCACTACCAACTCAAGGCGAGCCCTGATGTTTTCAATTCGTTTCAACCGCTGGACTGTTGCCGCCATCGCCCTCATGGGCACAGCGATCGCGACGGTCCCCGGCAGGGTCCTGGCGCAGACGCCGGATCATCCGTCCGATACGGCGGCGCAGTTTCCGACCCGGAACGATCTGAAGTCGCTCACGACCTCCGGCAGCTATCTCGCCGCCCGCCACGCCAGCGTCGAGCGCGACGCGGCCTCGGCCGCCGCCTTCTACCGCTCGGCGCTCCGCACCGATCCGAAGAACAACGAGCTGCTCGACCGGGCCTTCATCTCCTCGGTCGCCGACGGCGACATCGACGAGGCGGTCAAGCTCGCCGAGCGCATCCTCACCATCGACAAGACCAACCGCGTCGCGCGCCTCGTCGTCGGTGTGCATGATCTGAAGCTGAAGAAGTACGCGACCGCGCAGACCAACATCAACCAGTCGATCCGCGGCCCCATCACCGATCTCGTCGCCACGCTGCTGTCGGGCTGGGCGGCTTATGGCGCCGGCGATTCCAAGGGTGCTGTCGCCACCATCGACAAGCTGGCCGGCCCGGAATGGTATCCGCTGTTCAAAGATCTCCACGCCGGCATGATCCTCGAGCTCGCCGGCAAGGAGAAGGACGCCGGCACGCGCTTCGAGCGCGCCTACAAGCTCGACGATTCCATGCTGCGCGTCACCGAGGCCTATGCGCGCTGGCTGTCGCGCAACAAGGATTCCGCCGCCGCGACCACCGTCTACCAGGCCTTCGACAAGAAGCTCGCCCGCCATCCGCTGATCGTGGAAGGCCTGCGCGACACCAAGGCCGGCAAGAAGCTGCCGCCGCTGGTCGATTCCGCGCAGGCCGGCGCTGCCGAGGCGCTCTACGGCATCGGCGCGACGCTGACCCGCCGCGGCGGCGAGGATCTGGCACTGGTCTATCTCCAGCTCTCGCTCTACCTCCAGCCGACCCATCCGCTGGCGCTGCTCTCGCTCGCCGATCTCTATGAATCGGTGAAGCGGCCGCAGATGGCGATCAAGGTCTATGAGCGCGTGCCGTCGACCTCGCCGCTGAAGCGCAACGCGCAGATCCAGCTCGCCATCGATCTGGATTCCGCGGACCGCACCGACGAGGCGATCAAGATCCTCAAGGGCGTCACCACTGAGGATTCCAAGGATCTCGAAGCCATCATGGCGCTCGGCAACATCGAGCGCGGCCGCAAGAAGTTCGGCGACTGCGGCGCGACGTATTCGCAGGGCGTCGACGTGCTGCCCGCCGGCAACGACAAGGCCAACAGCGTCTGGTACTATTATCGCGGCATCTGCGAGGAGCGCTCCAAGCAGTGGGGCAAGGCCGAGGCCGACATGAAGAAGGCGCTCGAGCTGCAGCCCGACCAGCCGCATGTCCTCAACTATCTCGGCTATTCCTGGATCGACCAGGGCGTGAATCTCGACGAAGGCATGAAGATGATCAAGCGCGCCGTCGAGCAGCGTCCCGACGACGGCTACATCGTCGACTCGCTTGGCTGGGCTTACTACCGCATCGGCAACTACGAAGAGGCGGTGAAGAACCTCGAGCGCGCGATCGACCTCAAGCCCGAGGATCCCACCATCAACGATCACCTTGGCGATGCCTATTGGCGCGTCGGCCGCACGCTGGAAGCCAAATTCCAGTGGTCGCACGCCCGCGATCTCAAGCCCGAGCCGGATGAGCTTCCGAAGATCGAGGCCAAGATCGCCAACGGCCTGACCGACGACAATTCGAACTCTTCGGCCGCGCAGGCGGAGAAGAAGAAGGACGACGGCAAGGGCGGCTAAGCTGAGTGAAGTTGGGGGCGTGTCGCCGATGCCGGCGTTGATTGAAGAGGGGCGCGCGAAGGTCAATCTGAGCCTTCGCGTGGTCGGCCGTCGTGCCGACGGTTATCATGATCTCGAAAGCGTGGTCGCCTTCGCCGACTGCGCCGATCGTTTGACGCTGGAGCCGGGCGGCGAGCTGAAGCTCGCCACCACCGGGCCGCTCGCCGCAGCGTGCGGCGATACCGCCGACAATCTCGTGTTCAAGGCGGCCAAGCTTCTGGCCGAGGCCGTGCCGAACCTGAAGCTGGGCGCCTTTGCGCTCGACAAGGTGCTGCCCGTCGCGGCCGGCATCGGCGGCGGCTCGGCGGATGCAGCGGCAGCGCTGCGGCTGCTGGCGCGGCTCAACAACCTGTCGCTCGATGATCCCCGCCTCCAGAAGGTCGCGCTCGCAACCGGCGCCGACGTGCCGGTGTGCCTGCTCTCGCGCGCCTGCGACATGACCGGCGTCGGCGAGCAGCTGCTGCCGCTCGCGCTGCCGAGCATGCCCTGCGTGATGGTCAACCCGCGCGTGCCGGTGGCGACCAAGGACGTGTTCCAGGCGCTGGGCCTGCGCAACGGCGAGCTGCTGGTCGGCGCCACCTCCGTCCTCGGAGCTCCGGCCTGGCCGGAGGAGGGCGCCTCGATCGCCGACTGGGTCAAGGTTCTCGAAACCGTCGCCAACGACCTCGAAGCGCCCGCAATGCGCATCGAGCCTGTTATCGGCGAGGTGCTGGAGGCGCTCCGTGACTCCGCCGGCGTCAAGCTCGCCCGCATGTCCGGCTCGGGCGCGACCTGCTTTGCGATCTATGGCGCGGCAACCGAGGCCCATGCTGCCGCGGAAAGGATCCGGCGCGATCACCCCGGCTGGTGGGTGCATGCGGGGACGTTGAGCTAGGCGCGACCGCCGTAGGGTGGGCAAAGGCGCGATAGCGCCGTGCCCACCATGTATCCAAGTCACGCGATCGAAATGGTGGGCACGCTTCGCTTTGCCCACCCTACGGCGGTGGGGCTAGCCGCTGCAATCCTCAGGCAGCCCGAGAAACCTTCTGATCTCACCCAACACCTCTTGCGGCTTGTCATGCTGCAGCCAGTGCCCCGCGCCGGCGATGGTCTCGACACGCGCCTGCGGGAAGTAGCGCGCCAGGCCTGCCGCTCTGGACCCGCCGAGAAAGCTTTCGCCGGCATTCAGCAGCAGCGTCGGGCAGGCGATGCGCGACCAGAGTTCGACGTGATCGTCCGGCCAGAGCCGATGCGGCGCGGAGGCGCGCTGGTAGGGATCGAACTTCCAGCTATAGGTACCGTCCTCGTTCTGCCGCGCGCCGTGCGTCGCAAGATGCAGCGCGAGGTCGCGGGACAGCCGCTTGTTGTGAAGCACCATCTGCGCGGCGGCATCCTCGAGGGTCGAATAGCGGCGCGGCGTGCGGTCGTGCAGCTTGTCGAGCTGGCCGACCCATTTGCCGATGCGCTCATGCGCCGGCGGCTTTGGTGCATCCGGCAGCATGGTCACGCCGTCGAGCACGACCAGCTTCGTGACCTGCTCGGGGAACGACCCCGAGAAGATCAGGCTCACCATGCCGCCCATCGAATGGCCGATGAGAGTCACTTGAGGCGTTGCGACGCCGCGGACGAGCTGGGCGAGATCGTACACATATTCCGTCAGCGCGTAGCTGCCGCCCTTCGTCCAGTCGGAATCGCCGTGGCCGCGCAGGTCCGGCGCCAGCACGTGAAAATGCGGTTGCAGCGATCTGGCGATGACGTCCCAGCTGCGGCAATGATCGCGGCCGCCGTGGACCAGGATGAGGGGCGGCGCGCCCTCATTGCCCCAATCGGCATAATGCAGCCGCAGGCCGTGAGACTCGTAGAAACGGCTTTGCGGGGCGCTAGCCATTTGCCGGCCGCCGCGCCAGCGCGAGCGAGAGACCGAGGCCCGCGATGAAGACGCCGGAGCCCTGGGTGAGACGCCGCATCAGATGCGGCCGTCCGATCAGTTGCGTGCGCGTCGCGGACGCCATCAGCACCACGACGACATCGGCGAGCGTGTTCAGCGTCACCGAGATCGCGCCGAGCACGATGAATTGCAGCGTGGGGTTCGATCCCGCGGGATCGAGGAATTGCGGAATGAAGGCGAGGAAGAACGCGGCGGTCTTCGGGTTCAGCGCCTCGACCAAAACGCCGTCGCGGAACGCGCGATTGTCGCCGGTGGGCGCGCCCTCCAATGACAGCGCGCGGCCGGCGCTGCGAAAAGTCTTGATGCCGAGCCAGACCAGATAGAGCGCGCCGACGAATTTGACGGCGGCAAACAGCTCGGCGCTGGCGAGAATGATGGCGGAGATACCGAGACTGCCCGCCACCACGTGAACCAGCCCGCCGAGCGCCGTGCCCGCGGTCGAGGCAAAGCCGCTGCCGCGCCCCTCGGACAAGGTCCGCGCCGCGACGTAGAAAATGCCGGGGCCGGGAATGGCAGCAATGAGAGATGCCGCGGCAAGGAACAGCCAGAAATTCGTGTCGGTCATCCTGCTGTCGTAGCGATGCTTGGGGCGATTGCAAGGCCCGTCGTTTAGTCCATCCGGCGGAAGATCACGCTGGCATTCACCCCGCCGAAGCCAAATCCGTTGGAGATGGCGTGCCGTATCGGCATCGGCCGCGCGCTACCTGAGACGATGTCGATGCCATCAGCGCCGGGATCGGGGTTCTCGAAATTGAGCGTCGGCGGCGCGACCTGGTCGCGCAAGGCGAGGATGGTGAAGATCGCCTCGAGCCCGCCGGCGGCGCCGAGCAGATGGCCGGTGGCTGATTTCGTCGCGCTCACCGCGATGCTGCGGTTACGGCCGAACAGCGCGCCGATCGCACCAAGCTCGCTTTCGTCACCGGCCGGCGTCGACGTCGCGTGCGCGTTCAAATGCTGCAATTGGCCGGGCTCCAGCCGCGCCTGCCGCAGGGCGATCTCCATGGCGCGGCGCGCGCCGTCGCCATCGGGCGGCCCCGACGTCATGTGGTAGGCATCCGCCGTCGTGCCGTATCCGACGATCTCCGCGATCGGCGTGGCGCCGCGCGCCAGCGCATGCTCGAGCGCCTCGACCACCAGGATGCCGGCGCCTTCGCCCATGACGAAGCCGTCGCGGTCGCGATCGAATGGGCGCGAGGCGCGCATCGGCTCGTCGTTGAAGGAGCTCGACAGTGCCCGCGCCGCGGCGAAGCCGCCGAGGCTGACGATGTCGATGCAGGCCTCGGCGCCGCCGCAGATCGCAACATCGGCCTCGCCGGCGCGGATCATGCGCGCGGCATCGCCGATCGCCTGGACGCTGGCGGCGCAGGCCGTGACCGGCGTCCCCAGCGGTCCCTTGTAGCCGTATTTGATCGAGACGTGGCCGGCGGCGAGATTGGCGAGAAACGAGGGGATCGTGAATGGCGAGAGACGGCGCACGCCGCGCTGCTCGGTGATGCGCACCGCCTCCGCCATCGCCGGAAAGCCGCCGACGCCGGAGGCGATGATGGTTGCGGTCCGTTCCAGCGCGGCCGCGTCCTGCGGCGTCCATTTGGCCTGCGCGACCGCTTCTGCGGTGGCGAGCAGCGCGAACAGGATGAAGCGGTCCATCTTGCGCTGGTCTTTTGGCGCGGCGGCCTGCGCCGGGTCGAAGCCGCCGTCTGCATCGCCGGCCTTGTCGGGCACGAGGCCCGCGATGCGCGCGGGCAGCGCCTGCGACCATTCGGGTAGGGGACGCAGCCCGCTTTGACCGGCGAGCAGCCGGCGCCAGGACAGTTCGACACCGCAGGCGAGCGGTGACACCGCGCCCATTCCCGTCACGACGATACGACGCATGTCAGTCTCCAGCCGGCGCAATGGCCGGGTTCATGGCCTTGAGCGAGGCGAGCCGTTTGCGCATCCCGCGGCTGGCGCCCCGCCCCGCGATGATGACCGCATTGTCGAGCGTGATCGGCTGCCTGTCGGCGGCATCGACCACGACAGGATCGAACGGACGACGATCGGCCCGGCTTGCCAGCAGAATGGCTTCGCCCTTCGGCGCGAGATGCCTGTTGCCCCAGGCGAGCAGCGCCGCGACCACGGGGAAGAAATCCCGCGCCTTGTCCGTCAGCACATATTCGTAACGTGGCGGCCGCTCATGATAGCGGCGGCGGACGAACATGCCTGACGCGGTGAGATGGGCCAGGCGCCGCGACAGGATGTTCGGTGCGATCCCGAGATTTTGCGAGAACTCGTCGAAGCGCGTCGCGCCCTGGAACGCGTCGCGCAGGATCAAAATGCTCCACCATTCGCCGACCGTCTCCACGGCGCGGCCGACCGGGCATTCCAGAATGGAGGCGGATTTGGGCTGCATGGCGGGAAGGTAGGATGGTGGCTTGCAAAATGCAAGTTAATGGCCGGGCGGCATCCCGGCTGGGGTGCGTTACGAGTGTCAGAGGGCGTCGCTGAAAGTTGAGTGCTGGTTGGCGCGAATGGCGCCTGCGCTCGCAATGACGGTGTCGAAGCGGCGGCGACGCTATCTCACCAAGCGTCGTCCCGGCCTAGTGCGCAATTGCGCACGGGGGGCCGGGACCCATAACCACAGGGAGAAGTTTGGCGAAGATCGGTAGTGAAGGTGTAGGCGTGCGGTACGGAGACCGCGCGTCTACCGATAGATCACGCGGTATGGGTCCCGGCCTTCGCCGGGACGACACTGAAGGGTGTGGCTGGCAGTGCGCCGAAACGCGAGACCTAATGCGACCGTGCCAGGCAGAACGCCACGACCTGCTCCAGCGCGCTCTTCATCGGCGACGACGGGAACAGCGCCAGTGCATCCACCGCCATGGCGCCGTAATGCTGGGCGCGGCTGAGCGTGTCCTCGAGCGCGCGGTGCTTGTTCATCAGGCCGATGGCGTGATCGAGATCGGAATCGCCGATCTCGCCGCGCTCGAGCGCCTTGATCCAGAAGGCGCGCTCGGTGTCGTTGCCGCGGCGGAAGGCGAGCACAACCGGCAGCGTGATCTTGCCTTCGCGGAAATCGTCGCCGGTGTTCTTGCCGAGCTTGGCGCTCTTGCCGCCATAATCGAGCACGTCGTCGACGAGCTGGAACGCAATGCCGAGATTCATGCCGACCGAGCGGCAGGCGGTCTGCTCCGCCTTGGGGCGGTTCGCGATCACGGGACCGACCTCGCAGGCGGCGGCGAACAGCTCGGCGGTCTTGCCGCGGATCACGGCGAGATATTCGTCCTCGGTGGTCGCGGTGTTCTTGGCGGCGGCAAGCTGCATCACCTCGCCCTCGGCGATGGTGGCGGCTGCCGCGGAGAGAATGTCGAGCGCGCGGAGCGAGCCGACCTCGACCATCATGCGGAACGCCTGGCCGAGCAGGAAGTCGCCGACCAGCACGCTCGCCTCGTTGCCCCAGAGCATGCGCGCCGACAGCTTGCCGCGGCGCATCTCGCTCTCGTCCACGACGTCGTCATGGAGCAGGGTGGCGGTGTGCATGAACTCGACGGAGGCAGCCAGCTTGATGTGGCCGTCGCCGTTGTAACCGGCGAGATTGGCCATGGCGAGCGTCAGCATCGGCCGCAGGCGCTTGCCCCCGGAGGAGATCAGATGGTTGGCGACCTCCGGGATCATGGTCACGTCGGAGCCGGTGCGCGACAGGATCGTGGCGTTGACGCGCTCCATGTCTCCGGCGACAAGGGCAACCAGCTCTTCGATCGACGCGCCGGGAGTTTCGAAAGGTACGATGACGGCCACGCCGGTCTCCAATATTTGCCCCGGAAGGGCTATTCTGATGGAAATACAATAGAAACTGGAGGCGCATGCGGCAAGTGCTGCGGAACCATTGACATTTGCCGCTTAACCCCTTTCAGGCAGGAGACCTGCGTTTTGCGTGAACTGGTTCGGACCAACGACATGGTGCTGGTGTCGGCGATCGGCGCGCTGCTCGACGGCGCCAATATCCATCATCTGGTGCTGGACCAGAACATGAGCATTATCGAGGGCTCGCTCGGCATTTTGCCGCGGCGGATCCTGGTCCATGAGGACGACGCCCAGGAGGCCCGGCAGCTCCTGACCGAGGCGGGGCTCAGCCACGAACTGCGCGGCGATGATTGAGGCCGACATCACCGAGGACGCCTTTCTCGGCGGGCAACTACGCCTGAAGCAGAAGCGGTCCGGCCATCGCGCCGGCCATGACGCCATCCTGCTCGCCGCGGCGACGGAGGCCCAGGCAGGCGACCGCGTGGTCGATCTCGGCGCCGGCATCGGCACGGCCGGGCTGGCGCTGGCGCAGCGCGTGGCGGGGATCAGGCTCAGCCTGGTCGAGATCGATCCGGAACTGGCGGAGCTGGCGCGTGCCAATGCGGCGGCGAACGCGATTACCGCCGATACGATCGTGCTCGACGTCACCGCCGATGCGCAGGCCTTCGTGGCACATGGGCTCGTGCCCGACAGCGTCGATCGTGTGCTGATGAACCCGCCCTTCAACGATCCGGTGCGCCATCGTGGCTCGCCGGATCAGGCGCGCCACACCGCGCATGTGGCGACGGAGGAGACGCTGCATGCGTGGGTGCATGCAGCACGGCGTATCCTGCGATCGAACGGTGTGCTGACATTGATCTGGCGCGCGGATGGAATCGCCGAGGTCTTGGCAGCGCTGTCACGCGGCTTCGGCAGCCTGTCGATCCTGCCGGTTCATGGTGAAGCGGGGCGGCCTGCGATCCGCGTGATGGTGCGCGCGATCAAAGGCGGCAGGGCGCCGACGCGCCTGTTGCCGGGCCTCATGCTTAACGAAGAGTCAGACGTGCCTAAAAAAGAGGTGAGGGATATTCTGGAAGGGAGGGCGGTGTTGCCGCTCGCGGAGCCGTGACGGCTTACTGCGGCAGCGATTCCGTCTGCTGTTCTTGCGGGGACGTAAAGCGAATCGCCGTGAAAAGCGCACCGATCAGCATCAACAGCAGATAGATCTTCATGGCGTTTCCTCCGCTGCTTCATTGCAGCTTCCCAATAGGGAATCTGCAAAACACGTTCCAGGCACTTCCAATGACAGTCGCGTGATAAGAAATGGTTAAACAGAGGTAACGGCATGGCCGAACAATTGAACGATCGTGAGGGTTCCGGCCTGACCGACAAGCTCATGCAATATCTGCCGGCGCGCTTCCGCCCTGGCACGGCGGTGGTGCCGGTGGTGCGGCTGTCAGGCGTGATCGGTGCGGTGACGCCGCTGCGCCCGGGCATGTCGCTCGCGGGCGTCGCGCGGGTGCTGGAGCGGGCCTTCTCGATGCGGAACGCCAAGGCGGTGGCGCTGGTGATCAACTCGCCCGGCGGCTCGCCGGTGCAGTCGCGCCAGATCTATCTGCGCATCAAGCAGCTCGCGGCCGAGAAGAAGCTGCCGGTGCTGGTGTTCGTCGAGGACGTCGCGGCCTCCGGCGGTTACATGATCGCCTGCGCCGGCGACGAGATCTTCTGCGATCCGTCCTCGATCCTCGGCTCGATCGGCGTGGTCGGCGGCAGTTTTGGTTTCCAGGAGGCGATCAGGCGGCTCGGCATCGAGCGGCGGCTCTACACGGCCGGCGCGCACAAGGCGATGCTCGATCCGTTCCTGCCCGAAAACCCCGACGACGTGACCAAGCTGAAGGCGATCCAGCGCGAGATCCACCAGATCTTCATTGCGCTGGTGAAGGAGAGCCGCGGCGCGCGGCTGAAGGGCGATGACGACACCCTGTTCACCGGTGAATACTGGGCCGGCGAGAGTTCGGTCGGGCTCGGGCTCGCCGACGGTATCGGCGATCTCCGCTCAACTCTTCGTGCCCGCTATGGCGAGAAGGTTCTCACCCCCGTGATTGCGCAGCCGACCGGGCTGCTGTCCGGCCTTTTGGGGCGCAGATCGCCCGGCGCGGGCCAGCTTTCGGCCCTGGAATCAATGGCCGGGCTGCCGGACGAACTGATCTCGGCGGTCGAAACGCGCGCGATTTGGGCGAAATTCGGGTTCTAGGGCACGGCCTCCCGCGCCATTTGGCCCCAAGGAGACTTGAAGCCGAGCCAATTGCGGCGCGGCCCGGTCTGCGCAAGAATGTGCGTGGGGGCTGAGCACTCAACAAGGATCGACAGATGCCGCCGTTCGTCGCTTTCGCGGGCGTCCTGGGCGGGCTTGCCGTGGTCCGCTGGGCCTACAAGACCGCTGTCCGGATCAACCAGGAGCTGGAGGAGATGCGTCTCTCACGCGTCGCCGAAGCCGCCCATATGGGGGAAATCCGGACGCTGAAACAGGATCCGGTGACCGGAGCTTACCGGCCTGGCTAGGTAACGCTGCCGTAGGGTGGGCAAAGCGTAGCGTGCCCACCAACGGTCGTAGTCCCGGAGGGATGGTGGGCACGGCGCAAGGGCGCCTTTGCCCACCCTACCGCATCCTCTCGGGATTGGCCCGAATCCACCCCCTTCGCCTTGATTCCCATCCCCGCCGTCGATACGGTCCCGCGCGATTCAAAACCCCCCGCGAGAGCCTGATCTGACGATGGACGCCTCATTGCCCGCCCATATGCGCCCGGAACGCTCGTTCCAGGGCTTCATCCTCGCGCTCCAGCGGTTCTGGGCCGAGCAGGGCTGCGTGATCCTGCAGCCCTACGACATGGAGATGGGCGCAGGTACCTTCCATCCAGCGACGACGCTCCGCGCGCTCGGGCCAAAACCCTGGAACGCCGCCTATGTGCAGCCCTCGCGCCGGCCCAAGGACGGCCGCTACGGCGAGAACCCGAACCGGATGCAGCACTACTACCAGTTCCAGGTGATCATGAAGCCGTCGCCGCCGAACCTTCAGGAGCTGTATCTGAAGTCGCTCGCCGCGATCGGCATCGATTCCGCCGTGCACGACATCCGCTTCGTCGAGGACGACTGGGAGAGCCCGACGCTGGGCGCCTGGGGTTTGGGGTGGGAGTGCTGGTGCGACGGCATGGAAGTTTCCCAGTTCACCTATTTCCAGCAGGTCGCCGGCTTCGAATGCGCGCCGGTCGCGGGTGAGCTCACCTACGGGCTTGAGCGTCTCGCGATGTATGTGCAGGGCGTCGACCGCGTCTACGACCTCAATTTCAACGGTCGCGACGGCGACGCCAAGGTCACCTATGGCGACGTCTTCCTCCAGGCCGAGCGGGAATATTCGAAGCACAACTTCGAAGTCGCCGACACCGCGATGCTGTTCGAGCAGTTCAAGATGGCGGAAGCCGCCTGTAAAAAATATCTCGACGCGGGCTGGAAGGACGGCAAGCGCGAGGCGCATCTGATGGCGCTGCCCGCCTACGACCAGTGCATCAAGGCAAGCCACCTCTTCAACCTGCTCGACGCCCGCGGCGTGATCTCCGTGACGGAGCGGCAGAGCTACATTCTTCGCGTGCGCGAGCTGGCCAAGGCCTGTGGCGAAGCCTGGATACATACTGAAGCGGGCGGAGCGGCCTGATGCCCGATCTTTTGCTTGAACTGTTCTCGGAAGAAATCCCCGCGCGCATGCAGGCGAAGGCGGCCGACGATCTGCGCCGTATGGTCACCGACAAGCTCGTCGCCGAAGGCCTGGTCTATGACGGCGCGAAAGCCTTCGCGACGCCGCGCCGCCTCGCGCTCACCGTGCACGGCATCCCTGCGCGCCAGCCTGACCTCAAGACCGAACGCCGCGGACCGAAAATGGGTGCGCCCGATGCGGCCGTGCAGGGCTTTCTGAAAGCGACAGGTCTGAACTCGCTGGATGAGGCCAAGATCCAGCGCGATCCGAAGGGCGACTTCTACATCGCGCTGATCGAGAAGCCCGGCCGCGACGCGATCGACGTGCTTGCGGAGATCCTGCCCGTCATCATCCGGACTTTCCCCTGGCCGAAATCGATGCGCTGGGGCGCGCGTTCCGGAAAACCCGGCTCGCTCAACTGGGTGCGTCCGCTGCATGCGATCACCGCGACGTTCGGGCCCGAGACCGAACAGCCCGATGTCGTGCCGTTCTCGGTGGACGGCATCGAAGCCGGCCAGACCACCTACGGCCATCGCTTCATGGCGCCCGCGGCGATTTCCGTGCGCCGGTTCGAGGACTACGAGGCGAAGCTGCTGGACGCGAAGGTCGTGCTCGATCCGGAGCGCCGCAAGGACGCGATCCTCACTGACGCCAAGCAGCTTGCGTTCGCGCAGGGCTTCGAGCTCGTCGAGGACCAGAACCTGCTGGACGAGGTCGCCGGCCTCGTCGAATGGCCGGTCTTGCTGATGGGCTCGTTCGAGCCGGAATTTCTGGCAACGCCCGCGGAAGTGATCCGCGCCACCATCCGCAACAACCAGAAGTGCTTTGTCGTGAGCGATGCCAAGACGGGCAAGCTCGCCAACAAGTTCATCCTGGTCGCCAACATCGAGGCGACGGACGGCGGCAAGACCATCATCGCCGGCAACGAGCGCGTCATCCGCGCGCGCCTTTCCGATGCGAAGTTCTTCTACGAGACCGACCTGAAGACCAAGCTCGAGGACCGCCTGCCGAAGTTCGAGCAGATCGTGTTCCACGAGAAGCTCGGGACGCAGGCCGCGCGCATCAAGCGCATCGAGCGGCTCGCCGCCGAGATCGCGCCGCTGGTCGGCGCCGATGTTGCCAAGACGACCCGCGCCGCGCATCTGGCGAAGGCGGATCTGCTGACCGAAGTCGTCGGCGAATTCCCTGAGGTGCAGGGCCTGATGGGCAAGTACTACGCGCTGGCGCAGGGCGAGGATGCTTCCGTCGCGGCGGCTTGCGAGGAGCATTACAAACCGCAGGGCCCCGCCGATCGGGTGCCGACCGATCCGGTCAGCGTCGCAGTCGCGCTCGCCGACAAGCTCGACACGCTCGTCGGTTTCTGGGCGATCGACGAGAAGCCGACGGGGTCGAAGGACCCGTATGCGCTGCGCCGTGCGGCGTTGGGTGTGATCCGGCTGATCGCCGAGAACGCACTGCGTCTGTCGCTGATGAAGGTGGCGGCGTCCGCGCTCGCCGGCTTGTCGGTGAAGCCGGCCGACGCACAGAAGCTTCCGAGCGATCTGCTCGCCTTCTTCGCCGACCGCCTGAAGGTCCAGCTGCGCGAGCAGGGCGCGCGGCACGACCTCGTCGACGCCGTGTTCGCGCTCGGCGGCCAGGACGACCTGCTCATGATCGTCCGCCGCGTCGAGGCGCTCGGCAAGTTCCTCGAGTCGGACGACGGCAAGAACCTGCTCGCCGGCACCAAGCGCGCCAGCAACATCCTCTCGATCGAGGAGAAGAAGGACAAGCGCACGTTCGACGGCGCGCCGGATGCTGCGCTCTACGGCCTCGGCGAGGAGAAGGCGCTGGCCAAGGCGATCGGCGAGGTGCAGGCGGAAGCAAGCGCTGCCGTCGCCAAGGAGGACTTTGCCGCCGCGATGAGCGCGATGGCGAAGCTGCGCCCGCCGGTGGATGCGTTCTTCGAGAAGGTCCGCGTCAACGACGACGATCCGAAGGTGCGCGAGAACCGCCTGAAGCTGCTGAACGAGATTCGCAGCGCCACGCGCGCGGTGGCGGACTTCTCGAAGATCCAGGATTGAGGCACGGCCGCGCGGCCAAACGCAACTGTCATTCCGGGGCGCGCGACTTGTCCGCCGAAGCTCGAAGAGCGAAGGCGGAAGCGCGAACCCGGAATCCATCGTGCCGCGCGCGATGCAGAGAAATTGATTCCGGGCTCGCGCCAAATGGCGCGCCCCGGAATGACGAAGCGCAAAAAAGCCCCACCCGGAGGGGGGAGACCGGGCGGGGCCTGATGTCCGATTTAACACTGCACGCGTCAGCCTGATTTGACGCGCCGGACATCGAGTTGAACGATGCGTTTTCGAGCGAAGTGGATACCGGTTCGCTCGAAAGGAACGTGTCCGTCGAGGATCTAGTCCAGCACCTCGACGATGCGCCGCGAGCGCGGCTCGACCAGCACGGTCTCGCCGTTCACGACGGTGTAGCGATAGGTGGTAGCGCCGAAACGTTGCGGCACGTCATAATAGGTCACGCCGCTCTCCGGTAAGGTGGCTCCGACCACCACGCGATCCGGAATGCGGAAGGCCGGCACACGTTGTTCGACGACATAATCGCGGAAGGCTGGCCGCTGTTCGACCGCAATCGTCGGGCCGCTGTCGACCACGACGGGCGCGCGTCCAACCGTAATGCCTGTTTGCGCCTGTGCCGCAACCGGCGCACCGAGCGCGACGCCAAGCGCGGCGAGAGCGAGAATCCTGTTCCGCATGGGCAACTCCTTCGACATGATTTTAGCCGGCGCCAATGGCGCGACCGGTTGCCAATGCTGCGACGCGCGCGATGTTCCGGAAAATGCCTTGCCGCATTCGCGGCATTTTTGGGCAGTTTTCGCGAAGCCCGGAACTCGTGCGCCCCCTAGTGCGTCTCTACCCGCGGAACCGGGTCCGCTATGATCCGCCCGCGATTCGCTCCACCTCCACGGAAAGATAATTCATGCACATCACCGTCGCCCACATTTCGCCGATCCTGTCGTTGATTGCGGGCGTGCTCATCCTGATCATGCCGCGGCTTCTCAACCTCATCGTCGCGATCTTTCTCATCATAAATGGTGCGATCGGGCTCGGATTGTTGAAGTGGCTCCATCTCTAGGCCTTCATTTTCCGGAACTCTTCGACTTGCGCGGGCCTGCCCAAAGTGGTGTAAGGCGCGCGATTTCCCTTTCCTCTCGCAGGTTGTGTGCAAGCTATGGCCAAAGCCGCCTCGAAGCCTAAGAAAATACCAGCGAAATCAAAGTCCTCCGCCAAGGCGAAAGCCGCGCCGGCGGCCCGCAAGGCGCTTCCTAAGAGCGCCTCTAAGCCGGTTGCCAAGCCCGTGGCCAAGTCGGCTGCGAAGCCCGCCGCCAAGTCTGTCGTAAAGGCTGTCTCAAAGGCTGCGACCAAGCCAGTTGCGCCGAAGGCCGCCGCCAAGGTCGCTCTGAAGCCTGCACCGAGCAAGGCTGCGCCAGCCAAGGCCGCGCCAGCTGCGGCCAAGGCCGGCAAATGGGTGTTCACGTTCGGTGACGGCAAGGCCGAGGGCCGGACGGAGATGCGCGACCTGCTCGGCGGCAAGGGCGCCAATCTCGCCGAGATGGCCAATCTCGGTCTGCCGGTGCCTCCCGGCTTCACCATCCCGACCTCGGTCTGCACCTACTTCTACGCACACGGCAAGACCTACCCGAAGGAGTTGCAGTCGCAGGTTGAGAAGGCGCTCGACCATGTCGGCAAGTTGACCGGCAAGGTGTTCGGCGACACCAGGAACCCGCTGCTCGTCTCCGTGCGCTCCGGCGCGCGCGCCTCGATGCCGGGCATGATGGACACCGTGCTCAATCTCGGCCTCAACGATGAGACCGTGGAAGCGCTCTCGGAACTGTCCGGCGACCGCCGCTTCGCCTATGACAGCTACCGCCGCTTCATCACCATGTATTCCGACGTGGTGCTCGGTTTCGAGCATCATCACTTCGAGGAAATCCTCGACACCTTCAAGGACAGCCAGGGCTACACGCTCGACACCGACCTGTCGGCGGAGGACTGGGTCGAGCTGGTCGGCAAGTACAAGGACGCGGTTGCGCGCGAGACGGGGAAGGACTTCCCGCAGGATCCGCACGACCAGCTCTGGGGCGCGATCGGCGCTGTGTTTTCATCCTGGATGAACGCGCGCGCGGTGACCTATCGCAAGCTGCACGACATTCCGGAATCCTGGGGCACCGCGGTCAACGTGCAGGCCATGGTGTTCGGCAACATGGGCGATACGTCGGCGACCGGCGTCGCCTTCACGCGCAATCCCTCGACCGGCGAGAGCAAGCTTTACGGCGAGTTCCTGATCAACGCGCAGGGCGAGGACGTGGTGGCGGGCATCCGCACGCCGCAGGACATCACCGAGGAAGCGCGGAAGGAGTCGGGCTCCGACAAGGCGTCGATGGAAGCGGCGATGCCGGAGGCCTTCAAGGAGCTGACGCGGATCTACACGCTGCTCGAGAAGCACTACCGCGACATGCAGGACATGGAGTTCACGGTCGAGCAGGGCAAGCTGTGGATGCTCCAGACCCGCGGCGGCAAACGCACCGCCAAGGCGGCGCTGCGCATCGCGGTCGAGCTCGCCAATGAGGGCCTGATCACCAAGAAGGAAGCGGTGACGCGGATCGATCCGGCCTCGCTCGATCAGCTGCTGCATCCGACCATCGATCCCAACGCCAAGCGCGACGTGATCGCGACCGGCCTGCCGGCTTCGCCCGGCGCGGCCTCCGGCGAGATCGTGTTCTCCTCGGATGAAGCGGCCAAGCTGCAGGCCGACGGGCGCAAGGTGATTTTGGTCCGCATCGAGACCAGCCCGGAGGACATCCACGGCATGCACGCCGCCGAAGGCATCCTCACCACCCGCGGCGGCATGACCTCGCACGCGGCGGTGGTCGCGCGCGGCATGGGCAAGCCCTGCGTCTCCGGCTGCGGCACCATCCGCGTCGATTACGGTCGCGGCACCATGAGCATCGGCTCGCGCACCTTCAAGACCGGCGACGTCATCACCATCGACGGCTCGCTCGGCCAGGTGCTCGCCGGCCGCATGCCGATGATCGAGCCGGAGCTGTCCGGCGAGTTCGGCACGCTGATGAAGTGGGCCGACCAGGTCCGCAAGATCGGCGTTCGCGTCAATGGAGATACGCCGGACGACGCGCGCACCGCGATCAAGTTCGGCGCGGAAGGCATTGGCCTCTGCCGCACCGAGCACATGTTCTTCGAGGAAACGCGCATCCGCACGGTGCGCGAGATGATCCTCTCCGAGGACGAACAGTCGCGCCGCGCGGCGCTCGCGAAGCTGCTGCCGATGCAGCGTGCCGACTTCGTCGAGCTGTTCGAGATCATGAAGGGCCTGCCCGTCACGATCCGTTTGCTCGATCCGCCGCTGCACGAGTTCCTGCCGCACACCCACGCCGAGGTCGAGGAAGTGGCGCGCGCCATGAACACCGACCCGCGGCGCCTGGCCGACCGCGCGCGCGAGCTGTCGGAGTTCAACCCGATGCTCGGCTTCCGCGGCTGCCGTATCGCGATCGCCTACCCTGAGATCGCCGAGATGCAGGCGCGCGCGATCTTCGAGGCGGCGGTCGAGGCCGAGAAGCGCACCGGCAAGGCCGTCGGCCTCGAGGTGATGGTGCCGCTGATCGCCACCAAGATGGAGCTCGACCTCGTCAAGGCGCGCATCGACGCCACCGCGCAGGCCGTGATGCGCGACACCAACACCAAGCTCGCCTATCAGGTCGGTACCATGATCGAGCTGCCGCGCGCCTGTCTGCTCGCGGCCGAGATCGCGGAGAGCGCCGAGTTCTTCTCGTTCGGCACCAACGATCTGACGCAGACCACCTACGGCATCAGCCGCGACGATGCCGCGAGCTTCCTCGGCACCTACGTGTCCAAGGGCATCCTGCCGATCGATCCCTTCGTCGCGCTCGATCAGGAAGGCGTCGGCGAGCTGGTCAAGATCGGCGTCGCGCGCGGCCGCAAGACACGGCCCTCGCTCAAGGTCGGCATCTGCGGCGAGCACGGCGGCGATCCCGCGTCCGTCGCCTTCTGCCACAATATCGGCCTCGACTACGTCTCCTGCTCGCCCTACCGCGTGCCGATCGCCCGCCTCGCCGCGGCGCAAGCCGCACTCGGCAAGGCGGTCGCGAGCCAGGCGTAAGGCGATTTGAAATGTTGAATGCGAAGAGGCGGGGCCAAAACCCCGCCTCTTTCATTTTGCGCACCGCTCTCTCCACGCCGTCATTGCGAGCGCAGCGAAGCAATCCAGTCTGTCGCCGCGGAGAGACCCTGGATTGCTTCGCTGCGCTCGCAATGACGAGCTTGTTGCACGCGCATGCCGCCACACACTCGCTGTCATCGCCCGGCTTGACCGGGCGATCCAGTACGCCGAGACATCCGTGATTGAACTGAGAAGCCGCGGCGTACTGGATGCCCCGATCAAGTCGGGGCATGACAGTGGTGGACGTGGAGACACTTCTCGCAAGACCTGGAACTCATCACGCGTCCCGTAATGATACGCGCGCGCAAGAGTTCCTTCACCATTCGCGTTGACCGGATGTTTACCGCTTTACGTGGGGCGGCATTTACCAATGCGCGTCATTGCCCCGTGAAAACACTTGCGATCGCTTGTGTGTGCCCAGCGCGCAACGCCGATTAACGCCCCGGCAACCTAAATTGGATACTTACGAGAAAGATCGAATTGCACGGATGTACTGCGGTTCGGTTTTTCGGGCGTAAGCGTAGCGTGAGCGTATCGATGTCAGTGTTGCGTAACCATCCGAAGGGCGCGCGGTTCGCGTCCTTCGGCATCGGTCTCTGCATCTTCGCATTGATGCCGAGAGAGACCGGCTATCAGGATATTGCCTCGCTGCTGGCGCGTCAGCCCGGCGTCGCCGAGCGTTGGCAGAAGCAGGTGTATTCCGCGGCGTCCTCGATCCAGCTCGCCACCTACAGTTTTTCCCGTCCCATCGGCACCTCGGTTCCGCAGAGCGCGATGGTTCGCCTCGCAAGCCTCGATGGTCGCGACGTCACCGGCGCGATCAGCCGCAATCCGGCGCTTCAGGCGCCGCCGCGTTACCAGGCCGCCGACTTTCCCAAGGTCGATCGCTCCATGAAAGGTGATCGCCTCGCGATCGCTACACCGACGACGTCTCCCGACGCTGCCGCACCGGCCGCAGCGCCCGCGCAGGAAGATCCCGCGACGTCGAACAGCTCGGTGTTCGGCGCCAAGACCGCCGCGATGCCGCAAGCGATGTCGCCGGAGTCCGCAGCCGCGCTCGACCCCGAGCTCCAGGAAGCGCTGCGCGCGCCGCCGTTGCCGCAATATGCCAATCCGCCGAAGGCCAGCGACCTCGCGCGCTCGTTCGCGGTTCAGCCGCTGGAGGCGCTGAAGCGGGCCACTGCGCCGGCCGCGCCTGCGCGCGATCCCTTCAGCGTCAAGACCTCGAACCTGTTCTTCGGCAGCTCCTCGCTCGGCGGCAATCTGGAGAGCATCGAGAGCTGGCAGCCCGGCGCCGAGCCGCTGATCGTGATGCCCGACCCCGACATGAAGGTGACGGCCTCGCTGTCGCCGCCGACGGAGGAGATCGCCAAGGATATCGAGAGCGGCGAGAGCGTCGCGCCGAAGGGCGAGGTCAACGCCGACAACCAGCGCGCCAGGTCGCCGGCGGAACGGCTCGCGCTCGACGACAAGTCGCGCGCGAAATCCGAGAAATGTCTCGCCGAAGCCGTCTATTTCGAATCCCGCGGCGAGGCCGTGCGCGGCCAGATAGCGGTCGCGCAGGTGGTGATGAACCGCGTGTTCTCAGGCAAATACCCTGATACGGTGTGCGGAGCGGTCTATCAGAACAAGCACCGCCATCTCGCCTGCCAGTTCACCTTTGCCTGCGACAACAATGCCGACGTGATCCGCGAGCCCGAGATGTGGGAGCGCGCCAAGAAGATCGCGAAGGCGATGCTCGACGGCCAGATCTGGCTGCCCGAGGTCGGCAAGTCCACGCATTACCACGCCTACTGGGTGCGCCCGTCCTGGGTCGCCGAGATGAAGAAGATGTACAAGACCGGCGTGCACACCTTCTATCGCCCGCGCGCCTGGGGCGACGGCAGCGAGGAGCCGAGCTGGGGCTCCCCGGCCCAGACCGCCGCGCTCTCCGCCGAGCTCGCGCAGCAGGCCAAGAGCTCCGCCGAGATGGGAGATACCGTACGGCGCTGAGATAGTTTGCGGCTGTCGCCGCAAGCGCAACTGCGCTCCCTCGCCCCGCTTGCGGGGAGAGGGTCGGGGTGAGGGGGACTCTCCGCGGAGACGGTGAGAGTTGGACTCGCGGAGACTCCCCCTCACCCGGAATCCGCGCTTTCAGCGCGAATTCCGGCCTCTCCCCGCAAGCGGGGAGAGGCTAAGAAGTCACGCCTCGATATCCAGGGCACAGTCGAAATTCGGCGCGGAATGCGTCAGCGCGCCTGAAGACGCGTAGTCGACGCCTGTCGCCGCGATTGCGGCGATCGAGTCCAGCGTGACGCCGCCGGATGCTTCCAGCTTGAGCCGGCCCTCGCTCATCCGCACCGCCTCGCGCAGCGTCGCAAGGTCCATGTTGTCGAGCAGCACGGCGTCAGCCATTCCCGTGTCCAGCACCTCGCGCAATTGCGCCAGCGTATCGACCTCGATCTCGATCTTGACGAGATGGCCGGCGTGGGCGCGTGCGCGCTCCAGCACGGGGCGGATGCCGCCGGCGACCGCGATGTGGTTGTCCTTGATCAGGATCGCGTCGTCGAGGCCAAAGCGGTGGTTGAAACCGCCGCCGCAGCGCACCGCGTATTTCTCCAGGGCGCGCAAGCCCGGCGTGGTTTTTCGCGTGCAGCAGATCCGCATCCTGGTGCCTTCGGTGCGCGCGACATAGTCCGCCGTCAGCGTCGCAACGCCAGACAGCCGGCCGACGAAATTCAGCGCGGTCCGCTCCGCGGTGAGAATGGCGCGCGCGGGGCCCGAGATCGTCAGCACGTGCTGCCCACGGGACACGCGGGCGGCATCGCGGACATGCGCCCGCACCTCGATGTCGGGCGACAGCTTTTGCAGCGTCGCCAGCGCCAGCGGCAGGCCCGCGATCACGCCGGACTGGCGCGCGACCAGGATGGCCTGTGCCTTCGTTGCCTCCGGTATCGTTGCCAGCGAGGTGACGTCGCCGGCGCGGCCGAGGTCCTCGTCGAGCGCGCGGTGCACGGCCTCGTCGATCGCGAGCGGCGAGAGGAAGGCGTCGGGATAGAGCAGGGATGTCGGGGTGATCATAAGGGACTCCATCAGGCGATCACGGGTTGCGCAATGCGCGGCAGCGGACGCTCGCGCAGGCTCTCCGCGGCTTCGCGTGCTGCGGCGAGGGTGGTCATCGTTCTCCGGGCCAGCGCGGGGACATCGGCCGGGTGGTCGATGCGGAAATGCGCGCCGCGGCTCTCGCACCGCGTCCAGGCCGCAGCGGCGACGAGCAGGGCCGATGTCGCCATGTTGCGGACAGCAATGCTCGTTGCGTCACGTTCGAGCGCGGCGAAGCTGCGCACGGCCTCCGCAAGCCCGTCACTGTGACGGATGACGCCGACATGCGCGCTCATCATCGCGCGCAGCCGATTCACGGCCGCAGTATCCGGCGCGTTGTCACGCGACGTCACGAGCGCGTCGGGGAGGCGGGCAGGCGCGGGGATGGCGCGGCCGGCGATGTCGTCGGCGATCCGCGCGGCGTAGACCACGGCCTCCAGCAGCGAGTTGGAGGCGAGACGGTTGGCGCCATGCGCACCGGTGGAGGACACTTCGCCGCCGGCCCAGAGCCCGTCGATCGAGCTGCGGCCGCGCGCGTCCACCGCGATGCCGCCCATGTGGTAGTGCGCGGCCGGCGCGATCGGGATGGCCTGCGTGGCGGGATCGATGCCGGCGGCGATGCAGCTCGCATGCACGGTCGGGAATTTGTCGGCGAAGCGCGCGCCCAGCGCCTGCCGCGCGTCGAGAAACGCGCCGCGCCCGGCTGCGATCTCGGCGAACACGCCGCGGGCCACGATGTCGCGCGGCGCGAGCTCGGCAAGCGGATGACGCGTCAGCATGAAACGCTCGCCATGGCCATTGATCAGCGTTGCGCCTTCGCCGCGCAGCGCCTCCGTCGCAAGCGGCGCCGGATCGCGGCCGACCATGATGGCGGTGGGGTGGAATTGCACGAATTCAGGATCGGCGATCACGGCGCCGGCGCGCGCGGCGATCGCCAGGCCCGATCCGCTCGCTTCAAACGGATTGGTGGTGACGGCATAGAGATGGCCGAGACCGCCGGTCGCGAGCACCACCGCGCGCGAGGCGAGCAGGACCGGCGGGGCAGCGGGATTGCCGGCCGCGCGCAATTGAAGGCCGGCGACAGTGCCGTCTTCCGTCAACAGTGCTTCGGCGACGAAGCCTTCGATCAGCCGGATCGACGGCGTCCGGCGTACGGCCTCGCCCAGCGCCGCGATGATCGCTGCGCCCGCGCCGTCGCCGCGGACATGCACGATGCGGCGCGCCGAATGCGCGGCTTCCCGCCCGACCGCGAGCCTGCCTTCGAGATCACGATCGAACGGCACGCCATAGGCGAGCAGGTCATGGATGCGCGGCGCAGCCTCGCGGGCGATCCCAAGCGCGACCGCTTCGTCGACGAGACCGCCGCCGACGGCAATCGTATCTGCGGCATGGGTTTCCGGCGTATCGCCCTCGGCCACCGCCGCGGCGATGCCGCCTTGCGCCCATGCGGACGACGCACCCTGTCCGAGCGGTGCCGCCGAGATCAGCGTCACCGGCCGCGGCGCGAGCTTCAGCGCGCAAAACAGTCCGGCAAGGCCGCCGCCGACGATGATGACGTCGTCGGCGTTGCGGGTGAGGTTGGGGATGTTGTCTTGCATTAGCTTTCTCCGAGTTCTCCACCGTCGTCCCGGCGAAGGCCGGGACCCATAACCACAGGGAGCAGTTGTTGCGCGAGCTGATAACCACGAGTCATCGTCAAACTCCTCCCCGTGGTTATGGATCCCGGATCTGCGCTTCGCTTCGCTGCGCTTGTCCGGGACGACGGTTGTGTGTGTTGCTAGTTCTTCAGATTGATCATCCGCTCGACCGATCGTCGCGCGCGCATCGCGAGCGCGGGGTCGATCGTGATCTCCTCGCGCAGCGTCAGCAGGCTCTCCAGAATGTTGGCGAGCGTGATGCGCTTCATGTGCGGGCAGAGATTGCACGGACGCAGCATCTCCACGTCAGGCAGCTCGGCGCGCACATTGTCGGCCATCGAGCATTCCGTGATCATCACCAGCCGCCGCGGCCGCTTTGCGCGCACCCAGTTGATCATGTGCGCGGTCGAGCCGGTGAAGTCGGCCTCCGCCAGAACGTCCGGCGGGCATTCGGGATGGGCGATGATCTGAACGGTGGGATCGGCCTCGCGAAGCCCGCGCAGCTCCGCAGCCTTGAAGCGCTCATGGACCTCGCAGGCGCCCTTCCAGGCGATGATCTTCACGTCGGTCTTCGAGGCCACGTAGGTCGCGAGATAGCGGTCGGGCAGGAAGATCACGCTTCGGGCGCCCAGGCTCTCGACCACCTGCACCGCGTTCGACGACGTGCAGCAGATGTCCACCTCGGCCTTCACCTCCGCCGACGTGTTGACATAGGCGACGACCGGAACGCCGGGAAATTTCTCGCGGAGCAGGCGAACGTCTGCGCCCGTGATGCTGGCGGCAAGCGAGCAGCCGGCGCGCGAGTCCGGGATCAGCACCGTCTTGTCCGGGTTGAGCAGTTTCGAGGTCTCCGCCATGAAGTGCACGCCGCACTGGACGATGATCCCGGCCTTCACCTTGGTGGCTTCGACGGCGAGTTGGAGCGAATCGCCGCCGATGTCGGCGACGCAGTGGAAGATCTCCGGGGCCTGGTAATTGTGCGCGAGGATCACCGCGCCGCGCGCCTGCTTCAGCTCGTTGATCGCCTTGATCGTCGGCGCCATCACCGGCCACTCGATCGGCGGGATCACGTGCTTCACGCGCTCATAGAGAGGCGCGGTGGCGCGCTCGACCTCATCGGTCCATTGCAGCGAGGGCATCGGCAGTGGGGATCCCGTTCGCGCCGGCGCGGCACGCGGGGAGGTCGTGACCTGGTTGGTGGCATGGCCCTGGGGCCGGCTGGTAAAGTCGTCAGGGCCGTAAAGTCCAGTGATCGGCATCGAAGCCTCCCGTGCATTGTTATACTCAAATTGAGTATATATAGAGCCTGAGAAATCCGGCCGAGAGGCCGGGTCGCATGTCGCCAACGCTCAGATATGCTCAACCTGAGTAGATCAAAGATATCACGCATGGCGGGGAGTTGCTAGGTCTCCTCGCACACATTCCCGTCAAGTCGCACTCCACTGCGCCGGAAGGTCTTGTTGAAACGCAGTGCTCCCGCGGGAGCCCTTCGTGGAACGCAACCATTTTTGACTTGGGATGTTCATGCATTTGCATTAAACGAGCTGGCCTGTGGCTGCCCATTTCGGATCCGCCAACGAGAAGATGAGGAACACCATGTCCACACAAGCGGGCGAGCTCGGTCCGGTCTCGCGTTCCTCCACCTGGCGCACGCCGGCCGTCATCATCCTCTGCGGTTGCGCCATCGGCATGCTTGGCTTCGGCCCGCGCTCGGCGCTCGGCTTCTTCGTGCAGCCGATGAGCCATGAGTACGCCTGGGGCCGCGACGTGTTCGGCTTGGCGATTGCCTTCCAGAACTTGCTGTGGGGATTGGGCCAGCCGATCGCCGGCGCGGTCGCCGATCGCTTCGGCCTGTTCCGGGTGATGTGCGTCGGCGCGCTGCTCTATGCCGGCGGCCTGCTCCTGATGCGCTACTCCTCAACGCCGCTGTCGCTGAACTTAGGGGCGGGCGTGATGGTCGGCTTTGGTCTCGCCGGCTGCTCGTTCAACCTGGTGCTGTCGGCGTTCAGCAAGCTGTTGCCGGCCGAGAAGCGCGGGCTTGCGCTCGGTGCCGGCACGGCGGCGGGCTCGTTCGGACAGTTCCTGTTCGCGCCGATCGGCGTCGCGCTGATCGACAATTTCGGCTGGCAGCAGGCGCTCAGCGTGTTCGGCTTCCTGATGCTGCTGATCATTCCGCTGTCGCTGGCGCTCTCGACGCCGCCGGTCGCAAGCACGGCAAACGCGGCGCCGGCGGACGAGCAGACCTTCATGAAGGCGCTCGCGGAAGCCTTTGGCCATCGCTCTTATGTGCTGCTGGTGCTCGGTTTCTTCACCTGCGGCTTCCAGCTCGCCTTCATCACGGTGCATCTGCCGGCCTTCCTGGTCGATCGCGGCATCTCGACGCAAACCGGCGGCTGGGTGATCGCGGCGATCGGCCTTTTCAACATCATCGGCTCGCTCAGCGTCGGTTATCTCCAGAACTCGCTGCCCAAGCGCTACATCCTCTCGACCATCTACTTCACCCGCGCGCTTGCGACGCTGGCCTTCATCTCGTTCCCGATCACGCCGTTCTCGGCGATTGCGTTCGGTGCGGTCTCCGGCCTGACCTGGCTGTCGACGGTGCCGCCGACCTCGGCGCTGGTGGCGCTGATGTTCGGCACGCGCTGGCTCGCGACGCTCTATGGCTTCGCCTTCGTCAGCCATCAGGTCGGCGGCTTCCTCGGCGTCTGGCTCGGCGGCGTCGTGTTCGAGCGGTTCGGTTCCTACACGCCGATCTGGTGGCTCTCGATTCTGTTCGGCGTGCTCTCTGCGCTGATCAATCTTCCGATCGTCGAGAAACCCGTCGAGCGGCTAGTGCCGGCGATTTGAAGTTCCTGCAGAGCAAGCCGCGGATTCGTTCAGGAACTTCAAATCGATAACCGGCACTAGGATCATATATTTGCTGGCGCTCCTCTTAATTCCGAAGTTCGCACCGGTGGTGCCGATACGGTTTGCGAACTTCGGAATTGGAGCGCCAGTTGCGCAGCCTGCCTGATCGGCTAAACATCCCCTGAAACAAGTCAGGGAGTTCAGCCGTGGCCACATTCAAGGCGATCCGGATCGACAAGGCGGACAAGGGCACCACCGCGCAGCTTACGCAATTCGACGAAGCCGAGCTGATGGAGGGCGACGTCACCGTCCGCGTCGAATGGTCGACGCTGAACTACAAGGACGGCCTTGCGCTCACCGGCAAGGCGCCGGTGGTGCGCCGCTTCCCGATGATCGCCGGCATCGACTTCGCCGGCACGGTCGAGCAGTCTTCGCATCCGCAATGGAAGGCGGGCGACAAGGTCGTCTGCACCGGCTGGGGCATGGGCGAGACCCATCTCGGCGCCTATGCCGAGAAGGCACGGGTGAAGGGTGACTGGCTGGTCGCCCTGCCGCAGGGCCTGTCGGCGCGCGACGCCATGGCGATCGGCACTGCCGGTTTCACCGCAATGCTCTCGGTGCTGGCGCTGGAGAAGCACGGCCTGTCGCCGAAGAGCGGCCCCGTCGTGGTGACGGGCGCGGCCGGCGGCGTCGGCTCGGTCGCGACCGCCGTGCTGTCCAAGCTCGGCTATCACGTCATCGCCTCGACCGGCCGCACCTCGGAGGCCGACTACCTCAGGCATCTCGGCGCTGCCGAGATCATCGATCGCAACGAATTGTCGGCGCCGGGCAAGCCCCTCGCCAAGGAGCGCTGGGCGGGTGGCGTCGACAGCGTCGGCTCGACCACGCTCGCCAACCTCCTGTCGATGACGAAGTACGGCGGCGCGATCGCGGCGTGCGGCCTTGCCGCCGGCATGGACCTGCCGTCTTCTGTCGCGCCTTTCATTTTGCGCGGGGTGTGCCTTCTCGGCATCGATTCCGTGATGTGCCCGATCGAGCCCAGGAAGGCCGCCTGGCAGCGTCTGGCGTCCGATCTGGACCGGTCGAAACTATCTGAAATTACTCACGAAATCCCGCTCGCCGAGGTTTCCGAATGGGGCGTGAAAATCCTGTCCGGCCAGGTCCGCGGCCGGATCGTGGTAAAAATTGTCTAACGGCGTTCAGACTTTACCAACCAAGCTGCTTCAATGTCGCCATGGTTAGTATGGTAAGCAGCGGGTAAAGAGATAAGGCATCGCCCGCGCTGGGGTCGGTTCGGAGTTGAGCATGCTTGCGCGTATTGTGTTGGGGGCTGTCACGGCGGCAGCGACGTTTGCGCCGGCCATTGCTGGAAGCATGAATGCCGACGAGGCGCGCCGCTTCGTCGCCGGCAAGGTGTTCGCTTTCACCTGTTTCGACGGCACCCGCGGCGCAGGCCGCATCCTGGACGACCTCGGCGCCGCCGGGGCCGTGCAGTTCTCGGGTGCAGGTCCGGTGAAGCATCTCCGCCTGCCCGGCAACACGCTCCAGATCCGCGGCCAGAACGTCTGCGCCTCGATCAAGGGAATTCCGTTCGAGCCCTGCTTCAACCTGGAAAAGACTGACGATCGCAGCTTCCGCGGATCGGTGTCGGGCATGGGCTTCGCCTATTGCGACTTCCACCATCAGGGCGGCAACCAGATGCTGATGGCGCGTGCTGTCGCGCGTCCGCGTTCGCTGCGCTCCTCCGAGCACACCGGATCGGTCGCCACCTCGAACACCGAGGTCGCCGCGCGCGTCGAGACCCCGCGTGTCGAGAGCGGCCGGCTCGAGCCGGTGAAGTCGGACGTAAAGTCCGAGCCCGCCAGGAACGAGGGTCCGCTGGAGCTGCGCCGCTCGACCCAGTGAGCTGCTGCGCGGGGCCGTCCGCGCACTTTCTCGTTGAAGACGACCATCGAACACGAAGCCGCCGCGCCGTAGTCATACGGTCGGCGGCTTTCATGCGTTGGTAGCGACTAGCGCCCCAGTTTGCGTACGGCCGGGGGGTGCGGCCCTAAACAAGGGTTCAACGATGTCGCTGTACTTCTTCCGCATCAGTACCGGTCGCTATTCCGGCGCCGCCGATCAGCCGTACGAGTTCGAGAATCGCGCAGCCGCGTGGACCGAGATGACCGAGGTCTGCGCCAATCTGCTCGGCGGCATCTCGCGCGGCCTGAAGCCGAACGCCGAGTGGTGCATGGAGCTGCTCGACGAGAACAAGAAGCCGGTGTTTCGTATCAGCCTCGTCGGCGAGGCGGTGAGGTGACACCATCCGCAAATGATGGCGTCGGCGTTAACGAACGCGAAGCATGCAAATCCGCGAGGCTTCATTTCGCTGCGCGTGAAACGTGTGGAAGTCCACGGATTTAAGTCGCGTTTTCAGTACTTCTACCTAAGACGCGGGGGCCCCGCTTAACGTTAATGAGTAACCTGCCGGTTAGCTTTCCCGGGATGTTCAAGCGCTTCGTCGCGGCAATGCGTATCCCGGGAAATCGTTCAATGTCGTTCATTCAGAACCTGCGAATCGGCACCAAGCTCGCCATCACCTCCGCGCTGACCATCGGGCTCGTCGCGCTGATGATCTTCCTCCAGATGAGCGGCAGCACCGAAGCTCAGAAGCTTGGCACTGCGGCATCGCAACAGCAGACGATCGCGCAGAACGCAGCGGAGGCGAAGGCCTCGGTGCGCGGCATGCAGATCGGCATTCGTGACATCCTGACGTCCAGCTCGCCGGCCGAGGTGCAGAAGGCCGTCACCTATTTCAATGACCGGCAGACGGCGGCCCTGAAATTCTCGGGCGAAATGGCGCGACTGTCGCATTCGCCCGAAAACCACAAGCGGATCGATCGCCTGACCACGCTGATCGGCAATTTCAGCAAGGGCGAGCAACAGATCGAAGACATTCGCAAGCAGGAGCTTGCACTCGACGGGAAGAAGGACGGCGAAGCGGCGGCGCAGCTGGCAAAACTCGTGGCCGAGGTGGACCGCATCCGCAAGGGGACGCTGGCGCCGATCAACGAAGAGATTTCCGAGCTGACCAATCAGATCATCGACTTCGCCAAGCAGAAGAGCGTCGAGGCGCGCGCGGAGGCGGAAGCCGAGGCGGCGTCGGTTGCCCGGACGTCGCTCGTCACCGGCATCCTGGTCGCGCTGGTCCTGATCGGCGCGTGCATCTTCTCCGTCTTCAGCATCGCGCGGCCGATGCGCGCACTCACGGCAGCGATGGAGAAGCTCGCCGGCGGTGACTTTTCCGTGGTGTTGCCAGGCCTCGGCCGTAAGGACGAGGTTGGCGAGGTCGCCGGTGCCGTCGAGAAATTCAAGGTCGTGTCCGAGCAGAAGGCGCGCGAGGAAGCGGACGCCAAGATGCGGCAGGATCAGATCGCGGCCGAACAGCGCAAGGCCGAGATGCGCAGGCTCGCCGACAGCTTCGAAGGTGCCGTCGGCGAGATCGTCGGCACGGTGTCGTCAGCCTCGACCGAGCTCGAGGCGTCCGCCACGACCCTGACCTCGACCGCCGAGCGCACGCAACAGCTCACGACCGTGGTTGCAGCGGCCTCGGAGGAAGCCTCAACCAACGTGCAGTCGGTGGCATCGGCGACCGAGGAATTGTCGTCCTCGATCACCGAGATCAGCCGGCAGGTGCAGGAATCCGCGCGTGTGGCAAGCGAGGCCGTCGGCCAGGCTCGCACCACGACCGAGCGTGTCAGCGAACTGTCCCAGGCCGCGACGCGGATCGGCAACGTGGTCGAGCTGATCAACACCATCGCGGGTCAGACCAACCTCCTGGCACTCAACGCCACGATCGAGGCGGCACGCGCCGGTGAGGCCGGCCGCGGCTTCGCCGTGGTGGCCTCCGAGGTCAAGGCCCTCGCCGAGCAGACCGCGAAGGCGACGGGCGAGATCGGCCAGCAGATCGCCAGTATCCAGACCGCGACGGAGTATTCGGTCGGCGCCATCAAGGACATCAGCGACACCATCGAGAAGCTGTCGGAGATCTCCTCGACCATCGCGGCGGCCGTCGAGGAGCAGGGCGCCGCGACGCAGGAAATCTCCCGCAACGTGCAGCAGGCGGCGGAGGGCACTCATCAAGTGTCGTCCAACATCGCCGACGTGCAACGCGGGGCGAGCGAGACCGGCTCGGCGTCCTCGCAAGTGCTGTCCGCTGCGCAGATGTTGTCCGGTGACAGTAATCGTCTGAAGCTCGAGGTCGGCAAGTTCCTCGACACCGTGCGCGCTGCCTGACCAAAACCGCAGGGAGAGCCTTGCTCCCTGCGCAACTCTCGGAACGCATGAGCGGCGTCGATCACGATGAAAACTCCGTGCTTCTACGGCAAACGTGGTTAAGGGATGCGGAATGGTTTTGGACGAAGTTCTTGGGAATTCAGCCGCTTGAGCGGCAACGTCCATGAAGGGTTCCAGTCATGCATTTTCTCGGCCGCTTCCGCATCCTGAGCAAGATCCTTGGGATCGTCGTCCTGCTGTGCGGGATCGGTGCTGCGATCGCCTGGCTTGGCGTCTCCGCCCTCAGCGATCTCAGCGAAAAGGCCGGCGTGATGTCGACCGCGGCCAAGCGGGCCCTGCTCGCCGCGCGCGCCAACCAGAACGTCATCGCGCTGAACCGCGCTGAGTTCCGCAGTGCGCTCGATCCGCGTGACGACAATCGCCTGGCTGCGCGTGATGTCATCAACGCCCAGCTCAAGCAGTATCAGGAACGTTTCGACGAGGTCAGCCAGACCCCGGACGAGAAGGCCAAGACGCTGCTCCCGGGCGTGCGCGAGGCGTTCTCGGCCTACAAGAGCCAGATGGACACGACGCTTGCGGCCGTCGATGCCGAGAAGTCAGCGAAGCTCAGTGACAGCGCTGACAAGCTGCGCGACACCGCGATGAAGAGCAGGGCCGCTGCGGAGAACCTTCAAGGCAAGATACGCGAACTCGCCGATCGGCTGAATGCGCGCGTCGAGGAGAAGAGCAAGGAAGCGCGCGAGCAGTATGAATCGACGTCACGCTTCTTGATCATCCTCGCAGGCCTCGGTGTCATCATCGGCGGCGCGTTGGGCTTCATCATCGGTCAGTACGGCATTGCGCGGCCGATCCGCATGATCGTCGGTGTGCTCCAGGAGCTTGCCGCCGGCCGCTATCAGGTCGATATCGCCGGCCTCGATCGCAAGGACGAGGTCGGCGAAGTCGCCAAGACCGCGGAAGTCTTCCGGGAGAACGGCCTTGCCAAGATCCGCATGGAAGCCGAGCAGAAGGAGATTGAGCAGCGCAGCGCGGCGCAGCGCCGCCAGGACATGCTCCGGCTTGCCGATCAGTTCGAAAGCGCCGTCGGCGAGGTGATCGAGACCGTCAGCTCGGCCTCGACCGAGCTCGAGGCTTCCGCCACGACGCTGACCTCGACCGCCGAGCATGCGCAGCAGCTCGCGACCGTGGTCGCTTCAGCCTCTGAGGAAGCATCCACCAACGTGCAGTCGGTGGCCTCAGCGACCGAGGAGCTGTCATCCTCGATCACCGAGATCAGCCGCCAGGTGCAGGAATCGGCGCGCGTCGCCAGCGAGGCGGTCGGCCAGGCCCGCACCACGACCGAGCGTGTCAGCGAACTGTCGAAGGCGGCAACGCGGATCGGCGATGTCGTCGAGCTGATCAACACGATCGCCGGCCAGACCAACCTTCTGGCGCTCAATGCCACGATCGAGGCTGCGCGTGCAGGTGAAGCCGGCCGTGGCTTCGCCGTCGTCGCTTCCGAAGTGAAGGCGCTTGCCGAGCAGACCGCCAAAGCGACCGGAGAGATCGGCCAGCAGATTTCCGGCATCCAGTCCGCTACCCAGCAATCGGTCGGGGCCATCAAGGACATCAGCGACACCATCGAACGGTTGTCGGAGATCTCCTCGGCGATCGCGGCCGCAGTCGAGGAGCAGGGCGCGGCGACGCAGGAAATTTCCCGCAACGTGCAGCAGGCGGCGGAGGGCACCCATCAGGTGTCGTCCAACATCACCGACGTGCAGCGCGGTGCGAGCGAGACCGGCTCGGCGTCCGCGCAGGTGCTCTCGGCGGCACAGTCGCTGTCCGGCGAAGACCGCGCAACAAAGTGCGACTCTCGACGCCGCCATGATGAAGACCTTCCGCGAAATCGACCCTGTGATGGTCGAGGTGCGGACCGCCGTCGATGCCGTGTACAGGCAGGCTGACGCGGCCGAGGCGGCGACCCGCGAGGCCGTGCGCTTGTGGATGGCCGTCGCCTTCGGCATCACCGTCGTCGTGCTCGCCGTGGTCGGCTTTCTGCTCGGACGCTCGATCTCGAAGGCGCTCGGTGCCATGGTCGGTGCGATGACCAGGCTTGCGCGCGGCGAGCTGTCGATTTCCGTTCCCGGCGTCGGCCGCAGGGACGAGATCGGCGAGATGGCCGGTGCGGTCGAGGTGTTCAGGACCAACATGACGGAGGCCGAGCGGCTGCGCGCCGAACAGGCCGAAACGGACGCGCGCGGGCGCGAACAACGCAAGGCCGACATGCAGCGGCTCGCCGACAGGTTCGAAGGCGCAGTCGGTGAGATCATCGAGACCGTGTCGTCGGCGGCAACCGAGCTCGAGGCGTCCTCCAACACGCTGACACGGGCCGCCGAGCGCGGCAACGGGCTTGCCAGCGCCGTGGCGGCGGCCTCGGAGGAGGCGTCCGCCAACGTGCAGTCGGTGTCCTCCGCGAGCGAGGAGATGACCTCCTCGATCTCCGAGATCAGCCGCCAGGTGCAGGAATCGGCGCGCGTCGCCGACGTGGCGGTCGGGCAGGCCCAGCGCACCAATGCGCGCGTCGGCGAGTTGACGAAGGCCGCCTCCCGCATCGGCGACGTGGTCGAGCTGATCAACACCATCGCCGCCCAGACCAACCTGCTGGCGCTGAACGCGACGATCGAGGCGGCGCGGGCGGGCGAAGCCGGCAAGGGCTTCGCGGTGGTCGCAACCGAAGTGAAGGCGCTCGCCGAGCAGACCGCGAAAGCCACGGGCGAGATCGGCCAGCACATCGGTGCGATCCAGGCCGCGACGGAGGACTCCGTCGGCGCGATCAAGGAGATCGGCGACACCATCGCGCGGATGTCGGAGATCTCGTCGACCATCGCGGCCGCGGTGGAGGAGCAGGGCGCCGCGACGCAGGAGATCTCCCGCAACATCCAGCACGCGGCGCAGGGCACCTCCGAAGTCTCGGCGAATATCGGCGACGTCCAGCGCGGCGCCGGCGAGACCGGAGCTGCCTCGGCGCAGGTGCATTCGGCCGCGCAGTCGCTGTCGCAGGAGAGCAACCGGCTGAAGGGCGAGGTCGCGCGCTTCCTGGAGTCGGTGCGGGCGGCGTGACGGCCTCGTTCGGGTGTTGCGACGCATCAACCGCGTCGCAGCACGGGATATCGGCTGGGGCGCAACAGATGGTTGCAGGGAAAATAACGACGAGGCGGGCGGTCCCGTAATTTTACGTAGGTTCCTGTTAACGCCTGCTTGCAATTATGGGTGCAATCTCACGGGATAAGAACCAGCCAGCATTGATGAACTGACTTCCGCCCTGTCGTCCGTCGCGACGATTGCGGCGCGGGTGATTCACGCGTTGCTAGGTATCATCGGGATTTGTCGTGATGTCGAAGTTGTCGATCGTTTTCAAGCTTCTGGCCGTGTTGTCGGTCCTCGTGCTGTCACTCGCCGGCGTCGGCGTGACTGCGATCGGCACCATGCAGAACATCAATGCGCATACGGTCGAGATTGCGGAGAGCTGGCTGCCGAGCGTGCGCGCGCTCGGTTCGCTTCGCGCCGACATCAATGAGCTGCGCGTCGCGCTCCGTCTGCACCTGATGCAGGAAACCGCCGAAGGCAAGGACGCGGCCGAGAAGCGCCTCGCCTCGCTGCAGGAGCGCATCGAGAAGACCCGCAAGGTCTACGAGCCGCTGATCACCTCCGCCGAAGAGCGTTCGCTCTACGAGCAGTGGGCCAAGGCATGGGCCGAGTATCTGAACGGCGTGCAGGACGTGATGGCGTTGTCGCGCAAGAGCGTCGGCCGTTTCCCCACCGAGGCCAACGAGCTGTTGCAGACCAAGGTCGCGAAGATGGCGCAGGCGGCCGATCCGCTGCTTCAGAAGGGCATCGAGCTCAACAACCGCGGCGCCGAGCTGGAAACCAAGCAGGCGGCCGACAGCTACGCCACGATCTTCCGCGTGCTGGTCGGCATCATCGTCCTTTCGGTCGTGATCGCGATCTGCGCCGCCTATTATCTGGTGCGCGACGTCTCGCGTGGTATTGCCTCGATCATCAAGCCGATGCAGTCGCTCGGCGAGGGCGACCTTTCGGCCGAGGTGCCGCATCGCGGCGAGAAGACCGAGATCGGCTCGATGGCGGATGCGCTCCAGATCTTCAAGGAAGCGCTGATCGCCAAGAAGGCCGCCGACGAGGCTGCTGCGGCCGACGCCGAAGCCAAGATCGAGCGCGGCCGCCGTGTCGATGCCATTACCCGCAAGTTCGAAGCCATGATCGGCGAAGTCGTCGGCACCGTCTCCTCGGCCTCGACCGAGCTCGAGGCGTCGGCATCGACGCTGACCAGCACCGCGCAGCGCGGGCAGGAGCTCGCGACCGTCGTCGCGGCAGCCTCCGAGGAAGCCTCCACCAACGTCCAGGCCGTGGCCTCGGCCTCCGAGGAGCTGTCGTCCTCCATCACCGAGATCAGCCGCCGCGTGCAGGATTCGGCGCGGATGGCCGCTGAAGCCGTCGAGCAGGCGGCGCGGACCAACGAGCGCGTCAACGCGCTGTCGCAGGCCGCCTCCCGCATCGGCGACGTCGTCGAGCTCATCAACACGATCGCAGGCCAGACCAATTTGCTGGCGCTGAACGCGACCATCGAGGCGGCGCGCGCGGGCGAAGCCGGCCGCGGCTTTGCGGTCGTCGCTTCCGAGGTCAAGGCATTGGCCGAGCAGACCGCGAAGGCGACCGGCGAGATCGGGGCGCAGGTTTCGGGCATCCAGGCTGCAACGCAGGAATCCGTCAGCGCCATCCAGGAGATCGGCGGCACCATCGAGCGGCTGTCCGAAGTGTCCGCGGCGATTGCCGCCGCCGTCGAGGAGCAGGGCGCGGCCACACAGGAGATCTCCCGCAACGTGCAGCAGGCCTCGGTCGGCACGCAGGAGGTCTCGGCGAACATCACCGACGTGCAGCGCGGCGCGATCGAGACCGGCGAGGCTTCGTCCGAGGTGCTGTCGGCGGCGAAATCGCTGGCGACCGACAGCACGCGCCTCAAGGTCGAGGTCGCGCAGTTCCTGGATTCGGTCCGCGCGGCCTGATCTTCAACTTCCCGTCTGCGGAGCCGGCGGCGGGACCTGCCGCCGGAACAGGATGCGCTGGTACAGCCATCCGATCGCGACCAGCACGACGCCGAGGCACATGAACGACAGCGCGCGGTAGACGCCTGTCAGCGTCGACATGTCGATGACGAAGGCCTTCAGGATCGTCAGCGCGATGACGGCGGCGGACGCAAGTCGCGCGCGCTCCGAGTTGACGAGGATGCCGACGCCGAGCAGCACCACGCCGAAGGCGAGCCAGCCGATCGAGTAGCTATATTGCTCGGCCCCCGTCGTCTCGCCGCTGGACAGGATCGGGCCGTGATAGAAGCGGCGGATCTCCAGCGTGACATAGGCGAGCGCGAACACGAGTGCGCCGCCCGCGATGGTGTTGGCATAGGCTTTGCCGCGCTCGCCGACCACCGCATAGGACAGCAGCAGCATCAGCACCGCCGGCAGCGCATAGCCGAGCAGCAGCAGGTTGAATACGGCGCCGCCGACGTCGATGCGCCACAGCAGCGGGTTCTCCAGGATCAACAGGCCGAACACGCTGACGAGCCCGCCGATCGCCGTCAGAACGACCGCGCCGACATTGTGCACGACGCTGCGGCTGCGCAGCCGCAAGCGTTCCAGCCCGATCGCCATGGCGAACGCGATGCAGACTTGCAGCGCGCATTCGAGCAGCGACGGCGCAGACGTCATCTGGCCCCCCGTCGCAAAGTGCCGGATCTCCATGAAGGCAAGCAGCGCGGTGAACAGGATCGCGGCGGCTTCCACCATGCGCAGCGGCGCATCGTCGCCGCGGCGGCGCAGGAAGATGCTCGCGCCCCAGAACGAGGCCGCCGGCAGGCCGTAACCCCACAACAGCCAATTGAAGATAGGCGTCGTGCCGACGGCATCGCCGACGATGCGCGGATCATAGACGATGCGCGCGGTGACGATCGCGGCGAAAATGGCCGCGAGCCGGCGCAGGACCGGGATCGGGCGCTGCAGCGAGATCCAGGCGGTGCCGAGCGACATCAGCGCCAGTGCAATCGTGAGCCAGCCCTTCTCCAGCGCGAAGGTCAGCGCCAGCGCCAGCGCGCCGAGCGTGCCGGTCGCGAACAGCGCAGTGGAGGTCGCACCCCCCGGTCGATCTTCACGGCGCGCGAGGGCTTCGGTGGCGGCGCCAAAGGCCGCGGCAAGCAGCACCGCGAGGATCGCGAACGGGATCGAGCGATCGAGATGGGCAATGCGCGCATAGAGCGCAACGAGGATCGCAATTGGCGTGGCGACACCCGCCGCCGACCACACCACGGGAATGATCACCGAACTGGAACGGCCCTGGGCGAGGAAGCCGGCGACGCCGAAGCCGGCGGCAAAGATCGCGGCCATCACCAGATGCAGCGTCACGGAGCTATCGGTCGCGGCCGGTCCGATGCCGGAGATCGGGCCGCCCGGCAGCACCAGCATGTCCGGATTGGCGCGCACCGCCCATTCGGCGAACACGATGAAGACGGTTGCAGCAGCCGCGCCGAGCGCGCCGGTCGCCGCCGGCGCGTGCCAGGCGACGAACAGCGTCGCGCCGACCAGAAGCGTGAACGCGATCAGCGCCAGATCCGCATGCGCGCTCGACAGCACGATCAGCATGGCACCGAACAGATAGGCGCCGAGCGAGCTCGACGACACCGGCTCGATCTCGCCGTCCTCGATGGTCGGACCGAACATGAAGCCGCAGACGACGAGCAGCGCTGCAAGCACGAAGCCCGCAATTGCATGGAAGGCGTGCGGTGCGACCTGCATGTCACTGGTGTCCAGACCCGGGAAGATCCAGAGCACGGCGAAGGCGATCGTGGTCACCGCAAGCCAGCGCCACAGCCGGATGCGGGCAAGGCCGAAGCTCGCGGCGGTGACGATCGCAAGATAGATGTAGAGCGCCCAATAGTCCGGCTTGCCGCTGGAGACGAGGAGCGGGGTCACGAACGCGCCGACCACGCCGAGACCGGCAAGCGCAGGTCCGTGCAAGAGTGCCGCAGCGAGCGTGCCCATCGCAACGATGCCGAGCAATACGAAGGCCGTCGCGGGCACGAGGAAGCCGTAGAGCGCGTAGGCGGCATAGATGGTCGCGAACGCAACGGCCGTGCCGGCCGCGGTGAGGATCGCGGGAATGTTGGCGATCGGTAGCGCCGCGATGTTGGAGATGCTCTCCTTGCGCCGCGACCATTCGCCGGCGCCCAGCAGCGCCAGCGCGAACAGGCCGCCGAGGAACACGCGCACGCCGGGACCGACGAGGCCGGCCTCGATCGAATAGCGCACCATGAAGAAGCCGCCGAGCGCGAGCGCAAGGCCGCCGATCCACACCACCCAGCGCGTGCCGAGCCGTTCCTCGAAGCCGGGCGCCGGCGCAGGCAGCGGAGGCGGTGCATCGGTCCCGGTGTCCGCTTCGAGGGGGGGCGGCGAAGCCTCATCGGTGACGAGCGGCGGCGGCGCCTCGGCTTCGGGCGCAAGCGGCGGTGGCTCGGCCGGAGTTGTTGCGGGTGCTTCAGCCTGCACCGGTGCGGGCATCAGCGGCGGCGGCTGCACCCGCCGTTGTGCGTAAACCATCTCTTCGAGCGAGCTCAGCCGACGGCGCAGCTCGGCCGCCTGGCTGGAGGCCTTGATCGCGATCAGGAAGGCGATGATCGCAATGATCAGCGCAAAGAGGTCAAACGGGCCGTCGAACATGAAGCCTCCAGGCAACCGGCGGGCAGGGGCCGACCGCGCAAATGTCGTATCTAGCGCCGGGAGCGCATACGCAAGCCCGGCGCGGGCCGCTCCTGGAGCACGTCGCGGCGGAAGCGGTAGAGCGCTGCCGGCCGTCCGCCGGTCTGTGTCGACATCACGCCGGTCGGTTCGACCAGGGCTTCCGTTTCGACCAGGCGGCGGAAATTCTGCTTGTGCAGGTGTCGGCCGGAGATTGCCTCCACCGTATGCTGCAATTCGGTGAGTGTGAACTCGGCGGGCAAAAGTTCAAACACCACAGGACGATACTTCAATTTTGCGCGCAGCCGCGCGATCGCGGTGGCGAGGATCCGGCGATGATCGAACCGCATCGATGTGCCGAGTGCGGGAAGCGACTTGCGCGCTAATGCCGCAGGGCGCCCGTCACGCCGCGCCTCCTCGATCAGCCCGGCCTCGTAGAGCAGTTCGTAGCGGTCGAGCACGCGCTCCTCGTCCCAGGGCGCGCCGTCGAGACCGAAATAGAACCGCACGCGGTCCCTGCGCGGCAATGCGCGCGTCGTCTCCGGCGTCTCCTGTTCCGCCCAATTCGTCAGTGCCGGGATGATGTCGCGGGCGATGATCGCGGGCGGCTCCTCGCGCCAGTCCTCCCAGGGGAGAAAGCGATACCACGGCTCGAAGCTCGCTCCGGTCGCTGCGAGTTCGCCGTCAACGGCGCGGGTGAGTGCGAGATAGCCGATCGACACCATATGCGCGCCGGTGTCGCCGGCCTCCGCATGACGGCCACGGTCGCCGAACGTGTAGAGCTGCTCGACATAGCCGAGCCGCAAGCCCGCCTGTTCCTCGACCCAGGCACGCAGGCCGATCTCGAAGGTGCGATGGCTCAGCGCATCGAACGGGCCGAACGGCAGGCCGGCCAGCCCGTCGCTGCCGCGCGCGGTGAGGATCAGCGGCTCATGGTCCTCGATCGCGACGATCGCGGCGGTCAGGCCGATCTCGATCGGCGTGAGCAGCGTTTCGCTCATGCGGCCGACTTCGCTGCTGTCATTCGAGCTCGATCACGAAGGGGCGGCCCTCGACCATCATCGCGCCCGGGCCCATCTCGTCGAGCGCGCGCAGCATGCGGCCCTCGCGTCCCAGCGCGCGGTCGGCGAGGCTGACGATGCGCCGGTTCGGCGATGCGATCGGCGAGGCCGCGCGGATCTTCTTCGCGATCTCGATCTCGTCGCGATGCGGATTGAGGGCACAGACGGCGGCGAAGGCGCTTGCGGTGGAGCGGCTGATGCCGGCGTAGCAATGCACCACCAGCGGCGCGCTGCGGTCCCAGCCGCGCACGAAGTTCAGCACCTGGTCGATATGCGTCTCCGATGGGGCGACAAAGCCGTCCATCTCCTCGGTGATGTCGTCCATCGACACCTTGAGATGGTTGGCCGGCAGCACCGACACCGGACGCGCCACCTGCTCGACATTGGCCATCACGGTCAGCACATGGCTGGCCTTGGTGAGGCGGACGGTTTCGGGGAGCGCGGCAAGGGAACAGACGTGGATCATGGGGGACCTTTTTGCCGCGATTATAGCGAGCGCTCGTAGGGTGGGCAAAGGCGCATCGTGCCGTGCCCACCATTTCGCAACTGCGCTCATCTCGCTTGTTTGGTGGGCACGCTTCGCTTTGCCCACCCTACGAAGGGATGATGCTACGCAAACACCGCGCCAAACCGCTCCAGGAACTGCTTCTCGGCCCGCGCCGCCGTCCAGGGCGTGAGATAGTCGCGCCGGACGCTGTCGGGCAGGCCGGGATCCTTGCCGAACAGGCGCCTCGCCTCGGCATCGCTGAAGCCGGCAAGCTCGGTCGCCTCGAGGTAAGCTGCGCCGCGATCGGCGGCCTTGATGGCCAGCGTGATCTCGTCGGGCAGCACCGGCGGCAGGCCGAAGCGGATGTGGATGGCGCCGAGCAGGCGCTTCTCGACCGCCTTGTAGTGGCCGTCGAGCACGGCCTTGAACGGCGAGATCATGTCGCCGATCACGTATTCGGGCGCGTCGTGCAGCAGCGCTGCGAGCCGCACGCGCTGGTCGACGCGCGGCGTTTCGTGCCGCATCACGGTCTCCACCAGCAGCGTATGCTGCGCGACCGAGAAGATGTGCGCGCCAATGGTCTGTCCGTTCCAGCGCGCCACGCGCGCCAGCCCATGGGCGATGTCGGCGATCTCGACGTCGAGCGGCGAGGGATCGAGCAGATCGAGCCGCCGGCCCGACAGCATGCGCTGCCAGGCGCGGGATTCCGCGCCGTGTGCCGACTTCTTCGCCGTCATTTGACCTTGAGGCGCGGCTTGCGCTGCGTCTTGCCGCAGCTTGCGTGACAATGGCAGTCGACGAGATGGTCGTTGACCATGCCGGTCGCCTGCATGAAGGCATAGACGATGGTCGGGCCGACGAACTTGAAGCCGCGCGAGGACAGCTCCTTGGAGATCTGCACCGACAGCGGCGTCGAGGCCGGCACGCTCGCCGTGGTCTTGAAGTTGTTGACCTTGGGCCTTCCGTCCATGAAGTCCCACAGCAGCTTCGAGAAGCCCGGCCCCTTCTCCATGATATCCAGATAGGACTTCGCGCTCAGGATCGCGCCGTCGATCTTGGCGCGGTTGCGCACGATGCCGGCATCGTTCATCAGCGCGTGCACCTTCTTGGCATTGTAGCGCGCGATCTTCTCCGGCTGGAAATCGTCGAAGGCTTTGCGGAAATTGTCGCGCTTGCGCAGGATCGTGATCCAGGACAGGCCGGCCTGAAAGCCATCGAGGATCAGCTTCTCGTAGAGCGCGCGGTCGTCATACTCAGGCACGCCCCATTCGGTGTCGTGATAGGCGACATAGAGCGGATCTTCACCCGGCCAGGGGCAGCGGGTCAGGCCGTCGGGATGCAGGCGAGGGGCGCGGCTCATGCGGTGGGCTGCTTGGCTGGAATGCGCACGACTTCAGGCTCGGCGAGCGTCAAGGCAAGGCCGCCGGCAGTGAGCGGCTGGCCGGCATCGAGCGCGTCGGCGACGCGGTCGATGCGCACCAGCGCGATGCCTTTGCCTCGCGCCGACGAGCCCATGGTGCCGACCGGCTTGTCGCCGGCCAACACGCTGACGCCGACTTCCGGCGAGATGTCATCGAGCAGCACCTTGACGCTGCGGGTGCGCGCGGTGCCGCGATGCTGCATGCGCGAGACGACCTCCTGGCCGACATAGCAACCCTTGTCAAAATCGACGCCGGCAAGGCGGTCCATATTGGTCTCGTGCGGGAACGCATCGCTGTACATGAAGTCGAGCCCGCCGCGCGGCACGCCGAGCGCGATGCGATGGGCCTCATAGGCGGCCGCATCGACCAGCTCGGCGCCGATGAGGTCGGACAGCTTCTGCTTGAGATCCTCGGGGATCAGAATGCGGTAGCCGAGCTCGTCATGGCGTGGATCGGAAAAGGCAAGGTCCGGCTGGGCCGCGAGCGCACCGCCCCAGGCGGCGAGCACGCCGAGATCGTCGGAGAGGTTTTCCACCGTGACCTTGGCGCGCAGCTTGTAGAATTTCAGCTTGGTGGCGAGGCCATCGGCCAGCGCCTTGGGGCAATCGATCAGGAACCCGCCGCCGTGGCCGGCCGGGACCTCCGTGATCAGGAAATCGACGATGATCTTGCCCTGCGGCGTCAGCAGCGCCCCGAATCGCCCCAGGCCCGGCTTGAGCCTGTCGAGGTCGGTCGTGACGAGGCCGTTGAGGAAGTTGCGCGCATCCTCGCCCGCGACCTTGACCACGCCCCGGTCGGGAAGAAACGCTGATTTCATGCGAAAATCTCTTGCGACATGTTGCTCCGGAACGTAAGCCCGCTGCGCATAAACGACAAGACCTCGAGCCCTGCGCTTGGGGATGAGAGGGGCCTTCAGCCATGACCCAGCGTTTCGATGTGATCCTCAGGGGCGGCACTGTCGTCAACCAGGACGGCGAGGGGCTGCGCGACATCGGCATTGCGGGCGGCCGCATCGCCGAGATCGGCGCGCTGTCGCAGGCCTCCGCCGCCGAAGTGATCGACTGCAAGGGCCTGCACATCCTGCCCGGCGTGATGGACACGCAGGTGCATTTTCGCGAACCGGGCCTGGAGCAGAAGGAAGACCTCGAGACCGGCTCGCGTAGCGCCGTGATGGGCGGCGTCACCGCCGTGTTCGAGATGCCGAACACATCGCCGCTCACCGTGACGGAGGCCGCCTTTACCGACAAGGTGAAGCGCGCCCATCACCGCATGCATTGCGACTTCGCCTTCTTCATCGGCGGCACCCGCGAGAACGTGCAGGACCTGCCGGTGCTGGAGCGCGCGCCGGGCTGCGCTGGCGTGAAAGTGTTCATCGGCTCCTCGACCGGCGCGCTGCTGGTGGAGGACGACGAGAGCCTGCGCCGCATCTTCCAGGTGATCCGCCGCCGGGCCGCGTTCCACGCCGAGGACGAATACCGCCTCAACGAGCGCAAGCCGCTGCGCATCGAGGGCGATCCCCGCTCGCACCCGGTCTGGCGCGACGAGACTGCGGCGCTGATGGCGACGCAGCGCCTGGTCAAGCTCGCGCATGAGACGGGCAAGCGCATCCACGTGCTGCACATCTCGACCAAGGAAGAAATCGAGTTCCTGCGCGACCACAAGGACGTCGCCTCCTGCGAGGCGACGCCGCATCACCTCACGCTGGTCGCGCCTGAATGCTACGAGCGGCTCGGTACGCTGGCGCAGATGAACCCGCCGGTGCGCGGCGCCGATCACCGCGCCGGCATCTGGCGCGGCATCGAGCAGGGCATCATCGACGTACTCGGCTCCGATCACGCTCCGCATACGCTGGAAGAAAAGCAGAAGGCCTATCCTGCTTCGCCCTCGGGCATGACCGGCGTGCAGACGCTGGTGCCGCTGATGCTCGATCACGTCAATGCCGGCCGCCTGTCGCTCGCCCGCTTCGTCGATCTCACCAGCGCCGGCCCCGCGCGTCTCTACAACATGGCCTGCAAGGGCCGCATCGCCGCGGGCTACGACGCCGACTTCACCATCGTCGACCTCAAGCGCAGCGAAACCATCACCAACAAATGGGTGGCGTCCAAGGCCGGCTGGACCCCTTACGACGGCGTTCGCGTCACCGGCTGGCCCGTCGGCACCTTCATCCGCGGCCGCCGCGTGATGTGGCAGGGTGAACTGGTGACGCCCTCGCAAGGCGAGCCGGTGCGGTTTCTGGAGACGCTGAAGGCGTAACTGTATTGCGGACTAGCGGCAAAAGCGCGCCACACACTCCGCTGTCGTCCCGGCGAAGGCCGGGACCCATACCGCGGAATCTATCCATGATCGACGGTCGCAGTACCAGGGAAGGAATTAACTGCTAATCTTCGCCAAACGTCTCCCTGTGGCTATGGGTCCCGGCCTTCGCCGGGACGACTTCGGGGAGGGATGGAGTGCAGTCTGATGTCCCAACCGGCACCCCTCATCACCACCGCGCAACTTGCCGCCATCCTCGGCGATCCCGCCTTACGCCTCTACGACTGCACGACCTACAACGAGCCGGTGCCGCCGGGTAGCGACGTGCCCTATCGGGCGGTCCCCGGCGACAAGACCTTCGCGGCTGGGCACATTCCCGGCGCCGATTTCCTCGACCTGCAGGGCGAGTTCTCAGACACCTCCGCAGGGCCGCTCTTCATGATGGCTGGCGTGCCCCAGCTAGAGGCCGCCTTCGGCCGCCATGGCGCCGACGCATCCAAGACCATCGTGCTTTACAGCATCGGCACGATGATGTGGTCGACACGGTTCTGGTGGATGCTGCGCTCGCTCGGCGTCGATGCACTGGTGCTCGACGGCGGTTTTGACAAATGGAAGGACGAGGGGCGGCCGGTCGAGACGGGCGCGCCGAAGGGCTATCCCGCCACGACCTTCAAGGCCACGCCGCGCGCGGGCTTCTTCGTCGACAAGACCACTGTGAAGGCGCGAATCGGCGACCCCTCGACCGTGATCGTCAACGCGCTCGGGCCGCAATTCCATCAAGGCCTTGAGCCGAGCCGCTACGGCCGGCCCGGCCGCGTGCCCGGCAGCGTCAACGTTCCCGCCGCGACGCTTGCCAATGCCGATAAGACGCTGACGACGCTTGCCGATGCCGAAGCGAAATTCGCGGCCCAGGGCGTTACGCGCGACAAGACCGTGATCTGCTATTGCGGCGGCGGCATCTCGGCGACGATCGACCTGCTCATGCTGACGCAGCTCGGCTACGACAAGCTGACGCTGTACGATGCCTCCATGGGCGAATGGGCGAGGGATCCGGCACTGCCGATCGAGACGGACTAGCTCTTACCTTCCCTGGAGGGACCCCGGCGGGGAAAGTAAGAAAATCGGGAACCTTTTCCCCGCGCCTGCATCCAATGTCCGGAACGAATGGAAACAGGTGACCACCATGCAGCGGACCGCAGCCGGCCTGTCCGCCGGCGCCAGAGCATCGGAAGCCGAACTTGTCGACCGCGCGCGGGGCCGTGACGAGGCCGCGCTGCGCGAGATCATGCAGGCCAACAACCGCAGGCTCTACCGTCTTGCGCGCGGTATCCTGCGCAGCGACAGCGAAGCCGAGGACGTGGTGCAGGAGACCTATGTCCGGGCCTTCACCCATCTCGACGGCTTTCGCGGCGAGTCCGGGCTGTCGACCTGGCTGTCGCGCATTGCCATCAACGAGGCGCTTGGCCGGGCGCGAAGCCGCAGGCCGCATGTCGAGCTCGGCGCGCTGCCGGAAGGGGCGCTCGACGCGCAGATCATAAGATTTCCCGTTTCTCCCGCAGGCGATCCGGAAAGGACCATGGCCCAACGTGAAATCCAGCGCGTCGTCGAACGCGCAATCGACGAACTGCCAGATGTCTTCCGCATGGTCTTCGTCGCGCGCGTCATGGAGGGGATGAACATCGAGGAGACCGCCGATCTGCTCGGCGTCAAGCCCGAGACCGTGAAGACGCGGCTGCACCGTGCGCGCACCATGCTGCGCGAGAACGTCGAGAAGGAGATCGGTCCGGTGGTGATGGATGCGTTCCCGTTCGCCGGGTGGCGCTGCGAGCGGCTGACCGTATCAGTGCTGAAGCGGCTCGGCAGCGGCTGCTGAAATTTTTCGGGAACGTTTGCGCGAAAATCCCATCCAATGCCTGTGAAGCGACGCCGGCAACCGTCCGGCAGCACAGGAGTGTCAAACATGTTCACCCGACGGAGCGCGGCGCTCGCCGCGGCAATTCTGTTGTCGAGTCCCGCGCTGTTTGGGGGCGCCAGCGCAGCCGACAAGCCCACCGATCCGCAGATCGCCCACATCGCCTACACCGCGGGCGTGATCGACATCAACGCGGCCAAGCAGGCGCAGAAAAAGGCCAAGAACAAGGACGTCAAGGCGTTTGCCGAGGACATGCTGCGCGACCACGAGGCGGTCAACAAGCAGGCGCTCGCGCTGGTCAAGAAGCTGAACGTCACGCCCGAGGACAACGACACCAGCCGCACGCTGTCGAAGCAGGCGAGCGACAAGCTTGCCGAGCTCGACAAGCTGGACGGCGCAGCCTTCGACAAGGCCTATGTCGCCAATGAGGTCGCCTATCACAAGGCGGTCAACGGCGCGCTGGAAAGCCAGCTCATTCCCTCTGCCAGCAATGCGGAGCTGAAGAGCCTGTTGCAGACCGGATTGAAGATATTCCAGGGCCATCAGCAGCACGCCGAGCATGTCGCGGCCGAGCTGAAATAGGGGAGCGGATATGATGCCGGGACGGGTGTGTTCGACTGCAATGGCGGTCGTCTTCGCAACGATGGTCGTCCCGGCATGCGCCGCGACAATTCAGATCACGATGGAGAATCTAGAAATATCGCCGAATGATGCGTCCGCGAAGGTCGGCGACACTGTCGAGTGGATTAACAAGGACGTATTCGCGCACACCGCAACCGCTGGAAGCGGCGACTTCGACGTGAACCTGCCGGCGAAGAAATCAGGCACGACGGTCGTGAAGAAGGCGGGAACGGTGGAGTATTACTGCCGCTTTCATCCCAACATGAAGGCGACACTCAAGGTCGTGCCGTAGCATTCCCGATTGCATCGGGAAGATCTCCCGCCCGCAGCGAGACTAATGCTTGGCCGCAGGGAGCGGCTTCCGTGCGATAAACACCACAGACTTCGCGAGGTGTCGCAAAGTCATTCATCCGTCAACTGGCCCCGCCCGCGTGGCGGGGTCATTTTCCAAAGGCGGTTACTGCCGGGAGATGTCGACGGAGAATTCGCCGTTGCGGATCCGGCCGGGAAAGCCCTCGACGAATTTCGCTACCGCGTCTTCGCCATAGGTGCCGACGAGCTCGGCAAGGGCGGCAAACAGGCTTGCCTGCGCCAGGCAGTCGCCGTCGACGCCGTCGTGGCGCGCTTCGGCCCAGGCCTCGTTGAGATAGCTCAGCGCGGCCTGTTTCTGCTCGTGGTCGGGCAGCGGCGCGCGGGCGGGGGCGTAGGACACTGGATGGCTCATGAAACTCGATCAGGGCTGGGCGCGATCCACGGCGATGCGCTGTGCGAGTGGTGTAGCACGCGTATTAACGCCCGCTAGGCTACATCTTTAGGAACGGTTAATGGCTGTGAACAAAGACGATGACAGGGTGCCCGTCGCCGTCATTCCGGGGCGCGACGAAGTCGCGAGCCCGGAATCCATCGTGCCACCAACTCTGCGGCCTGATGGATTCCGGGCTCGCGCTGCGCGCGCCCCGGAATGACGAGAGAGTTCAGTTCGCGTAGCGCGCCGTCAGGTCACGCGAGATCTTCGAGCCTTCCTCGATGTAGCGGCGGATCGCGACGGTGGCGGCCGGCGTGCAGCTCCGGTAGGTCTGCTGAAAACCGTTATAGCCGCGGTTGAATCCGGCGATCATGCGGGTGCGGCGCTCGCCGGAGGGGGTTTCGGCATCGATCAGCGCCTGCATCTCGCTGCGCCATTTGTTGCCCTCGTTGGACCCGCAGATGCCGCGCAGGTAGTGCAGGCCGCCGAGGATCTCCGCCAGCCGCTGCAAATCGGCGTCAAACGGCGCCGCCACGTCCTGGGCCCTCGTGGGCGCAGAGGCGCAGGCGAGAATCAGGGCGAAAATGGCCAGAAATCGCGTGGACATCGGCGGGGTGTATGCCCCCTCAAGGCGGCGGGCGCAAGGCGGGGTCAGTGTCCGATCAGGCGCGCGGCCGACTGGATGACCTCCTCCAGCCCCCCGGTCAGCTTGAGGTCGCCGAGGCTCGCCAGGGCATCCGGGGCGATCCAGCGGTAGTCGTCGAGCTCGTCGTTCAAAACCGGCTCCCGGGCCGCCCAGCGGGCGGCAAAGGACATGATCAGGTAATGGCCGGCGCCGGCCGCGGCCGGCAGCACCTCGCGCCAGCCGGCGAGGCCGATGATCTCGATCTTAAGCCCGGTTTCCTCATCCACCTCGCGATTGAGCGCCTGGTGCAGCGATTCGCCGAACTCGACCCGGCCGCCGGGCAGCGAATAGAATCCCTTGGCGGGCGAGCGGGCGCGGCGGGTCAGAAGGACCTTGCCGTCGCGAAAAATCGCCGCGCTGACCGCGATCTGGGGACGCTGGGGCTGGACGACTGCGGACATCTTCTTAAAGGACCTGGTTCTTAAAGGACCTGGCTCAGTTCGACATGATGGTGTCGACGTCGGCTTCCGCCCCGCCATTGATGATGCCGCCGCAGGCGGCGATCAGCGGCTTGACCCAGAGGGTGGCCTGCTCGGCCAGGCGGACGCGGGTCGTGTCCTTCTCGACCTCGCGCATGGCCGAGCCGACTGCCGTCAGGATCGAGGTCATGGTGTCGGTGATGTGGTCGAACTGCGCGCGCACGTTGGGATCGGCCTTCTCGTAGGCTTCGATGGCGAGGTCGCGCGCCTTGAAGTTCGACGCCGTGAAATGCTCCGCATAGGACAGCGGCGACCAGGTCAGAAAGTCTTCGGCGCATTCCGGCATGTCCGGCACCATTTCGAGCAGCATCACGGCTTCATTGAAATGGTTGAGATAGTCGGTGGCAAGCCCGGTCCGCGGGTTGATGTTGGCCACGCGCAGCCGTTCGGCCCAGGCCGCAGCCTCGGGGCCCGTCTGTACATGCGCCCGCGCGGGTTGGGAGGCCATTGAGCTCATCGGCCGCAGTGTTAACGTTCGGGGTTAAAAGGACCTGAACGGACCCTATATAGACACCCAAGGATGTGTGGACGCTTCGTCATAACTTCGGCCCCCGCGGCTTTGCGGCAACTGTTCGGCTATGTCGAGCAGCCGAATTTCCCGCCCCGGTACAATGTCGCCCCGACGCAACCGATTCCGGTTGTGCTGGTCGAGAATGGCGCACGCCATTTCCGCCTGATGCGCTGGGGTCTGCTGCCGGGCTGGGTCAAGGACCCCAAGGGGTTTACGCTCCTGATCAACGCCCGCTCGGAGACGGTGCTGGAGAAGCCCGCCTTCAAACGCGCGATTCGCCGCCGGCGCGGCCTGATCCCGGCCGACGGGTACTACGAATGGAAGGCGGTGGATGGCCGCAAGCAGCCGTTCTTTATCCATCGGGCCGACGGCGCGCCGCTTGGCTTTGCCGCGGTGTTCGAGACCTGGGCCGGGCCGAACGGCGAGGAGCTCGATACGGTCGCGATCGTCACGGCGGCGGCGGGCGAGGACCTCGCGACGCTGCATGACCGCGTGCCCGTCACCATCAGCCCGGGTGATTTCGAGCGCTGGCTCGACATAAGGGGCGACGAGGTCGATGCGATCCTGCCGCTGATGACTGCCCCGCGCACGGGCGAATTCGCCTGGCACCCGGTCTCCACCCGCGTCAACCGCGTCGCCAATGACGACGATCAGCTGCTCTTGCCGATCAGCGCGGAGGAGATCGAGGCGGAACTGGAGGCGTCGAAGCCGAAACGCGCGGTGCGGAAGGCGGCGGCCGCGTCATCCGATGACGGGCAGGGGTCGTTGTTTTAGCCAAGCTGGCGCTACAAAACGTACTGTCGTCCCGGCGAAGGCCGGGACCCATACCCCCAGGGAGCAGTGTGGCGCGAGATGGTGGTGGGCAATCTTCGCCAAATTGAATTCGGTGGCTATGGGTCCCGGCTTTCGCCGGGACGACAGGGGAGTTTGTAGCTCCAGCCTCTACACAATCTCCCTTGCCCTCAACGCCGCGATCTCCGCCGCATCGAACCCCAGTTCTCCCAGCACCGCATCCGTATCCGCGCCCAGCTCCGGTGCCATCCGGTCCATCTTGCCCCCGCCATGCGCGAGCTGGAATCCGCTGCCGGCAAAACGCAGGCGGCCGTAGGGCGTATCCAGCTCCTGGATCGCACCGCGCGCCTTGATCTGCGGATGATCGATCACTTCCTCGACCTTCCAGATGCTGGCGCAGGGCGCGCCGGCGTCTTCCAGAATCGTCTCCCATTCGCGCGCCGGCCTTGCCGCGAGCGCCGCCTCGATGATGGCGCGCAGGGCCGGCTCGTTCTCGTTGCGCGCGAACCAGTCGGCAAAGCGCGGATCGGCGAGCGTATCCTCGCGGCCGAGCGCGCTCATCAGCGCGCGGTACTGCTTCTCGTTGTTGACGGCGAGCAGGATGTGGCCGTCGCCGCATTTGAACAAATTCGCGGTGGTCCGGCGGCTCACGGCCTGGTTGCCTGACAGCTGCTGGCGATGGCCGGCGACCGACCAGTCCGCGATCTGCCCCGACAGAAATGCCATCGTCGCCTCCAGCATCGAGACGTCGACGAACTGCCCCTTGCCGGTGCGGTCGCGCTGGTACAGTGCGCTCGATACGCCGAACGCAGCCGTGGCGCCCGAGAGCACATCGCAGACCGCAAAGCCCGCGCGCGTCGGTCCCGTCTCCGGGTGGCCCGTGATCGCCATGATGCCGGACAGCGCCTGCATCTTGCCGTCATAGCCCGGCCGCAAACGGTCCGGGCCGGTCTGGCCGAAGCCTGATACGGCGCAATAGATCAGCTTTGGATTGATCGCGGACAGCGCCTCGTAGCCGATGCCGAGCTTGTCCATCACGCCCGGGCGGAAGTTTTCCATGACGACATCGACCCGGGCGGCAAGCTTCTTCACGATGGCGATCGCATCGGGCTTCTGCAAATCGAGCGTCAGGCTGCGCTTGTTGCCGTTGATGGCCTGGAACGCCGGCGCCAGCCCGCGCTCGGCCCATTCGCGGCTGAGCGGCGTGCGGCGCATGTCCTCGCCCTCGCGCCGCTCGACCTTGATGATTTCGGCACCCAGCAGCGCGAGCTGGTAGCTCGCATAGGGGCCGGCCAGCACTTGCGTGAAATCCAGGATCTTCACGCCCTCGAACGGTCGCGTCACGTCGCTCTCCCTTTTTGTTTTGGTTGTCGGAGGACGTCAGGCGGCGCGGTTGCCGCGCGCGATCTCCTTCTGCTTGTCGAATTCGGCGCGGCGGCGCGCCAGCTCTTCCGGCGAGAGCTGCGCGACGTTGTTGTAGTCGAGCTTCCAGGAGGCGTCCTCGCTCCAGCGCAGCGGCGACTGCATCGTCGTCTGCGGGCCGCTCGCGGTCTCGAGCAGCCGAAGCGCCAGCTCGAGCGTCTGCGCCTGTGAGGTGACGTCGTGCGGCTTGCCGGCGGAATTGCCGAGCGGGAAGTCGGAGAACAGGAAGCGCGGCACGGCGGCGTGCTCGATGATGTCCTTGGCGCAGCCCATGATCACGGTCGGAATGCCGTTCCGCTCCAGGTGCCGCGCCACCAGCGCGGTGGTCTGGTGGCAGACCGGGCAGTTCGGCACCAGCACCGCGGCATCGACCTTGTCGGCAAGGCAGCGCGCCAGAATCTCAGGCGCGTCGGTGTCGAGGGTGACGCGATGGCTGCGATTGGTCGGCGCGCCGAAGAAGCGCGGCGCCACTTCGCCGATCCGGCCCGCGGCGGATGCCTTCAGGAGCTGCGGCAGCGGAAACCAGGTGCCGCTGTCGGTCGCCGAGGTGTGCTTGCGGTCGTAGCCGATATGCGAGATGCGCAAATCGTGCCGCTCGGCGGTGTCGCCGTCATAGACCTGGTAGAATTTCGCGCTGCCGTTATACGCCGCGCCCGGTCCCTGGTCGCCCTTGGTCGGATCGAACGGCGCAGCCGTGGTGATGATGGTGACGCGCGATTGCGAAAGCTGCTTCTTCAGCGGCTGGAACGGCGCCTCGGTGTGATGCGCCCAGCGGTACGGCGTGGTGTAGCCGATTGCGGCGTAATAGTCCCGGGTGCGCTGCATGTAAGGGACGGGAGAGTCATAGTCGGGCGCAAAGCCGAATTCGTCGTCGCGCGAAGCGGACATGGGGCGCGTCTCCTGGTTCTTGGTTAGGGCCAGACTAGAGATAGTCGGCGATTAGCTCAACGGGGGGAGGGGCGGCGCAGGACAGAATTGCAGCGCTGATAGAGCCAGCCGAGCTCTTTCCCCTCTCCCCTTGCGGGAGAGGGTGGCTCGCCGCGAAGCGGCGAGACGGGTGAGGGGTATCTCTCTGCGCGCAACTGAGCTCATGAAAGTAACCCCTCATCCGGCGCTTCGCGCCACCTTCTCCCGCAAGGGGAGAAGGGAAGAAGGCAGCGCGCGAGTTATCTGAAAATATGCAGTGCCGCGTATTGCAGCAGCATGATCGCCTTGGCGTCGATGATCCGTCCGTCCGCGATCATCGCCAGCGCCTCGTCGATGGAAAGCTCCAGCACCTCGATGTCCTCGCCCTCATGCTCGAGGCCCCCGCCGTCGCTGACGCGCATCTCCGGCTCGTATTCGGCGACGAAGAAATGCAGTTTTTCGGTGATGGCGCCGGGGCTCATGAAGGCCTCGAACACCTTGTGGACGTGGTGCAGGCGATAGCCGGTTTCCTCCTCGGCCTCGGCGCGAATGCGCACCTCGGGAGAGGCATCGTCGAGCACGCCGGCGGCCGCCTCGATCAGGAGATCGTCGTAGCCGCGGATGAACGCCGGCAGGCGGAACTGGCGCACCAGGATTACCGTGCGCCGTGCGCGATTATAGGGCAGCACGGCGGCGGCGTTGTCGCGTTCATAGGTTTCCCGGTGCTGCGTCTGCCACTCGCCATTGGCGCGCCGGTATTCGAACGTCGTGTTCTTCAGGATGGTCCAGTTGTCCGAGAGCACGCGGACGTCCTTGATGCGGACGCGGTCGGAAATGGTCATTGCTGTTTTCCGGGTGAGAACTAACGGGGCTGCTCGCGGCCGTCGAGCCACTTCTGGAACATCACCGAGGTGGATTCCTCGAAGCCCAGCGATTGGTAGAACGCATTGGCCTGCGCGTTCTCGCGGCGGACCAGGAGCTGGAGCTTGGCGATGCCCGCCTGGCGCAGCCAGTCCTCGGCCGCCGCCATGATCACCCGGCCAAAACCGCGCTTGCGGCCATCGGGATCGACGGCGACGTAATAGACCCAGCCGCGGTGGCCGTCATGGCCGACCATGACGGTGGCGACGATCGCGCTGCCACCGCGGCCGACCAGCACGGTCGAGTTGTCGCGCCGCCGCGCCAGCGCGATGTCGGCATGCGGGTCGTTCCAGGGGCGCGTCAGGCCGCAGCGCTGCCACAGCGCGACGACCGGTTCGACGTCGGCGTCGCTGATCGCGTCGATCGTGAGGGACATGCTCACAGTACCTTCCCCGGATTCATGATGCCGAGCGGATCGAGCATCGCCTTGATCGACCGCATCAGCTCGATCGCGGTCTTGTCCTTCACCTCGGGCAGCTCGTCGCGCTTGAGCACGCCGATGCCGTGCTCGGCGGAGATCGAGCCGCCCATGCGCAGCACGATCTCGAACACGACCGCATTCATCTCGTGCCAGCGCGCCAGGTAATCCGCGGTGTTGGCGCCGATCGGCTCGCTGACATTGTAGTGCAGATTGCCGTCGCCGAGATGGCCGAACGGCACCGGCCGCGCGCCCGGGATCAGTTTCACGACCGCGGCATTGGCTTCGTCGATGAAGGCGGGCACGGCGGCGACGGGAACGGAGATGTCATGCTTGATCGAGCCGCCCTCCGGCTTCTGCGCTGACGACATCTCCTCGCGCAGCTTCCAGAAGCCGTTGCGCTGGGTGAGGTTGGCCGCGATCACGGCGTCGTCGACGATCTCCTCCTCCATCGCGCGGGTCAGGATCGCCTCCAGCGGCGTGCGGGCATCCTCGCTGGCTGCGGACAATTCCATCAGCACGTACCAGGGATGTTTTGCTTCAAGCGGATCGCGCACGTCGATGCCGTGGCGGACCGAGAAGTCGACCGCCATCTCCGACAGCAGCTCGAAGCTCGTCAGCGCGTTGGCGGCTTCGCCCTGCGCGATCGTCAGCAGCTTGAGCGCCGCGGCCGGCGACTTCAGCCCGACGAACGCCGTCTCGACCACCCGCGGCTTGGGGAAGAGCTTCAGCGTCGCCGCCGTGATGATGCCGAGCGTGCCTTCGGCGCCGATGAAGAGGTTGTGCAGATTGTAGCCGGTGTTGTCCTTCTTCAGCTTCGAGAGCACGTTGAGCACGCGACCGTCGGCGAGCACGACCTCGAGCCCGAGCGCCATCTCGCGCGCGACGCCATAGGCGAGCGCGGCGGTGCCGCCGGCATTGGTCGAGAGATTGCCGCCGATGGTGCAGCTGCCTTCCGCGCCGAGCGACAGCGGAAACAGTCGGTCCACGTCGGCGGCCTTCTGCTGCGCGATCTGCAGCACCACGCCGGCCTCGCAGGTCATGGTGTTGGAGGCGGTGTCGACCTCGCGGATCTTGTCCAGCCGCCGCAGCGACACCACCACCTCGCCATTGTGCGGGGTCTGGCCGCCGACGAGGCCGGTATTGCCGCCCTGCGGCACCAGCGCGATTCTGTGCGCGGAAGCGAGCTTGCAGATCGCGGCGACCTCCGCGGTCGATCCCGGCCGCAGCACCAGCGGCGAGCGGCCGTGGAACAGGTTGCGCTCCTCGGTGACATAAGCCTCGATGTCGGCCGCATCGGTAATCGCGTGGCGGTCGCCGACGATCTTGCGGAATTGTTCGATCAGCTCGGGCGCAAGCGGAGGAGTGGCAGATTTATTGATGTTCATTGTCTCGTCTCTACTTCGCTCTTATCTCGCCACCGCAGCCCGGCGCAGCCGGTCGTTGATCGCTTCGCCAAGTTCTTCCTCGGGGATCGTCATCACCGCGATCGTCCGTGGGCCCTTCGCATCGAGGGTGCGAAGATAGCCGAACAGATTGGCGGCGGCTTCATCGAGATCACCGGTGGGCGACAAATTCATGACGGCCGTAGCAGCGTCAACGCCGGGCAGCCGCGCGGGGCCAAACGCCAGCAGCGCTTCGCCCGGCGCAACGTCCTGCGCGCGGAGCCGCACATTGGCGCGCGGCGCGTAATGCGAGGCCAGCATGCCCGGCGCCAGCGGCTGGCTGTCGTCGCTCTCGGCCTCCGCCGGCGGCCGCGCCAGGGCTGCGCCGAGCACGGCCTCGATCCGCTCGCGCGACAGTCCGCCGGGCCGGAGCAGCATCGGCGCGTCGAAGCAGCCGACAATGGTGGATTCGACGCCGACCGCGACCGGCCCGCCATCGACGATCAGGTTGATCCGCCCCGCAAGGTCGCTCTCGACATGGGCGGCCAGCGTCGGCGAGACGTGGCCGGAGATGTTCGCCGACGGTGCCACCACGGCCCCGCCAAAGGCACGCAGGATCGCCTGCGCCACCGGGTGGGCGGGAATGCGGATCGCGACCGTGTCGAGCCCGGCGGTGGCGAGATCCGCCACCGGGCAGCCGTCCGTCTTCGGCACCACCAGCGTCAGCGGCCCCGGCCAGAACGCCTGCGCCAGCTTCAAGGCGCGCGCGTCGAACCGCCCGATGGCCTGCGCGGCGGCAATGTCCGCGACATGGGCGATCAGCGGATTGAAGGCCGGGCGCCCCTTGGCGGCATAAAGATGGGCGATCGCGGTGGCATTGGCGGCGTCCGCGCCGAGCCCGTAGACCGTCTCGGTCGGAAACGCGACCAGCCCGCCGGCCGCCAGCGTCCGGGCGGCGGTCCCTGCGGCGGCGTCGCCAGCCGGTAGAATCAGCGTTTCAAGACCCGTTTTCACAGGGATAAAATTCCTCAACTCGGCCGCTTGCGGTGCGCCAAACCCAACGCTATAAGCCGGCCTCTTGTCGGAGTGTGGCTCAGCCCGGTAGAGCACTGCGTTCGGGACGCAGGGGTCGCAGGTTCGAATCCTGCCACTCCGACCATTATTTCAAGTACTTATAGTTTCTATGTTTTTCGGGCGCAATGAAATGCGCAATGATTTGAGGCACGGCAGCCATGCCGGTCGATCTCAAGGCGTACGCCAAGGACGTCGAGGAGCAGATAAAGCAGATCCGGGACGATCTGGCGCCGCTGGAAGCCGGGAAAATGACAATCGGGGAACGCGAAGGAAATGGGCCTTGGCGGGACGTCACGCAGGACATGGTCAAGCACCACAAGTCCTCCCTCCGGACCTACGAGCTTATTCTGGCTGACCTCCGGGCACGAATAGCCCACGGCGAATAGGGTTCAGCTCAGCGCCTTCCCCCAAACGCCTCTGCAGCCTCCTCCTGGAAATCTGGATGGTGATGGCCGTAGTTGGCCTCGAGCTGCTCCACGGTCATACCAAGCCAGCCAGCGGCTTCCCACATATCAACACCTGCCTGCATGAGCCAGGTCGCCGCGGTGTGGCGCAAGGAGTGGCGAACCACGTCATCGCCTAGCCCGGCATCCTCCAGGATCCCCTCCCAAGCCGATCTGATCTTGCCAGCAAGCGGCTGGCCATCGTGCATGCGGTTGACGACGAAGCGAATCTGATCGCCATCTTTCAAAAGGCCCGCCGCTCGCAGCTCGGACGAGCGCGTCTGGTCGATCTTGCGCCAACGGACCAAGTGAGGGCGTAGCCGGCTGGCAATCTTTGCGGGCGGGCGTCGCTTCTTGGTTGACCGTTCCAAAGCCCCCTTGCCTTGGTAAACCATCGCGTCCAGATTCATCCAGGGATGGGTCGTTGTCGGTAGCCACTGCGTTCGGCGGATCGTCTCTTCGCGGCGGGCGCTGTACATGCCAACCAGAGTGAAGCGAGCAGCCGGATAGCGACGACGGATAATCCATCGCTCACGTCTCATGAGCTTGCCATCTTCCCTGCGTTTCCAAGTCTCCCGCTCATTGTCCCACACGTAGCCAATCGCAGCGCCGAGCAAGCGGGCGGCTTCATTGCGTGTCAACCATCGGTGACGCCCCTCCGCCTTTGGAGGCAGGGTAATCTTTGGCACCACGTTAAGCGTGTGTTCCGCGTGATAAGCGTTAATTGCAGCCCGCAAGTCCTCGAGTCGACGTCGCGAGGTCTGGTCCGAGACAGTACCGTCGCGGGGCTGGATGCCGGCTTTCCTGTTGTTGTCGTTCGGCGTGCCAGTAGACCAGTCTACGAAATCGCGACAAAGCTGAGCCTTGAGTTCGCCGACCGTCTTGTCGCCAAAGAAGTTATTGAGATCTAGCAAACGAATGAGCAGCAGGTCGTGCTGGGCCCATGCCCGCTGGTCACTCTTGTCCTTAGGGCGCTTTGAAATTTCGTAAGCCGTGAGGACGTCAGCTATGGCGAGGACGCGGGGGTCAGTGGCGCCGATTGTGCTGGTATGTCGCTCGCCGATGTAGTTTTCGAGCGCCTTCGCAGCGCCGTCAATGTCGTCGCGGCCGCAGCCTGTGCGGATTTGCCGGCCGCGGTCGAGGATGATCCAGGTTTCATCATCCTCTCGGAACCAGAGGCGTGGGGGCTTGGCTTTACGGCCCGGCATGATGGCTTGACCAATTTGCGAATAGCGCGAGGGGTGGTCAGATCTTTGCCTGCCACTTTGGCGATTTCAAGAGTCCCAGCGGCTGCGGCCCTGCGCAACGAAGATAAGGTCAATGGACCGTGCGGAAAGAAAACGACCGCGGCCTCGACGAGAGTCATCACTTCGTCATCGTCCCATTGCGCAGGATCGGGCCGTGCTCTCGCGCGAGCGAGCTTGTCGATCTTGCGCTTTGGCATATTTTGAATGCGGTGCTCGTGAGTGCTCCAGGCCTTCGGATCGGCCGATGAATCCAAGGTGTATGCGAAATCTGCCGTTCGAGAAGCGCTGCATCTCGGTTGATGCGGCAATCGGTGGCTTGCGAGTGCAAATGGGACAATTTCGGACTCTTAATCAGCGGGTCCCAGGTTCGAGCCCTGGTGCGCCCACCAAATCTCCTAAAATTTCAGCCACTTGATGGTTCAGCCCGGGTCACGCTTGGGTCACGCAAAACGGCCGCCGCTCAATCGTTTCGAGGGTTTAAGGGATATCTGAAGGATTGGAATTCAGCGATGGGTTGGTGCCCGCGACAGGAACGTGTTTTCGCCATGCAATCGAATCCTTGAGCGCCGAACAGGATATCCGATCTTCTGGCCGACGCGTCGACAGGCGCCCTGGGCGCGCAGGCTGCGTTACCATCTCGCGGGACGCGCGGCCAGTCGCCGGAGCTCCTCAAGCAGCTTAGCCGCGGGCGCGGGCAATATGCCTTGTCGGCGTTTGAAGGCGGTCAGCGTCCTGGTACTTGTAGCACCCGGGATGTCCAGGACGTCCACCAGGCGAGCGCGGCGCTCGGCGTCGTAGATCGACTCCGGCATCCAGCCGAGAAAGCCGGAGCGGGTGACGAGGCTCTTCAGGACGATGATCGACCTGGTCTCGACCACGATGTTGGGCAGCCCGAGACCGTGCGCGCGGAACACCTGTTGCATGTGCTGGTAGGGTGCGGTGCCGCGCGGCGTGATCGCCCACTGCTCGTTCATCGTGTCTTTCAGGATCAGCTTCCGCTTCCTGCGCAGCGGGTGATTGGTGGCCGCTACGACATTGCTCTGGTCCTGCCAGCGGCAGTCGGCGATGGCCTCGATCTCGTCCGGTGCTTCGGCCGTAGCACTCAGCGCCAGATCGATCTCGTGTTTGATGAGCCCTTCGGCTAGGCGGTCCCATACGCCTTCGATGACGAAGACGGTGAGCTGGGGCCACTTCTTCAGGACGGCCCCTATCGCCAGCGGCAGAATGAGGCTCGCGATGTTGCCGACGGCGCCGACGCGGATCGTTCCCTTCGCCAGCCCGCGCATTGCGTTGAGTTCTTCCGTGGCGTTTTCGGCCTCGCGCAGTAGGAGCGTTGCATGTGGAAGCAGCGCGCTCCCGACCGCCGTGAGCTGCATTCCCTTCGAATGCCGCTCGAACAGTGGCGCGCCGACCTGCTGCTCGAGCCGCCGCACGGTGCGGCTGAGCGCCGGCTGCGTGACATGCAGCGTCTCGGCGGCCCGGCCGAGACTGCCGGCCGAGACGATCGTGGCGAAGGCGTTGAGCTGCTTGAGATCGAATGTCATGCAGAAAGGTAATGACTTTTCTGCAAAAAGGCAATTTTCAAACAAGTGGCTTATTTCCATGGTGGGGGCGGCCGAAAGTAGCCGCCAAGAACAGCGTCAAGAGCGCGGTCGAGAACCACAGGAAACGTCCAATGCAGGAAGCCATACGCTCCGCGATCCACGGAGTGCATTCGGACGCGGCGCCAGTCACGGTCCGCGACGCCGTCTGTGACCTGATGCGCCGGTTCGGGATGACGACGGTGTTCGGCAATCCGGGGTCGACGGAACTGCCGCTGTTCCGCAATTTTCCGGATGACTTCCGCTATGTCCTCGGCCTTCAGGAGGCCGTCGTCGTGGGAATGGCGGACGGCTACGCGCAGGCAACCTGCAATGCCGCATTCGTCAATCTGCATTCGGCCGCGGGCGTCGGCAACGCGATGGGCAACATCTTCACCGCGTTCAAGAACCGCACACCGATGGTCATCACGGCGGGCCAACAGGCGCGCTCCATGCTCGCCTTCGATCCGTTTCTCGCCTCGCGCGAGGCGACCGAGCTTCCGAAACCGTATGTGAAATGGAGCGTCGAACCCGCGCGTGCAGAGGACGTGCCGCATGCGATTGCGCGCGCTTATTACCTTGCCATGATGCCGCCGCGGGGGCCTGTGCTGGTCTCGGTGCCCGTGGACGACTGGGATCGTCCGGCGGAATTCCTGCCGGTCCGCCTGGTCAGCCAGCAAATTCGGTCGGACCCGATCGTCCTCGACCAGATGGCCCGGGCCCTCGACCGCGCGACGCGGCCGGTCTTCGTCGTCGGGGGCGCCGTCGACCGGGACTCGGCGTACGACGACGTGGTGCGCCTGGCAGAAGCGCACAACGCCCGAGTCTTCGTCGCCCCGATGACCGGCCGTTGCAGCTTTCCGGAGAACCATCGCCTGTTTGCAGGCTTCCTTCCGGCCATGCGGGAAAAGATCGTTGGCCTGCTCGCCGGCGCCGACCTCGTCTTCGCCATCGGCGCGCCGGCCTTCACCTATCACGTCGAAGGATCAGGACCGCACGTGCCGCCGGGCGCGAAGCTTGTCCAGTTGACTGACGATCCCACCACCGCCTCCTGGACGCCGGAGGGGATGGCCGCCGTCGGCAGCATCCGGCTCGGTCTCATCGATCTGCTTGCGCGGGCGAAGCCGCCGGTGCGCGTGGCCCCTCCGACCCGCGCGGCCGCACCGAGAGCGAGACCCACGGCCCCGCTGTCGACGGCCTATGTTCTGCAGTCGCTCGCAGAGATGAGGCCGGCCGAAAGCATCATCGTGGAGGAGGCGCCGAGCGCCCGGCCGGTGATGCAGGCCCACTTGCCGATCCTGCGCAGCGAGGGCTTCTACACCATGGACAGCGGCGGCCTCGGCTACGGGATGCCGGCGGCTGTCGGCGTGGCATTGGGAAAGCCGGGACGGCGGGTCATCGGCGTAATCGGCGACGGCTCGAGCCTCTACTCGATTCAGTCACTCTGGAGTGCGACCCGGTTGGCGCTTCCGATCACCTTCGTGATCCTGAGCAACGGGCGCTACGCCGCGCTGCAGGATTTCGCCCCCGCGTTCGGTTTCGCGTCGCAGGAGCCGGTTCAGGGCACCGACCTGCCGGACCTCGACTTTGTGGCGATCGCAACGGGAATGGGCTGTCGCGCGGTCCGCGTCCGCGGCGCCGAAGCCTTGCACGACGCTCTGGAGACCGCCTTCGCGTCCAATCGACCGATGCTGATCGACGTCGCGGTCGACGATCGCCTTTCGTCCGGACGAGCTGAGACAACCAGGGAGAAGACCATGAATGCGATTTCCATGCTGATCGACGGCGAGAAGCGGCAAGCCGCCGATGCTGCCACCTTTGAACGCAAGAACCCGCTCGATTCGACCGTGGCGACACGGGCCCCCGCTGCAACAGCGGCCGATGCCGTCGCGGCCGTGCATGCCGCGGCGCGCGCTTTTCCGGCCTGGTCCGCGACCGGTCCCTCGGAGCGGCGCGCGCTTCTGACCAAGGCTGCGCATTGTCTCGAGGCCAAGGCCGATGCCTTCGCGGCGGCCCTTGCTGCCGAGACCGGCGGGTCGGCGCTGTGGAGCGGCTTCAACGTCCATCTCGCTGCCGGCATGCTGCTCGAGGCCGCCGCAATGACGACGCAGATCGGCGGCGAGCTCATCCCGTCCGACGTGCCGGGAAGTCTCGCGATGGGCGTGCGCCAGCCGGCCGGCGTGGTTCTCGGCATGGCGCCCTGGAACGCGCCCGTTATCCTCGGCGTGCGCGCGATCGCGTTACCGCTGGCCTGCGGCAATACGGTGGTTCTGAAGGGGTCAGAGCTCTGCCCGGCGACGCATGGTCTGATCGTCGAGGCATTTCGCGAGGCCGGCTTCCCCCCGGGCGTCGTCAACTACGTCACCAATGCGCCGAAGGATGCCGCCGCCGTCGTGGAGGCGATGATCGCCGAGCCGGCGGTTCGCCGCGTCAATTTCACCGGCTCGACCCGTGTCGGTAAGATCATCGCCGCGGTCTGCGCCAAGTACCTGAAGCCTGTTGTGCTCGAGCTCGGCGGCAAGGCGCCGCTCGTGGTCCTCGACGACGCCGATCTCGACGCGGCGGTCAACGGCGCCGCCTTCGGCGCGTTTGCCAATTCCGGGCAGATCTGCATGTCGACGGAACGGATCATCGTGGACGAGGCCGTCGCCGATGCGTTCGTCCAGCGGTTGGCCGACAAGGCGGGGAAGCTGCCGCTGGGCGATCCCCGAAAGGGCCCCGTGGTGCTGGGTTCGGTCGTCGACATGGCGACCGTCAATCGCTGCAACGCGCTGATCGACGATGCGCTCGCCAAGGGCGCGAGGCTGTTGTGCGGCGGCAAGGCGGAGTCGACGCTGATGCCCGCCACGCTGCTCGACCACGTGACCCCTGACATGCGGATCTACAGCGAGGAATCCTTCGGTCCCGTCAAACCGATCGTCCGCGTCAAGGGAGAGGAGGCGGCGATCGCGTGCGCCAACGACAACGCCTACGGGCTGTCGTCGGCCGTCTTCACCCGGGATTCCGCTAGAGGCTTGCGCGTCGCCGCGAAGATCGAGTCCGGCATTTGCCACATCAACGGGCCGACCGTGCACGACGAGGCTCAGATGCCGTTTGGCGGCGTCAAGGACTCAGGCTTTGGACGGTTCGGCGGAAAAGCCGGCATTGCCGAGTTCACCGAGCTTCGCTGGATCACCATGCAGACGACCCAACGTCACTATCCGTTCTGACGTCGACGACCACAAGCAGGCCCAAGCGCCTGCAACAAACCTCGGCGCGCTGCGTCGCGTTCCCGGAGACTTCCGGGACCGCGGGCAGACAGCGAAGCCGGATGCAAATTCCCCTTTCAACGGAAGACTCAAATCATGAATCTCCCTGGTACACACGCGTCCACCGCAATAGACGTCGGCCAGTCGCTCGATGAGGGGCCGTTCACGGGCTTCCAGACGATCGTTGTCCTGCTCGCCGCGCTGTCGATCGTGATGGACGGGTTCGACGGACAGCTCATCGGATTTGCCATTCCGGTGATCATCAAGGAATGGGGCGTCACCCGGGGCGCCTTCGCGCCGGTGGTGGCGGCCGGTTTGATCGGCATGGCGATGGGCAGCGCATCCGCAGGTCTGTTCGCGGACCGCTTCGGTCGTCGCTGGGCCGTCATCGGTAGCGTGCTCGTGTTCGGTGTCGCGACCTCGGCAATCGGCCTGGCGCCCGACCTGGCCACGATCGCCGCGCTTCGCTTCATCGCGGGACTTGGTATCGGCGGAGCGCTGCCGACGGCGACAACGATGACCGCGGAGTTCACGCCGCAGCGCCACCGGACTCTGGCGGTGACGGCGACGATCGTCTGCGTGCCGCTGGGCGGAATGCTCGCGGGACTGTTCGCCAGCGCCGTGTTGCCCGCGCACGGCTGGCGGACGCTATTCTTCGTCGGCGGGTCGTTGCCGCTGGTCCTGAGCCTGTTGCTGCTGCTCGGGCTGCCTGAATCGCCGCGCTTCCTGGTTCGGCGCCCGGCGCGCTGGAGCGAGCTGGCGCGCCTGCTTGCGCGGATGTCGCGGCCGAGCCCGGCCGACGCCGCCTTCAGCGATCGGGTCGAGCAGAGTGTGGAGCAGCGCAGGGGCGTGGGCGCACTATTCAAGGATGGGCTCGCCCGCGACACGGTCGCGATCTGGTGCGCTTTCTTCATGTGCCTGCTCGCAGTCTACAGCGCCTTCAGTTGGCTGCCGACGATGCTGGCGTCGGAAGGGCTCGACGTGGCGGTCGCCGCCTCGGGGCTCACCGCCTACAATATGGGCGGGGTGTTCGGCGCCTTGTGCTGCGCCGTGGCCATCGCGCGCTTCGGCTCCCGCTGGCCGCTCCTGGTGTGCTGTGCCGGCGGCGCTGCAAGCGCTCTCGTTCTCGAGCAGCTCGGAACCAGGGATCATACCTCGCTGCTGATCGCCGGACTTGGCGTGCACGGCCTGTTCGTCAACGCGGTGCAGTCGACGATGTTCGCGCTGTGCGCCTATGTCTATCCGACCGCGGTGCGTGCGACGGGGACGGCGTCCGCGCTGGCATTCGGCCGGTTTGGTGCGATCCTGAGCGCGTTCGCGGGTGCTGCCGTTATCACCGCAGGGGGCGCTGCGGCGTATCTGGTGATGCTTGGCGGCGCGATGATTCTAGTCTTCGTCGCGCTGGTGATGGTCCGGCGCCATATCCCGGCGCTTGGCAGGCCGCAGGCGGCCGTCATCGCCATTCCGACAGGCAACTTGCAGCGGTCGTGACAGACCGTGCCTCGCCTTGCGCATGTGTCCTAGACGGCCTGCGCCGGAGTCCAAGACGGTCCCACGGGATTCTGAATAGGGTCAAGGTGGGACAAAAGGCCTGACGCGCAGAACGGGCAGGCCATCATCACAAAGACAGCCCGATGTCAGATTGGGGGAGGAGATCGTCATGCGATGGAAAACTTCGTTGTTTGCCCTGACGGCGGTTGCGATTGCCGCGATCGCGTCCGGCGGCCAAGCTCAGGCCGGGGATGCCAAGTGTGGGCTCAGCAACGGCAAGGCTGCGGCGGGCGAGCCGATCATCATCGGCGGCATCGTCAGTGTCACCGGGCCGGACAATTTCAGCTCGTCGGGGCTTGCGGCGGCTGCGTACTTCAAGTGTCTCAATGCCAATGGCGGCATCAACGGCCGGCCGGTGAAGTACCTGATGCAGGACGACGCCTGGAATCCGGAGCAGTCGTCGCAACTCGCAGCCAAGCTCATTCGCGATCAGGGCGCGGTCGCCCTCGTCGGCAATATGAGCTTCGTCGACTGCGGTGCCAACCAGGGCATCTACGAGAAGGAAGACATCATGGTCATCGCCGGCGTCGGCGTGCCCCGTGACTGCTTCTTCCAGAAGAACTACGCGCCCACCAACGCCGGACCGCGGGTGAGCAACACCAAGGCGATCATGGACCTTGCCGCGACCCATCCCGGCAAGATCAAGCGCATCGTCTGCATCGCACCCAACATTCCGAACGTCGGCGAATGGTCGTGCACGGGTGCGGTGAGCTGGATCAAGAAGCAGGGCGGCGACGGCAAGATCATCACTTTCGATCCGGGCTCGCTCGACGCCACCTCGCTGGTTCTTGAAGCAATGGCCTTCAAGCCCGACGCCGTCTCGGTCGCCACGCCGAAGGGAATGGCGGTGCCAATCTTCGCCGCGGCCGAGGAGCAGGGGCTTGCGGACAAGCTGCACTGGACCGGGCCAGCCTCGCTCTACAACCTCGATTTCCCGCGCGCGATCGGCAAGTACTGGGACGGCAAGGTCACCGTGGACATGGAGTTGAAGGCGGCCGACGCCAACACGCCTGACATGAACAACTGGCTCGCGGTGATGGACCAGTATGGCCAGAAGAGCGATCCGCGCGACACCTTCTCGCAGGCCGGCTATCTTGCGGCGCGCGTGACTGCCGAGACCCTGCTCAAGATGGATCCCGGCAAGATCGACCGCAAGTCGGTGACCGCGGCGCTGCGTTCGGTGAAGCGGTTCGAGAGCGATATTCTCTGCGCGCCCTGGTACGTCGGTGACGGTCCGCGGCACAACGCCAACCACACCGGCCCGGTGGCGCAGGTCAAGGACGGCAAGCTCTTGCCGAAGGGGCAGTGCATCGACGCGCAGGATCCGGAGCTCGACGACGTCCGCGCCTACGAGAAGACCATCGGCATTTCGAACTGAACCGTCATGCCTGACTTTACGCCTTTCTTCGTCTCGGGGCTCGCAACGGCTGCGACCTACGTCTTGTCGGCCGTCGGCATCGTCGTGCTCTACCGGGCATCGGGCGTGGTCAATTTCAGCCAGGGCGCGCTTGGCGCCCTGGCTGCCTTCGTCTCCTGGTCCATCGTCGAGAATGGATGGCCGGGGCCGCTGGCCTGGTGCGCCGGCGTGATGGTGTCGACCGTGCTGGCGTTCCTCTATGGCCGCGTGCTGGCGCCGCGGCTGGCGTTCAGCGATCCCGTGATGCGGGCGGTCGCGACCTTGAGCGTCGCGCTGATCCTGCTCGGCTTCATGGGCTATGTGTGGGGCGAGCTCCCGCGGCGGCTGCGGCTGCCGACCGACACGATGAGTTTTGAACTGATCGGCGTGCGCATCACCGCGACGCGGGCCGTCGCCTTCGCGCTCGCCGTGCTTGCGACCGTGACTGTGATGGTCTTCCTCGCCCGCAGCCGGCTCGGGCTCCAGATGCGGGCGCTCGCCAACAATCGCGATCTCAGCGCGATGCTCGGCGTCCGCGTGCTGCGTGCCGACGGCTATGCCTGGATCATCTCGGGATCGCTCGCCGGGGTCAGCGGCATTCTGCTCGCGGACCTCCAGCGCCTCAGTGGCCAGACGCTGACCTTTGCGGTCATCCCCGCGATCTCGGCCGCCGTGATCGGGCGGTTCTCCTCGCTTCCGGCAACGGTCGCCGGAGGCGTCGCCATCGGGGTCTGCGAGGCGCTGCTCACGCCGGTGCCGGTGGTCGGACCGTTCCGCACGGCGGTGCCTTTTGTCTTCGCGGTTGCTGCGTTGCTGTGGATGCAGCGCAAGTTCACGTTTGTTTACCGGTGAGCGCGACGTGACGGATCAGACCCTTGCATACACGTCGCTCGTGGACGCCAAGCGCGTGCGGTTGAAGCGGGTGGCCGCGGTTCTCGTCGCGCTGGCGATCGTCGTCGTCCTGCCCGAGATCCTCTCGAACTATTGGCTGCGCACCTTCATCTCCGTGACGGCGCTCGCGATCGGCAGCCTCAGCGTGAGCCTGCTGTTCGCCCAGCTCGGCATGGTGTCGCTCGCCCAATATGGCCTGCTCGGCGTCGGCGGCTGGTTCGCGCTGCGCATCTCGCACGGTCTCGGCGTGCCCTTTGAACTCGCACTGCTGACCGGCGGCGTCGTCGCGGCCGCCTTCGGTCTGGTCGTCGGCCTGCCGGCGTTACGGATGCGCGGGCTCTATCTTGCGATCATCACCCTGATGATGGCGGGCGCAATTCAAGTGCCCATCAGCGCGTTCGGCTTCCCCGACGGCGGTTCCGGTATCTTGGGCAAGAGCACGGGCGCACGCATCATGATGGCGCGGCCGCAACTCGCTGCAACCGACGAGGCCTATTTCCGCTATGCGATGATCGTGCTCGCGCTGTGCTACGGCCTCGTGTTTCTGCATATGCGCGGACGTCCGGGCCGGGCCTGGGCCATGATACGCCGCAGCGAAGTCTGCGCGCTCGCCGGTGGTGTCCACATCGTCGCCTACAAGGTGTGGGCCTTCACCCTGTCCGGCTTCCTTGCGGGGATTGCAGGCGGCTTGCTTGCCGGCGGCGTCGGCCAGCTCGACGGGTCCGCTTTTCCGGCCAGCCAGTCGATCATGCTGTTCGCGCTGACGATCGTCGGCGGCGCCTATAGCTGGATGGGCCCGATCATCGCAGGCCTGATGCTGCGGGGCTTTCCCGCACTGCTGAACGATTTCAATGTCGATGGAAACATTGCCACGATCGTATTCGGCGCAGGCCTGCTCCATGCGCTGATAACGGCACCGCAAGGCATCGCCGGGCAGATCCAGGATACCGCCGCGGCGCTTCGAAAGAGACTTTCCGGCAAATCCGGTGCCGCCCCATGATCGAGATCGACAATCTGACGGTCTTGTTCGGTGGTGTGCGGGGATTGAGCGCACTGACCGCGACCTTGCCTGAGCCTGTGACGGGCCTCGTGGGACCGAACGGCGCGGGCAAGACCACGCTGATCAACGTGCTCTCGGGATTTGTGCATCCGGCGGCTGGAACCGTGAAGATCGACGGCGAAAATCTCGATGGCGTTGCGCTCCACAAGCGCGCGGCCTTCGGCATCCGGCGCACGTTCCAGAACGAGCAGGTGGTGGAGAACCTGACCGCGGCCGGCAACGTCGCTGCGGTGCTCGACAACGTCCCGACCGACGGCCGTCCGAGACGGCAGCTGATCGAGGCAGCGCTGAACTTCGTCGATCTGGCGGCCAAGGCCAACGTGATGGGATCAGACCTCAACGCCTATGACCGGCGCATGGTCGAGATCGCGCGCGCCACCGTCGGGCGGCCGCGGCTCGTCATGATGGACGAGCCGGGAGCCGGGCTCTCCCAGGAGGAAAGCGAGCATCTGAGGAGCGTGATCAGGAGCATCCACGACTATTGCGGCGCCCAAGTCCTCCTCGTCGATCATGACGTCGACCTGATTTCCGCGACTTGCGTGGCGACGTTGGTGCTCGATTTCGGATCGCAGATCGCCTACGGGCCGACGGCTGCCGTGCTGGCCGATCCGAAGGTGCGCGCGGCCTATCTCGGGGTCGCCGAGGAGGGCGTATGAGCGACGGGCTCGAAGTCAAGGGCGTCAATCTTCAGCGCGGCGGCAAGGCTGTGCTTCACGACGTGGACGTCACGCTGAGACCTGGCAAGATCACGGCCCTTCTGGGCGCCAACGGCGCCGGGAAAAGCAGCCTAGTGCTCGGCATCGCCGGCGCGTTGCAGGTCTCCGCGGGTCAGATTCTCGTCGATGGGCGGCTGATCGCGGGCCTGCGGCCGGAAGCGATCCGCGCACTGGGGGTTGCCGCGGTGCCGGAGGGCCATCAGGTGCTCGGTGATCTCAGCGTCGAGGATAATCTCAAGGTGGCCGGAAGCCATCTCCCGCGGGCCGAGGCCAAGCCGGCGATCGAGGCCGCGCTGGATACCTTTCCAGAGCTGCGTGCTCGCCTCCAGTCCCGCTCGGGCACGATGTCCGGCGGCCAGCAGCAGATGCTGGCACTAGCGCAGGCGATCATCTCTAGGCCACGCTATCTGCTCGCCGACGAGCTGTCGTTCGGCTTGGCGCCCGTCATCGTCGCGCGGCTCGTTCCGGTGCTCCAGAAGCTCGCGCAGCAGGGCATCGGGGTCCTGCTCATCGAGCAGTTCACCCACATCGCCCTCAAGATCGCGGATGCCGCTTACGTGATGGAGCGAGGGAAGATCTGCTTCCACGGCGAGCCGGGCGAGCTCGTGCGAAATCCCGACATCCTTCACAGCGCCTATCTGGCGTAGGGGATGGCGGACGACGGGGAGGAGTTGGTGGTGCGAAACAAAGGGATGCGGGTGCGATGAAGCGTCTTGAGGGTAGGGTCTGTGTCGTGACCGGCGGTGCTGGGAGTGTCGGCACGGCGACGGCGCGTCTGTTCCTGGAGGAAGGCGCACGCGTTGCCTTGATCGACCTGCGGCAGGCCGATCTGGACCGCGCGGTGGAGCGGCTCGGCGGCGCGCCGGTGCTCTCGCTCGTCGCGGACGTGTCCCGTGACCAGGAGGTGGCCGACGCCGTCGATCAGGTGACGGAGAGGCTGGGACCGATCGATGTCTTGTTCAGCAACGCCGGCAATTTCGGCTCGGTCGCGCCGATCGCCGACTACCCGGAGGTCGTATTCGACACTGTCTACAGCGTTCACGTCAAGGGAGCGTTCCTTCTCTGCAAGCACGCGACGCCGCGTATGCGCGACGGCGGTAGCGTGATCATCACTTCGAGCGTGGCCGGCGTGCGCGGAGATCCCGGCGTCTACGGCTATATCGTCGCCAAGCACGCGCAGATCGGATTGATGCGGTGCCTCGCCAAGGAACTCGCGCCGCGCGGAATCCGTGTCAACACGATCCATCCTGGCCCGATCGACAACTCCTTCCAGCACTCGGTGGAAGCTGACCTTGCCAACGTCATCAAGCGTGACGGGGCGGAATTCTTCAATGCGATGATTCCTCTCGGCCGGCACGGCACGCCGGAGGAAGTCGCGCAATCCGTGCTTTATCTGGCCTCGGACGAAAGTCGCTTCACGACCGGCTTGCGCCTGATGGTCGATGGCGGCATGAGCGCATGAGGCGAAGAGCCGTGGCCGCGCGGGCGAGCGGCGCCGGCCTCAGCGGAACAGTTTTGTGATCTCGCTGGCGCGGAGGCCGACCTTCTCGTAGTGCGCCTTGCAGAGTTCGATGTAGTTATGAACATCGAAATAGCCGGTCGTATTGCCGCTGTCGTCGAGCCACATCAGCGGCGCGCTGACGATGAAGAAGACGCGCATCTGTTCGGGATGATCGTAGGCGACTAGTGTGTGGCTCTCGCCGGGGCTTTCATAAATGAAGTCGCCGGCGGTGGCCGTCCAGTCGTGCTCGAGATAGCCCCACTTTCCCGAGATCGTGTAGGCGAACACCTCGTGCGGGTGATAGTGGCGGTTGACGAGCCCGGCCTTCTTTGCCCAGAGGATGTCGCACCATTTGTTCTGCGTTGGCGAGATCCACAGCGGCCGTGACGAGACCGTCTCACTGAATGGAACGTAGTAGCGCTCATCGTCGATCGGTGCGTTGGAAACGTAGGCGTCGGGTAGGGCGTCGGGCTTGAAAACTTTCTGGATCGGGTTGATGTCCTTCCAGAACTCGGCCGTGGGTGCCTCTGCCATTGCCCATATCCTGTGTCTTTGACGGAAACCGTGTTCCGTCAAAGTTGCGGCGTGGCCATGATCCCTGTCTTGGAAAATAGCGCGGCGGGAGTTGGACTCGGGCGCAGGTTGATCAATTGCGGGCGAGGTCCGTAGGCGAGCAGTCGAACGCCTTCTTGAAGCACCTGTTGAAGTAGGAGATGTCGTTGAATCCCGAGGCGAGGGCGATCTCGGCGATGGTCGCGGTCTCGGAGCCGCATCGCATCTCGACCAGGCGATCCCGCGCGAGCCGCAGGCGGCGGTCACGAATGAAGGAGGTGACGGTCACGCCGAGCGATGCAAAATCGACCTGTAGCGTGCGTAGCGATATTCCGAGCTTGCTGGCGATCCAGTGCGGAGACAAGGCGCTCTCGGTGAGGTGGCGGTCGATCAGCACTTGCGCAAGCTCCAATCGCTCCTCGCAGCGCTCGTTCGGGATAGCGGATTGCTCAAAGGAAGCCGGCGCAAATGCATTGCGGATCGCTTGCAGGAGCAATTGCCTGAGGTGTGGTGCCCGGTGATCGGTCGCGCTCGTATGCAGCATCTTGGTGACCAAGGCTCGCAACATGATCGACATCGGATCGTCGGCGGCGAGGCGATGCGAAATTTCAATTTCATGGATGTGCTCGCACAGCAGCAATTGTCGCGGCAGGTGGACTGACAGGTGATTACTGAAGAGGCCATCGAAATGGAATTTAACCGGGCGCGCGGAATCGACCAGGATGCACTCGCCGGGAGTGATCGCAGTCTGGCGACCGAATTGCTCGATCCCACACGTGCCTTCGAGCTGGAGGAGGAGAAACATGTGTTCGCGTCCGTCGAGCCGGATGTCGCGCTGTTCTCGCGACACGGCGTGGACGTCCGCCGCGACCTGCACGACCTCCATTCCGGCAGCGGAAATGACCGACGTGCCGCCCCTGACGATGTCCGTCTCGCGAACGGGCTGCGGATTAAAGCTGCCACACACAGACTGCAGGCGCCCCGCCCACTCGTCGAAACACGTCCGGCCCCAGATCTCAGGCATCCAGGTTCTGAATTCCTGAAGCTGCATGTCCCCTCCGCCCTCGCGTTCCGGCGACCTTTTCGCGGTCGTTGTGGAAATACGCTAAGGGCTATAACAGCGTTGTCAACGGTCCATCAGATCGCGGATGGACGCCAGAAAGTCTTGATCAGGATCCAGCCGGCGAGCTGATCTTGATCACGCGCGTGTTTATCGCCATCAAGGGGCAATCCAGCGGGCGCCGGGGCCGCGGCGCGGGCGAGGTCGGCGATGATCGCCAGCAACAAGGCGTCGAGATGGTCGCGCGAGGGCAGCGCCAGTGTGACCACGCGGAAGCGGTCGAACAAAGGCAGCTTCGCCCCAATAATCGTCAGGCAAACCGGCTACTGCAACCATTCTTACTCCCGGACAACTGGTCAGAGCATCTTCCACTTCTCGTGGAAAGACATTGAATCCGCCGGAGATGATGAGGTCCTTCTTGCGATAGACGATGAACATCTACCCGCGCTCGTCCACACGAGCGACATCACCGGTATGAACCCACCCGTCTCTCAGCCCTTCGGCGGAGAGTCGCGCTGGCGCCAGTAGAAATCCATCGCCGCCAGTATGCGCATATCTCGCAAGAAACGTCCCCCTGAGGGCCGAAGGCTCTGCCGTTCCGGACGCTCATTCTTCACTCAGGCGGACGAGGTTGTAGGCTTGCTGAGAATGGTCGAAGCAGCCTTTCTTGATCAATGCGAGCGCTTGCTCCCGAAGCTTGCTCTTCATGATCTTACCCACTCCCGTCAAGGGCAGTGGTTTGTCGTCGACCCATACTCTTTTGGGGCATTTGTATGCGGCGATATGGGATCGGCAGAACTGTCTAATGTCGGGCTCGGTCAGTCTAGCGCCCGGCTCGCGCACGACAAAGGCGTGCACCGCCTCGCCCCAATACGGATCTGGAACGCCGACCACCGCGCAGCTCCGTACCCCGGGCAAGGCTTCGAGCACGCGTTCCACTTCGCCAGCGTAGACATTTTCTCCGCCCGTGATGATCAAATCCTTCAACCGGCTGACCACAGCGATATAGCCATCCTCGTCGCGACGGCCCATGTCGCCGGTTCTCAGCCAACCGTTGCGCAAAACCTCCGATGTGCGTGCAGGATCTCGCCAATAGCGAGCCATAACACCCTCACCACGTACAACGATTTCGCCTGTCTCACCAGGAATGCATTCCCGGTCGTCGTCGCCGAAGATGCGAACGTCGAATCCGGGGAGCGCAATGCCGGCCATGCTCAGTCGCTCACGCCTCGATTTCTCTAGACTGTGGGCCTCGGGCGGCAGCGTCAGGCAGGAACCTCCGGCTTCCGTCTGCCCGTAAACCTGTTAAAAAGAGGCGTTTGGCAGCTCTTGAATCGCGCGCCGCAAGAGGGGCTCGCTGATCGGCGACGCTCCGTATCCGACATGTTCGATGCGCTGAAGTGCTGCCTTATGGCCCGAGGCGTTCTCGAGGAGTGTGGCGAGGTAGGTGGGCACGAGGCCTAGAACATTTACACCGTGATTGGCGATCGATGCGAACACATCGTCAGGTTTGGTGGAGCCGGGAAAAACATGAGTACCGGCGGCCAGTGTGATTCCGTGTGTGTGCGTCAACCCAGATAGATGAAAGAGGGGGCTAGTGTGGAGATAAACGGACTCGTGTCGTGGCGCATAATATTCACCAACATACGGGATCGGCTTCGAGGCAGCCCAGTTCCTGCTCGTTGGCGAGCAGATCGACGGCAGCTTCCTCTGGGGTAACCAAACGAAGACATAGCGTGCTTAGAGCATTGTTGTTATAAGGAATTATTCTTCATCACCACGAGGCGCATATTGCGCTGCAGCGGGCCCCGTCAAACTACACGCGGAGCACGAGATGGAAGCCAAGCGCGAGTTTAGAGGCTCCGATACCCACGGCGTTCTGCAGCGGTTTGGGGCCAACATTCGTGCCACGAGTGAGGGGCACGGATGGTCTTCGATTTACGCGTCGATCCAAAGGGAGAATCCCTTCGAGGGACGGTTCGAAGCGATCGCTGACGACCTTATCGTGTTGCACCGCAGCGGCCCCGTGCAAACGACCTTTGCATCCGGCGGGCACGTCACTTCACGTTGCATACCAAAAGGAAGCATCTTTTTTCTGCCGGCAGGTCATGCGTGCGAGGTGGGATTGCATGGGGCGCTGGATACTCTCCATATTTATCTCCGCGCAAACTTAGTTCCTGTCCACGCTGTTACACCGCTGCTGGTGGAACGGGATGTGGTTATACAGCATCTGGCGCAGGCGGTTGAGCAGGCGGTTTGCGAGAACGTCTCGAATTCAGATCGCTTCATCGATCCGATAGCGCGGGCACTTGCGAACAGGGTCTCCGCGATCAGCCGGAGTAGCGAACCATGGCAGGTTCAGACCGCTGGGCTGCCTGACTACGAACTTCGGCGCCTTCAGGATTTCATAGAAGCCAATCTTGAGGGTGAGATCACCCTTGCTGCGATGGCCAGCGCGTGCGGCATCGGCACAAAGTCGTTCGTTCGAGCTTTTGCAGCAACGACCGGCAAGTCACCATACCAATATGTGATCGCGGCACGTGTCGAACGGGCCAAGCGATTGATCGAGCAAGACCAGGAAGGTCTCGCTGAGATAGCGCTGCGCTGTGGCTTCTCCCATCAGGAACACTTGACGCGTGCCTTCCGCAGGCTGACGGGTCAAACGCCCGGTCGGTACCGTCGCAACGTCAACTGAACAAGCAGCCAGGGCCAATGCAGAAACGCTCCGATCCACCGTCGCCAGCCGCAGCGCAAAATGAGCATACCGTGCGGCCTTTCGACGGAGGCGAGGTCCATTCCGTGCTGCGACAGTTCGCCGTGAAACGCGAGGCATCCAGTGCGGGGCTCGGCTGGTCGACTATGTTCGCATCGGTTCAGCGGGAAGAGCCGTTCAGGGGCCGCTTCGAAGCTAATGCCAACGCCCTGCTGGTGACTGCAGCTAGTGGACCAGTCGATGTCACCTATCGGATCGATGGACGTGTTATATCCAGGCACTTGCAGGAGAGGGGAATCTTTTTCCTACCGCCGCGCCGCGACTGTGAGGTGACGCTAAATACGCCGTTGGAGTCGATCCACGTGTATCTGCGTCCTGAACTGTTTTCTGGCTCTGAAGGTAAACCGCAGAACTCCGATCTTGGCCTCTTGCCCTTGTTGGGTGAGCCGGAGCCCCTAACCAGCAATCTCCTGGCCGTGGTGGAAGAAATGGTGCGTGAGGGTGATACCTCGTGTTCCCTCCTGGCCGATTCAATTGCGCATGCAATAGCCAATCGCCTTGTCGTGCTCAATGCACGGGAGCAGAAGGCGCCGAGTGCTGTGGAACGCCAGCTGAGTACACGTAGCGTCCGCTCGATTCGTGACTTCGTCGAAGCCAACATCGCAGATTGCATCAAGCTGGACGATTTAGCTGCGATCTGCGGCGTAAGCCCCGAGTATTTCATACGCTTGTTCAAGTCTTCGCTGGGCGTTTCTCCTCACCGCTACGTTGTGGGGGTGCGAATTCATCGTGCGAAACTGCTCCTGACGAATCCAAACATTGGCCTCGCGGAAGTCGCAAGGCAATGCGGGTTTGCGCACCAGCAACATTTCACGAACACGTTCCGTCGGATGACCGGCTTGTCGCCGGGCGCTTATCGACGGGCAATGAATTAAGAACTCCACGGTCTGCCCTTCCGATCTGAACGCTGGCTCGTTTCCCGTAAACGAAGAGGACAGTTTTGTGTCAGTTTCCTGCAAACCGGTCCGGTTTGTGCAGGCTTAGCCACCCGGCACGTCCTACTTTCACCCTACGAAGAGGCGCCAGACGCAATCACGGCGCCGATGATAGGGAGAGACGCGCATGGCATTGTTCGATGCCGGGCGAGGGTGCTCGCATATCCGAATTGGCCAGCATTCGCTTGAGGCGCCTTGCACCTCGGGTGATCGTGCTGCGCAGGAAAGCGGGCCGCCGCGATGAAGGACTGTTCTCCGCTCGTCATCGGGATCGGCGGCACGTTGCGCGACGGATCAACCTCGGAGAGGGCGCTCCGCCTGGCGTTGACGGAAGCTGCGCGACTCGGTGCGAAAACGCAGATCTTTGCCGGGCAATCGTTGAATCTCCCTCACTATGACGCCATTGAACGTACGGAGCGTGCGACGTCGCTAGTCGAAGCACTGCGCGCCGCAGACGGCATCATCATAGCCACCCCAAGCTATCATGGCTCGATCTCCGGCCTGGTCAAGAACGCACTGGACTACACCGAGGATCTCCGCGCGGACGCCCGCAGCTATCTTGCCGGACGCGCTGTCGGCGCCATCGTATGCGCGGGCGGACCCCAAGCCATGGGAGCGACGCTGGGAACTCTGCGGACCATCGTTCACGCGTTGCGCGGTTGGCCGACTCCATTTTCAGCGGTGATTAACACCACGCAGAGGCCATTTTCCGCAGATGGTGCGTGCAGTGATCCAATCATAGCGCAACAGCTTGCATTCGTGGCCGAGCAGGTCGTCGAGTTCGCGAAAATGCGGCGGCTATATGAGAGCCGGCGCAATGGGCTCGCGCCTCAGGAAATATCAGAAGCCGCGCCGGCGCAATGCGCCTAGAACGCGGCCGCAAACAACCACAACGGGAAAAACTAGGGAGGAATCATGAACAAGAATCGCATCTTTAGTTATGAAAATCTCGTTGTCGTCTTGATGGGAGCCGCGTTTGGCTTCGTATTTTTCGACCGTCTGGCGCTGAACTTTCTATCTCCATTTCTGGTGCCTGAGCTGCAGCTGAACAACACCCAGCTGGGTGCCCTCGCGGGTGGTCTCGCGCTGACCTGGGCAATCGCCGGCTATGCCGTTGGCACCCTTTCGGACTATTTTCAAAATCGTAAAACGCTCCTTGTCTGCGCGATAGTGATCTTCTCGATCTGCTCGGTAGGATCCGGTCTCGCCAATTCGTTTCTGACGTTGCTTGCCGCGCGCCTCGTTATGGGATTTGCGGAAGGGCCTGTACTTCCAATCGCACAATCGATCATGGCCGCGGAATCGTCGGAGCACCGTCGCGGCTTCAACATGGGCGTTTTGCAGAATTTCTTCAGCGCGCTCCTAAGTAATTTTGCCGCTCCTTTGGTGCTCGTGGCAATTGGGCAGATCTACGGCTGGAGAAGTGCTTTCTACATTGCGGCGGTGCCTGGCTTTGTAGTGGCGGCCCTGATTGTCGCATTTGTCCGTGAACCTTCGTCGGCTGCCCCCCCGATATCGGCCGCGTCAGCGCGCAACACGATTCCGCTTTTGACGATGCTGAAACATCGCAACATCTGGGTTTGCGCGATCGTGAGCTGCCTGATGGTGTCGTGGCTCCTGATTCAGATAACGTTCCTTCCAATCTACCTGGTGCAGGTTCGCGGGTTGTCGCCCAGCGCGATGAGCGTTGCCGTGGCCGCGACCGGTATCGCAACGGCCGCGTCTTCAATCATCGTACCGGCGCTGTCGGATCGCTTTGGCCGCCGTCCGATTCTCATCCTGTCAGGCTTCGTTGCCGTGATTGCTCCGGTGACAACCGTAATGTTCGACGGACCTTTGCCTTTGATGGTGTTGCTCATGGGTGTCGGCAATCTCGCCATTGGCAGCTTCTCGTTGTTCATGGCCACTGTGCCGTCCGAGACAATCCCGCCGACCCATGTTGCTACTGCGCTTGGCTTCATCATGGGGGTTGGCGAGCTCGCGGGCGGCTTCGCGGGCCCGGCCCTCGCCGGGATCGCTTCCGACGTGTTCGGTCCGTCCAGCTCGATGTGGATCGCCGCTACGCTTTGTATTTGTGCAGGCTTGCTTTGCCTGATGCTGGACGAAACTGCGCCTCGGGTGCTTGAGCGCCACAAAAGAATGATTGTGAGTTCGCCGGCATGAATCCCTATCGCCGGCTAGCCGCAACCGCACTCAACGGAACTATCAGGAGATGGAAATGAACGTTCAGGCCATGCCCAAGAGCCTGCCGGTACCGGAACCTCACCTCACTCCGCAGGATTTGGTGGACCGCGCGGCCTCGATGAGAACGCTGCTGCGGGAATCGCAGGACGAAACTGATGAGCGAGGACATTACTCGGACGCAATCCAACAGAAGTTCATCGATGCTGGATTCTATCGGATCTTGCAGCCCAAAATGTTTGGTGGCTACGAGTTCGATTACGAAACATTTTTTCGCGTCATGGTGGAGATATCGCGGGGTCATCCGGCCGCAGGGTGGTGCTTGACGTTGGCCGCTTCTCATGCGCCCGTCATAGCCTCGCACTGGTCGGAAGCTGCACAGATCGAAATCTTCGGTTCATCCGGACATTTCGCGTCACCGCACCGAGCTGCCCCCGGGGGCACGTGCCTGCCGGTCGAGGGCGGCTACATCATCAATGGTGTATGGCCGTATGCGTCGGGAATACCGCACAGCACGCACTTCCTGGGCGCAACGTTGCTTCAAACGTCGTTCCCGCCACGCATTTTGAACTTCGTTGTGCCGCGGGGGCAATACCCAATTCTGAGCGACTGGGGTGGAGACCGCACCTTGGGCATGCGCGGCTCCGGCTCGAACAGCGTCAAGCTGGACAACGTCTTCGTGCCCGAGCACATGACCGCGTTCTTCGACGCGCTGGGTGTGAAGCAGGATCTCTCCGATGGCACGCCCGGAACGCGATTGCATGGCAACCCTATGTATCTCGGCGTTCTCATGGGTCCTTATCACGCGTCCCTGACATCGCCTATCATCGGGGCCGCGCGCGCCGCGATCGATGAATATCGCGATATCCTGTTCTCGCAAAACACATTTGTTCCACCCTTCATCAAGCGTGCCTTCGAGACTGATTTCCAGGTCAACTATGGCCGCGCGATAGCGTTGACCGATGCAGCCGAAGGCGTGTTGCTCCAGGGTTTGCGTAAGCACATGGAGTACTGCCAGCGGTGGGCGAAGACGGGGTTGCAAGCCTCCGTGGAGGAAAACTTGCGACTGTGGGGAATGCTGCAGACCGGCGCACGTCTTGCCTGTGACGCCATCGAACTCTTGTTCCAGACCGCCGGGTCGACCGCGGCGCGGAAGGGCTCAAGGATGCTTCGATACTTTGGCGACGCCCAGATGTATCGAGGACACATGTCCTCCCAATACATGACCTTCGCGAAGTACATTGGTCGCAGCAATCTCGGGCTGCCGACCGGTTTTCTGGATCTCTGAAGAAAGTCGGAGGGGGACGTGACCCAAACTAAAGCAAAACCTGCGCCGTTGGTGCTGGCAGATCAGGGATTCTTTTGGACCGGTTTGGTCCGCCAGCAGACACCGAATGGTACCATCGCTGCGGGCCAGATGTTCGTACAATATCAGATCCCGGAGCACATCCGGCACCCATATCCCATCGTGATGGTGCACGGAGGTGGGGGGCAGGGAACGGATTTTCTCGGTACTGCCGATGGACGGCCTGGATGGGCCACTTACTTTCTGAAACAGGGTTACGCGGTCTACGTCGTCGACCGCCCGGGGCACGGTCGCTCACCCCTGCATCCGGAGGCTCTGGGTCCCATGACACCTCCGCTGACATACGAGTTTGCTATGACGCTGTTTACCGCGCCCGGCAAGCAGCCGAACAGCTGGACGAACGCGCAAAAGCACAATCAGTGGCCTGGTTCCGGCGTCGTCGGCGATCCAGTTCTGGACCAATTCATCGCGACCCAAGGTCCTTTCCTTGTGTTCCTGGCACAGACGCAACAGCTGATGCAGCGAGCCGGAGCCGAATTGCTGGATCGTATCGGTCCAGCGATCCTGCTCACCCATTCCATGGGCGCGCCGTTCGGCTGGCTTGTGGCCGATAGTCGACCGCACCTGGTGAAAGGCATTGTCGCGGTTGAGCCAATGGGGCCGCCTTTCGCCCAATTGCCAATGGGGCTGGGCGACCTTTCTTACGGACTCACTGCGATCCCAATGACGTTCGATCCGCCCCTCAAAGGCCCAACTGAACTGCGGCGCGAAATCCGCAAGGCTCCGAAGGCGGGGCTGGCGGACTGCTTCGTTCAGAAAGAGCCGGCCAGGCGTCTTCCCAACCTCGCATCGATGCCCGTTGCTGTCGTGACATCGGAGGCGTCAGCCTGGTCCATGCACGACCACGGCACCGTCGATTATCTCGTTCAGGCAGGCGTGCGAGCCGTCCATCTGCGGCTCGAGGACCACGGCCTGCGCGGCAACGGCCACCTGATGATGCAAGAAAAGAACAGCGATGACATCGCTGCCTTTCTGGAAAGGTGGATCTCGGAACATGTGGGGTCACGACCAATATAAATTCAATGTTTCGCGCCGGCGCACTTGTGGTGAAGCGGTGACTGGAAGGTGCGAGTGAGGTGGTCCGGTTTGTCAGCAGACCGTTAGCGCAAGAGGAGTGTGAGATGGCGAAGAAGGGATATTGGGTCGGTCACATCAACGTCACGAACCCGGAGCGCTACAAGGACTACATCGCGGCCAACGCCGGACCGTTGAAGAAGTACGGGGCGCGGTTCCTTGTTCGAAACGGCGCATGCGAAGTGCACGGCGACGCACTTCAAGGGCGTCGCCACGTCGTCATCGAGTTCGAAAGCTACGCAATAGCCAAGGCCTGCTACGACTCACCCGAGTATCGGGCTGCGGCCAAGATTCGCGACGAAGCCAGCACCTCCGATTTCGTCATGATCGAGAGCCACGAGGGCTAAGAGCGATCCGCAGCGGGGTCTGGCAACTTGCGATTAAGAGCCTAACCGGAGGTGGAGACGCTAATTCGTTCCACAGTATGCCGGTCAGTGTCCGTAGCCGTAGCGCCGGAGCTTGCACTCCACCTTCTCGCTCATGCTCGAGAAGGCGCGATGACGTCCAGGCGCGTGCGCAAGGATCAGGAGCACCATCAAATGAAAGATATCGAAGATAAGGTCGCGTTCATCACGGGAGGCGCGAGTGGGATCGGGTTCGGAATGGCCCGTGCGTTCCTGCGACATGGGGTGAAGGTCGTTATCGCGGACGTCCGTCAATCGCATCTCGATGCGGCGGCTTCCGCCCTCGATCGCTCCAACAAGAACTACCATCTGATCCGTCTCGACGTTACCGACCGCGAGTCAATGGCACGGGCCGCGACGGAGACCGAAAAGGTATTCGGCAAGGTCCACATACTCTGCAACAATGCGGGCGTATCGAGCATGGTGGCTATGGAAGACGCGAGCTTTGCGGATTGGGATTTTGTCATGAACATCAACGTCGGCGGCGTCGTCAACGGCGTCGCGACGTTCGTTCCGCGGATTCGGGCGCACGGAGAAGGTCACATCGTCAACACCTCCTCGATGGCCGGCATCCTCGCTCTTCCAAATCCCGGCGGCATCTACTCGACATCCAAGTTCGCGGTGCGCGGCCTGACGGAGTCGTTGCGTATGGCGCTCGGACCGCACAACATCGGCGTTTCGCTGCTTTGTCCCGGCCTCGTTCGCAGCAGTCTCGTCGACACGACGCTTCACCTCAACAGGTTCGGTTCTGCTCAATCGGCGGGCGGCCCGTTCGCTGCCGGCGGTTCGCCGTTGGAAGCCGGGATGGATCCTCTCGCCGTAGGCGAACGGGTGGTCGAAGGAATCGTCCGGAACGAGCCATACATTCTTCCGCACGGGGAATTCAAAGACGAAGTCGCAGAATCGTTCGGAGAGATACTTCAGGCATTCCCCACTGATCGAGACGTTGATCCGAAACGGCAACAGTTCGAAGCGATGCGCCGGCAAGCGACGAGGGAGGCCAAGCGCTTGGCTGCGAGCATTGTCTAGAACTTCGATCTGGCGCGCGAGGACCGTGCCTATCTCCATTGGACGCCCGCTCGCAGCCGAGTGATTCGAAAGACGTCGCAAGAAGCGGGGCGAACTATGCTCCGGACAAACAGCCGCTCTCAGCGCGGCGTATCAGGGAGGTGTCGATGCGAAGCGCTATCGCAGCTGCAGGGCTGTACGTAGTCTGGTCCATTCTCGCGGCGCCGGCTGTAGCCGAAGACGAGCCCGGCATCACCGCCACCGAGATCCGCATCGGACAGACCATGCCCTATAGCGGGCCGGTGTCCGCCTTCGGCATCCTCGGCAAGGGCGAGGTCGCATATTTCAAGATGGTCAACGACCGCGGCGGCATCAACGGCCGCAAGGTCAACCTGCTCTCGCTCGACGACAGTTACGTGCCGCCCAAGACCGTGGAGCAGACGCGCCGGCTGATCGAGAGCGACCAAGTTTCGTTCATCTTCTCGACGATGGGGACCGCGCATAACACGGCGATCGCCAAATATCTGGCGGCTAAGAAGGTGCCCCAGCTGTTCGTCGCCTCGGGCGCCTCCAAGTTCGGTGATCCCGCGCAGTTTCCGCTGGCGCTGATGGGCGTGATGGCGCCGTTCCGCAACGAGGCCCGCCTGTATGCGCGCTATGCGCTGCAGAAGAAACCCGAGGCGACCTTCGCGGTGCTAGCGCAGAACGACGATTTCGGCCGCGACTACCTTTCCGGGCTGAAGGACGTGCTCGGCGATCGCTACGAGACGGCCGTCACGGCGGCCACCTACGAGACGACCGAGCCGACGGTCGATTCCCAGATCGTGAAGCTCAAATCGACCGGCGCGGATGCGCTCGTGATCGCCGCGACGCCGAAATTCGCTGCGCAGGCGATCCGCAAGACTTACGAGATCAACTGGCGTCCGATGACGTTCGTGACCAATGTATCGGTATGGATGTCCTCGGTGATGGAGCCCGCCGGGCTCGATGCCGGCACCGGCATCATTTCGAGCGCCTATGTCAAGGATCCGCTCGATCCGGCATGGGCGGACGATCCCGGCGTGCAGGGATGGCGCGACTACATGGCCAAATACGTGCCTGACGGCGACATCCGCGATTCCAACTACGTCAACAGTTACAACAACGGCATGGTGCTGGAGCACGTGCTCAAGGCGGCCGGCAACGACCTGAGCCGCGAGAACATCCTGCGGCAGGCGCTGTCGATCAAAGATCTGGAATTGCCGATGCTACTGCCCGGCATCAAGGTCAATACCGGCGAGAGTGACCATCTGCCGGTCGAGCAGCTGCAGTTCATGCGATTCACCGGCAAGCAGTGGGAGCGGTTCGGCGAGGTGCTCTCGACCAAGTAGCGTCGACATCGAACCGCATGCAATGATGTCGAGGCAAGTTGGTCCGCCGGCGTTGCCGTTGCGCTGCAGCAAACGACGGGCGCGATTGTATTGAAAATCGATGGCCATTGGGTTTTACTCCGCGGCACCGAAGCCTCGAGCCCTTGGTCTGTCGGATGCAGGCGACGTCGAATTTTGGGGTGCAGGAGACGCACGGCGTCCTGAACCGCTTCCAGGCCGAATTCCGTGGCTCGAGCGAAGGGCTCGGCTGGTCGTCCGCATTTGCCTCGGTTCAGCGCGAACGGCCGTTCGAGGGGCACTTCCACGCACTTTCAGACAATCTGATGGTGCTGCATCGGGGCGGTCCGGTCGACATCACGTATGTCATGGACGGCAAGTCGGTCGCTCGGCACATCCCGCGCGGTGGCGTTTTCTTCCTGCCGGCGGGCCATGCATGCAACGTGCTCCTGCGCGAACCGCTGGAATCCACCCATATCTATCTGCGCTCCTCCCTTTTCGCCGGCCCTGACGGGTCGCCCGGCGCGATCGGCGGCCTTGCGCCGATGCTCGGCGATCCGGACGCTGTGCTGGAGCATCTTGCCTCGGCGATTGGTGACACCATCACCGGTGGTCTGCCGGCCTCGTCGCTGTTCGTCGATCCGATCGCGCAAGCAATCGCCAACCGTTTCGTGGCGATCAACTTCCACAAGCCGAGCACGGAAGCCGGCAAGCATCCGAACCTGCTCAGTGGTAGGCAGATGGCACGCATTCGCGAATTCGTCGATGCGAATATCGATAGCGATATCCGCCTCGACCAGCTGGCGGAGCTGTGCGGCCGCAGCACCGAGTATTTCGTGCGGCTTTTCAAGGCGACCAGCGGCGTCTCGCCTTATCAATACTTGCTCAATTTGCGGATAGAGCGCGCGAGGGCGCTGCTCGATGACGAGTCCCTCAGTCTGGCCGAGATCGCGCTGGCGTGCGGCTTCTCCCATCAAGAGCATTTCACGCGGATGTTCCGCCGCTTTACTGGCATAACACCCGGACGATACCGGCACAGCCACTAGGTTCCGCTGATCGCGGCCCCGGCGGTCGAAGTCCCGTTTCGGCCCTGCATTATTTTTCCGGTTTTGTGCAGATTTTCTTCGGTTTCGTGCAGGCCCGCCGCGGCAGCTCGCGCCTAGCTTCCTCCCAACGACATGAGATCGCCGGTTCGCCGGCTTGGGAGGATTGCCATGAGCATCGCGCTGGCCGGCGCCGGAGGCGCGCCCGTTGCGACGGCCGGTGATGCCGGCAAGGGCGCATTTGCCTATTGCTCGCAGCAATATCGCGTCCTGTTCGGTACCGGCACCTCGGCGCGACTCGGCGAGGAGGCAGAGCGCCTCGGCATCAAGCGGGCGCTGGTGCTAACCACAAGCGAGCAGCACGATCTCGGGCGACGGCTTGGCGCAGGCCTCGGTGATAGGCTCGCTGGACTGTTTGCCGGCGCACGCATGCATACGCCGGTTGAAGTCACCAACGAAGCGCTTCGGATTGTGGAGTCCCGCGACATCGACGGGCTGGTTGCGATCGGCGGTGGCTCGACGGTCGGACTCGGCAAGGCGCTCTCGCTGCGCACGGGGTTGCCGCATATCGCGATGCCGACCACCTATGCCGGCTCCGAGATGACGCCGATTCTTGGCGAGACCAGCAACGGCATCAAGACCACGCAGCATTCCCAGGATCTGGTGCCTGATACCGTCATCTACGACGTCGATCTCACCGTCAGCCTGCCGCCGCACATCTCCGCCGCCAGCGGCCTGAACGCGATCGCCCACGCCGTCGAGGCGCTCTATGCGCCCGACGCCAATCCTCTGACCTCGCTGATGGCGGAGGATGGCATCGCCGCGCTCGCGCGCGGGCTGCCGCGCATCATGGTGGCGCCCGCCGATCCCGGCGCCCGTCGCGATGCGCTCTACGGCGCCTGGCTGTGCGGAATCTGCCTCGGCGCGGTCGGCATGTCGCTGCACCACAAGCTCTGCCACGTGCTGGGCGGCATGTTCAACCTGCCGCATGCCGAAACTCACGCGATCGTGCTGCCGCACGCCGCCGCCTACAACGCCGCCGCCGCGCCTGAGGCCATGACTCGCGTCGCGCGGGCCCTGCACAGCGCCAATGCACCGCAGGGCCTGTTTGACCTTGCTCGGCAGCTCACGCTGCCGGGCGCGCTCGCCGACATCGGAATGCCCGAGGACGGCATCGCACGCGCCGCGGAGATGGCTGTGCGCAACCCCTATGCCAACCCGCGACCGATCGACCGGGGCCCGATCGAGCAATTGATCGCGGCAGCTTGGCGCGGCGATGCGCCGGCGCAGCACTGAAGCTCATCAGATCGAGGACAACACCATGGCCAATTTCAACGAGCATAACCTCACTGACGAGGTGATCAGCAGCTTCGCCAACACGCCGAACAAGCGGCTCAAGTTCCTCATCGAGGAGACGGTGAAATCGCTGCACGATCTGGTGCGCCGCACCGAACTGACCTTCGAGGAATGGAATCAGGCGATCGATTTCCTGACCCGCACGGGCCAGACCTCCACGCCGCTGCGCCAGGAATTCATCCTGCTCTCCGACGTGCTCGGCGTCTCGATGCTGGTCGACGCCGTCGATCACCGCGAGCGCGAGGGCGCGACCGAGACCACGGTGCTCGGCCCGTTCTATGTCGGCGAGCACCGCGTTACGCCGCACGGTGCCAATATCTCCGAAGGCATCGACGGTGAAGTGATGTTCGTGCAGAGCCGGGTCACCGACCTCGCCGGCAAGCCGCTCGCCGGTGCCGAGATCGACGTCTGGCATGCCGACGACGACGGCTTCTACGATTCGCAGAAGGCCGATTACGCGACCCACGGCCCGTCGCTGCGCGCGCGCTTCGTCACCGATGCCGACGGCCGCTTCTCGTTCCGCACGATCTTGCCGTGCAGCTATCCGATCCCGACCGACGGCCCGGTCGGCGATCTCATTACCGCCACGCAGCGTCATCCGATGCGCCCCGCGCATGTGCACTTCCTGGTCAAGGCCGACGGCTACGAGCCGCTGATCACCCACGTCTTCCTCGATGGCGACCAATATCTGCGCAGTGACGTGGTGTTCGGCGTCAAGGACGAGCTCATCGCGCGGGTCGAGTCGAAGAGCGAGCCGGCGCTGCCGAACGGCGAGCGGATCTCCGGCCCGTGGCACCTGATGACCTACGACTTCCAGATGAAGCCCGGCGCAGGGCTGGTGCCCCGGCCGATGATGGCCGCGGAATGACGATCGCAACTAACAACACGACCAGGGAGAGGATGATGACCAGCAAACCTGTTGAGACCGACGTGCTTGTCGTCGGCAGCGGCCCGGCCGGCGCGACGGCGGCCGCGCTGCTCGGCATGTACGGCGTCAAGCACATCTTGGTGACGAAATATGGCTGGCTGGCTGACACGCCGCGCGCCCACATCACCAACCAGCGTGCGATGGAGGTGCTGCGCGATCTCGGCCTCGAGGACAAGGCGGTGGCGCAGGCGACGCCGCAGCATCTGATGGCCAATAACGTGTTCTGCGAAAGTCTCGCCGGCGAGGAGTTCGGCCGGCTCTATTCCTGGGGCAATCATCCTTCGCGCAAGGCGGACTACGATCTCGCCAGCCCGACCCGGATCTGCGACCTGCCGCAGAATTTGCTCGAGCCGATCCTGATCGAGGCCGCCGGCCAGCGCGGCACTTCGCTGTGCTTCAACACCGAGTTCGTTGACCTCGTGCAGGATGCCGATGGCGTAACCGCAACGGTGAAGAATCGGCTCTCCGGCGAGACCTACCAGATCCGCGCGAAATATCTGATCGGCGCCGATGGCGGCCGCAGCCGGGTCGCCGAGGTGATCGGGCTGCCGATGGAAGGTCAGATGGGCCGCGCCGGCAGTATGAACATCATCGTGCAGGCGGACTTGAGCAAATACGTCGCGCACAGGCCGAGTGTACTCTATTGGGTGCTGCAGCCGGGCGCTGAGATCGGCGGCATCGGCGCCGGCCTGATCCGCATGGTGCGGCCGTGGAACGAATGGCTGATCATCTGGGGCTACGATATCGAGCAGGGCGAGCGCAAGCTCACCAATGACGAGGCGGTCTCGATCGTGCGCAATCTCGTCGGCGACGAGACGCTCGAGGTCAAGGTCCGTTCGACCTCGACCTGGACCGTGAACGAGATGTATGCCGGCCACTACGCGTCCGGCCGCGTGTTCTGCGTCGGCGACGCCGTGCACCGCCATCCGCCGACCAACGGCCTCGGCTCCAACACCTCGATCCAGGATTCCTATAATCTCTGCTGGAAGCTGAAGCTGGTGCTCGAGGGCCACGCCGCGCCGTCGCTGCTGAAGACCTATTCGGCCGAGCGCCAACCGGTCGGCAAGCAGATTGTAACCCGGGCCAACAAGAGCATCGGCGACTTCCCGCCGATCTTCGAGGCCGTGGGCCTCGTCGCCTCGACCGATCCAGCCGAAGCCCGCAAGGCGATTGCCGCGCGCAAGGCGCCGACCGCCGAGGGCAAGGCGCGCCGCAAGAAGCTCTATGAGGCCATCGCCCACAAGAGCTACGAGTTCAACTGCCATGGCGTCGAGATGAACCAGCGTTATGGCTCGACCGCCGTGGTGTCCGACGGCACGCCGATGCCGGCGTTCAGCCGCGATCACGAACTTTATTATCAGGCCACCACCTGGCCCGGCGCGCACTTGCCTCATGTCTGGGTCGAGCATCAGGGCCAGCGCAAATCGACGCTCGATCTTGTCGGCAAGGGCCGCTTTACGCTGCTCACCGGGATCGGCGGCGACGGCTGGAAGGCGGCCGCAGCCGCGGTCGAGAAGGCCTATGGCCTGCCCGTCAATGTCGTCACCATCGGCCCGCAAGGCTGCGATGCGCTCGACATCTATGCCGACTGGTACCGCCAGAGCGAGGTGGACGAGGACGGCTGTGTGCTGGTGCGGCCCGACATGTATGTCGCCTGGCGCGCCAGAGAGGCGGTAGTGAATGCCCCCGACGTGCTGCTCGACGTATTCGACCAGATCCTCGGTCGTAGCGCGAGGGCGCAGGCGAAGTCCGTGGCGGCCGCGTGATGCGACGCTGCGCGGATAATTTTCGAGAACGGAATGAACGGCAGCCGGCTTGAAGACCGGCTTGCCTCCAGGGAGGGGAAAATGACCAACAACCCATTGAACATAAAGTCTTTCGATCGCCGCCGTGTGCTGCAGGGCATCGCCGGTGGGCTCACAGCCGCAGGCACGACGACTTTGTTCGCGCCGGCGGTGCGGGCGGCCAACAAGCCGATCAAGATCGGCTATGTCTCGCCGAGGAGCGGTCCGCTGGCCGCCTTTGCCGAAGCCGACGATTTCGTGCTTGGTGAGTTCAGAAAGTTCGTCAAGGATGGCGTCAAGGTCGGATCACAGACCTATCAGGTCGAGGTGGTGACAAGAGACAGTCAGTCGAATCCGAACCGCGCCGCCGACGTCGCCAAGGAGCTGATCACCCGTGACAATGTCGGGCTGATCGTGGTCGGCGCCACGCCCGAGACCAACAATCCGGTGGCGACGCAGTGCGAGCTCGAGCAGGTGCCGTGCATCTCGAGCGTGGCACCGTGGCAGACCAACTTCATCGGCCGGCAGGCCAATCCGGGCGATCCCAAGAGCTGGAAGCCGTTCGAATACACCTTCCACTATTTCTGGGGGCTGGAGGACGTGATCGGTGTCTTCACCAGCATGTGGAGCCAGGTCGCGACCAACAAGTCGGTGGGCGCGCTGTTTCCCAACGATGCCGACGGCAATGCATGGGGTGACACCACCATCGGCTTCCCGCCCGTGTTGGCCAAGCAGGGTTTCAAGCTCACCGATCCCGGCCGCTTCCAGAACCTCACCGATGATTTCAGCTCGCAGATCGCGGCGTTTCGTGGTGCCGATGCCGAGATCGTCACCGGGGTGATCATCCCGCCCGACTTCACCACGTTCTGGAACCAGGCGCGGCAGAAGGGGCTGAAACCGAAAGTCGTATCGGTCGCCAAGGCGCTACTGTTCCCGGCGTCGGTGCAGGCGCTCGGCAAGAGCGGCAACAACATTTCCACCGAAGTGTGGTGGACGCCGACGCATCCCTACAAATCGAGCCTCAGCGGCGTCAGCGCCGCCGATCTGGCCAAGGGATATGAGCAGACCTCCGGCAAGCAATGGACCCAGCCGATCGGCTTCGTGCATTCGCTGTTCGAGGTCGCGATCGACGCCATCAAGCGCTCCGGCGACCCAGCGGATGGCGCGGCGCTCGCGAAGGCGATCGGCGCCACCAGGCTCGATACGATCGTCGGCCAGATCGCGTTCGGCTCCAGCGCCGTGCCGCCGTTCGCCGCGAAGAACATCGCCAAGACGCCGCTGGTCGGCGGCCAGTGGCGGCTTAGCGGCGACAAGTACAACATGGTGATCACGGACAACAAGCTGGCGCCGCAGATTCCGCTCGGCGGCGACATGCAGGCGCTGAGTTAGCGCAAGCCAGTTGCTTCATCGAAGGAGGATGCGTGGCGTTGCTGCGCATCATTCTCCGCCGAAACCAGATGTGGGCGAACCATGCTCGAACTCCATGCCATCTCGAAACGGTTCGGCGCCATCGTCGTTGCCGACGCGATCGATCTAACGCTGTCTTCCGGCGAGGCGCTGGGCGTGATCGGGCCAAACGGCGCCGGCAAATCGACCCTGTTTAACCTGATCGCCGGTCTGCTGCGGCCTGATGCCGGCCGCATCGTTCTCGATGGCGTCGACATCACGGGTCTGTCGCCCGAGGCACGCTGTCGCGCCGGCATCGGGCGCTCGTTCCAGATCCCGCAACCGTTCGACCATCTCTCGGTGTTCGAGAACCTTGCGGTCGCCGCGCTGTTCGGCGGCGGCCTGTCGGAGGCGGATGCGATCCAGCATTGCGGCCGCATGCTCGATCTGACCGGCCTCGAAGCCAAGGCCAATCGGCTCGCGGGCAGCCTGCCGCTGCTCGATCGCAAGCGACTCGAACTGGCGCGGGCGCTCGCCACCCGGCCGCGCACGCTGTTGCTCGACGAGATCGCGGGCGGCCTCACCGATGCCGAATGCCACGAACTGGTCGAGACCATCCGCACCATCCATGCCGAAGGCATCGGCATCATCTGGATCGAGCACGTGGTGCACGCGCTGCTTGCGGTGGTGCAGCGGCTGGTCGTCTTGAACTTTGGCAAGGTCGTCGCCCAGGGCGCACCAGCCGAGGTGATGCGCTCGCGCGAGGTGGAGACCATCTATATGGGCGTGCCGGCATGACCGCGCTGCTCAATGTCACGGCGCTCGACGCGTTCTACGGCGACTTCCAGGCGCTGTTCGGCATCGACTTCGAGCTGAACGAGGGCGAGGCGGTCGCGGTGATCGGCGCCAACGGCGCCGGCAAGTCGACCATGCTGAAATCGCTGGCGGGCCTGGTGAAGAACCGTCCCGATGCGATCCGCCTCGACGGACGGGCGATCGGCGATGCGTCCGCCGCCAGCATCGTCCGGCTCGGCCTCGCGCTGGTGCCGGAGGGCCGCCAGCTATTTCCCTCGCTTAGCGTCGAGGAGAACCTCTTGATCGGCGCCTATGGCGGCGAACGCAGTGCGCCCTGGGATCTCGCCGCGGTCTACCGGATGTTCCCGGTGCTGAAGGAGCGGCGGCGCGGCGCCGTCACAGCCCTGTCGGGCGGGCAGCAACAGATGGTGGCGATCGGCCGCGCACTGATGTCCAACCCACAGGTCCTGCTGTGCGATGAGATCAGCCTCGGCCTCGCGCCAATCGTGGTGGAGGACATCTACCGCATGCTGCCGCAGATCCGCTCTGGCGGTACCGCCGTCGTGCTGGTCGAGCAGGACATCGCCCGCGCATTGCGGGCTTCGGATCGCTTCTACTGTTTGCAGGAGGGACGGGTGACGCTGAGCGGACGGCCAAGGGATGTCGATCAGGGCACGATCCGCGCGGCCTATTTCGGAGCATGAGAGAGCGATGAGCGGGTTCGACACCATCATCGAGGGCGTGCTGCTCGGCGGCGTCTATGCGCTGTTCGCGCTCGGCCTGTCGCTGATCTTCGGCATCATGCGCCTGGTCAATCTGGCGCATGGCGACCTGATCCTGCTTGCCGCCTACCTGGTACTCAGCGCCACCACCGCGCTCGGTCTGCCGCTTGCGGCTGCATCCCTGCTGGTCGTCATCACGATGTTCGTGCTCGGCTTCGTGTTGCAGCGCCTGGTGCTGGAGCGGGTGCTCGGCGACGACATCCTGCCGCCGCTGCTCGTCACCTTCGGCCTGTCGATCGTGATCCAGAACGGACTGCTGCTCGGCTACGGCGCCGACAGCCGCCGGCTGCAGGCAGGCGCCTTCGAGTCCTCGTCGGTGGCGCTCGCCCCCAGCCTGAGCGTCGGGCTGGCGCCGCTGACCGCGCTGGTGACGGCGGTCGCCGCCGTCGCGCTGCTCCAGCTCATCTTCTATCGCACCTCGCTCGGCCGCGCCTTCCGCGCCACTGCGGACAATCCCGCGATCGCGCAGCTGATGGGCGTCAACGCGCGCAATGTCTACGCCATCGCGGTCGGACTGTCGCTCTCAGTGTCGGTGATCGCCGCTGTTGTGCTCGGTATCCGCGCCAACTTCGATCCGTCGATCGGACCGGCGCGGCTGCTCTACGCATTCGAGGCGGTGATCATCGGCGGGCTCGGCAGCCTGTGGGGGACGCTGGCGGGCGGCATCGTGCTCGGGCTGGCGCAGGCGATCGGAGGGAGGATCAATCCGGAATGGCAGATCTTGGCCGGCCATCTCGCCTTCCTTGTCGTGCTGATGGTGCGTCCGCGCGGGCTGTTCCCGGCGAGGCGGACATGAGTGTCGAAAGCATCCATATCCGGGCAAGCCGCGAGCAGCGGCCGGCGAACGCGCCGGTGTGGCAGGTTCGAGTCGGCACACGGCTGTCGCGCGTCGCGGCCGTGGTCGGCATCGCGCTGATCGTGGCGCTGGCAGCGCTGCCCGCGATCGCCTCGCGCAACCTGATCCAGGACCTGATCTTCGTCTTCACCATGCTGACTTTGGCACAGCTCTGGAACGTGCTGGCCGGGTGGGGCGGGCTGGTATCGGTCGGGCAGCAGGCCTTTGTCGGGCTCGGCGCCTATGCGCTGTTTGCCGGCATCGTGACGGCCGGGCTCGATCCGGTCGCGGCGATCCTGCTGGCCGGACTGTTCGCGGCGCTGGTCGCGGCGGCGCTCGGGCCGCTGCTGTTCCGGCTGGAAGGGCCATATTTCGCGATCGGCAGCTGGGTCGCCGCCGAAGCGCTCCGCCTGATCTGCGCCCAGTTCAAGTCGCTCGGCGGCGGCACCGGGATGTCGATCTCGCCGGGCGAACTGTCGCAGATGGTCGGGCTGAAGGCCGTGCAGGCGCTGCTTGGCCTGCGCCCGGCGGCCGCGCGTGACGTGCTGGTTTACTGGCTGGCGCTGTTGCTCGCCGTGCTGGTCACGCTCGGCATCTACGCCTTCATGCGCTCGCACCATGGCCTTGCGCTGGCCGCAAGCCGTGACAACGCAGCGGCGGCGCGTAGCGTCGGCGTCCGCACCGCACGGACTCGCCACGTGCTGTGGATCGCGGTCGCGTTCGCCACGGGTATGGTCGGCGCCGTGGTTTATTTGCAGAAGGCGCGTATTTCGCCGGATGCGGCCTTCAGCGTCACCGACTGGACCGCCTACGTCATCTTCATCGTCGTGATCGGCGGGGTGCGCACCATCGAAGGTCCGATGGTCGGCGTGCTCCTGCTGTGGGGGCTCGTCACCTATCTCGCCCAATATGGCAGTCTCTATCTGGTCGTGCTCGGTACGCTCGCCATCCTGATCATGCTGTTCATGCCCAACGGCGTGTGGGGCGCAGCAGCTCGACGCTGGCAATTGCAACCGTTCCCGACCCAGCGCCGGCTCGGCCGCAGCGAGTCCGGTCCAATGCCATAATGACCACCTTGTACCGGGTAGCTTCGTCCATTCAGAAGCGCCGTCAGTCCTTCGTTGGGAAGGATGTAGACGGTAGCGCCGCGGCCAAAGGATCGCGGGTGCTGGGCAACGATGTGTCCATCCTGACGGATCACGATGCGATCGTCATAGGCTTGAACCTCGACCGGNCGTCCGACTGCGCTGGCTGCCACCGAGTACTTACGGCCTGCACCTGCCGCTTCATCGTCAGAGCGACATCTACCCGCGTGAAGGCATCGACCTCCACGTGTGGGCACTGGCGGACTGGATGGGCGCCTCCGCCGCACCCTGATGCCTTTGGTTGATACGGTCCGAAGTCAAGTCTTCGCGGCGCAAACTAAATTTACAATACGGTCAAATTAGTGTTGCTGTTACCCTGGATCGCGTTCTATCTTAAACCCAAAAGCAAAATAGAATTCCGTTTTTGTGAAGCGGATCGGAGTGCTCGATCGGGCGGTCTTCTCTCGAGACGAGGCCAACGGTTCACGAAAGCGCGCGAATTTCGGCCTTCTGTCCGCGACGAACATGGCCAGATGCCGATCAACAAGAATGCGCAGAAAACAGCGCAAGGGCGAAATTGCCCGAATTTGGGGAGGATGCTGTGAAAAGAAATCATCTCTTGATGTCGGTCATCGCTACTGCGTTGACATTCGCAACTGCGTCGTTCGCCCGAGCCTCGGACGAGGCGGGCACCAAGTCTGAGATCAAGCTCGGTCAGACGCAGCCGTACAGCGGGCCAGTATCCGCCGCATCGGCCGTCGGATATGCGATGTCGGGTTATGTCGAGTACATCAATCGGCGCGGAGGCATCAACGGGCGCAAAGTTGTGCTGATCTCGCTCGATGACGCTTATAGCCCGCCGAAGACGGTCGAGATGACCAGGAAGCTCGTCGAGGGCGACGAAGTCATTGCTACGGTGGGATCGCTCGGAACGCCCACTAATGCCGCAGTCCAAAAGTACTTAAACGCGAGAAAAGTGCCCCAACTATTTGTCGTCAGTGGTGGAAAGCGTTTCTTTGATCCTAAAGGGAGCCCTTGGACCATACCGCTCCTGCCGTCTTATGAGGCGGAAGGGCGCGCAATGGGACGTTACGCGGCAAGCGCGGTGACAGATCCCAAGATCGCGATCATCTATCAGAACGATGATCTTGGCAGAGATTTCGTTGCAGGATTCAAGGAGGGGCTGGGCGCCAAGAAGTCTGCGATAATAAGTGAACAGAGTTTCGAACTCTCAGCACCCACGATTCAGACTCAAATGGTGACGGCTAAGGCTTCCGGTGCGAACGTGTTGTATTTCGCCGGGACGCAAAAATACGGCGCGATGCACATACGCATACGTTACGAACTCGATTGGAAGCCCGTCCATCTGATCGCAAGCACAAGCGCGGGAGTTGAGTCGGTGATTAAACCGGCGGGATTTCAACAATCGGAAGGCGTGATTTCGACTGCCTACAGCAAGGACCCTTTTGATGAACGGTGGAAAGATGATCCAGAGACAAAGGCATACCTTGCGTGGTTCAAAGAATATCTACCAAGTCGCAACCTGGACGACACCAGTCATCTCGTTGGGTATTACGCTGGGTATCTAACAGAATATATTCTAAAAAAAGCAGGTTCAGATCTATCGGGAGAAAATCTTCTAAGGATTGCGTCTAACTTAGACAAAGTCAGAGTACCGATGCTGCTGCCAGGCGTTACCGTCTCAACGGCGCCGGCGAACTACAACGTCATAGACAAATTCCAAATGCAGCGCTTCGCGTCGGGGCATTGGGTGCCATTTGGAGAGCTCGTCGGCTCGGACTGACTCAATCCTACGGGCACATCCTTTGTTCGCGGCACTTGATTATTGCTCTGAACGGGCGCAATCATGTGAAACACAAAAATGAAAATAAATTTCATTATCTAAGGGACGAAGCGGCCATGCTCTCACGCGAGAACAACGAACTGATCTGCCGGGTCGGCAGAGGGACGCCGATGGGCGATCTGATGCGCCAATACTGGATTCCTGCACTGCCGTCGTCCGAGTTCCCCAGGCCCGACGGTCCACCAAAGCGAATGATGCTCCTCGGCGAAAAGATGGTGATGTTTCGCGACAGTAGCGGTCGGATGGGAGCGCTCGAGGAATATTGCCCGCATCGGGGCGCGAGCTTGTATTTCGGGCGCAATGAGGAAGGTGGACTCCGTTGCGCATATCACGGCTGGAAATTCGATACTTCAGGAAAGTGCCTCGACACTCCGACGGAGCAGCCCGAGCGCAGAGACCAATTCTGCTCGAAAATAAAAGCGAGGGCGTACCCTTGCCATGAAGTCAACCGCATGATCTGGGTTTACTTGGGCGATCGACCCGAGCCGCCGCCGTTCCCCGAGTTTGAAGTGAACCTTTTGCCGGAGGCTCACGTCGCAGAACCATCGATCATGATGGAAGAAGCAAACTGGCTTCAAAACCTGGAAGGAGACATAGATTCCGCGCATCTAGATTGGGTGCATCGCCGCCTTCACGAAGATAGCCCAAAACCTGAAAAGGGCATCCGGGGTTTCTGGAATCCCGCAGGACGCCCTCCGATTCTGGACGTAGCACCCACCGAATATGGAGCTTTCTATTCCGCCAAGCGCATCCTTCCCGATGGCAACGAGTGGCACCGAATCAATCAATTCATTTTTCCGTTTCATACGATGGTGACGATTGGGGATGGTACGATCAATCTGCGTTCTCATGTCCCCGTGGATGATCATCATTCCATGTTGATCTCTCACGCTGCACATCCTGTGCAGGCGTTCTCAAATGAGATGATCGCGAAATACGCCAAGACCTTCGACGAAGTTGGTGGGTTCATCGAGCGAACCAACGATCCGCGCTCCTACTTCATGACAAAGTTCAACAAGACTAACGACTATGGCCGAGATCTGAGAGTCCAGGAGGAGACCATGTTCTGCGGTATTCCATTCTCGGGGAATCTCCAAGATCGGGCTATGACCGAATTGATGACAAACGACGCAGGTGAGCCGATCTACGACCGGACCAAAGAGCATCTGAGCACATCTGACGCTATGATCGTCACGGTACGCCGTCAGTTAGTCAACGCCGCGACAAAGTTTCGCGACAGTGGTCAGGCGCCGGCAAACCTCGATGATGTCGCGCTGGATCGTGTCCGTTCTGCGTCGGTTCGCACGCCACCGAACTCAGATTGGAAGGAGCTCACCAAGTCGGCTCGGCAAGCGCTCCCTGGAACAGCTGCAGCTGCAGATGTTCCGCTTGTTATCTAAGAGCATTCGCGTATCTGGCCCTTGCTGAACCATAGGCCGGATACGCCCCTGTTCAGACGAGCCGGAATGAGGATCGCAAAAGGCGGAGTTATGCTGACCGCAGATAACTTGGCGAGATGTAAATAGAATGGAATTGAAGCAGTACATCGGTCTGGTTGGGCAGGAAATTGGTATCTCAAAGTGGTTCGAGATCGATCAGGAGCGAATTAATCGTTTTGCGGATGTAACAGAGGATTGGCAGTTCATCCACGTTGATCTCATTCGAGCGGCGGATACGCCATTTGGGCGTACCGTGGCTCATGGGTTCCTCACATTATCGCTTATCGGAGCAATGGGGAAAGACTGCCTACCAGCTGTGGCGGGACGGGTCATGGGAGTCAATTATGGCTTCGACAGGATCCGATTTGTGACGCCCGTCAAGTCTGGACAGCGCGTACGAGGACGGTTCAGGCTCATGGATGTGGCCGAGCGAAATTCCAAAGAGTACTTGGTTAAATTCAATGTCTCTATCGAGATAGATGGCTCCGATAAGCCTGCCGTCATGGCCGATTGGCTTGCTATCTTTTACTTTTCAGATCCTCCGCCGCTTTGAATGTCGTGTCCGCCCCCAGCCCCTCGTTTCATGTCCGATGCTTGGAGTGTGAGGCGAGCGAGTGCGGCCCAGAGCCACGCAAGTGGGCTAGCCCAAACATGGTTACAGGACTAGGCGATCTGGCGTGGAGCGAGTGAGCTCTTCGGTGTACATCACCATCGCAGAACGGCGCGCGCAGCGGCACCGTCGCGATAACCGGCATCCCACTTTCGCAGCAGGGGGCGCTCACCGAGGATATCCTGCTCAATATACCTCATGAACTGAAGAGATGCCTGTAGAGTACAATCCGCCATAGAGACACGCTCACCCAGGAGCATCGATCGCCCATCCGAAAGAAGAGTTTCTAAGTAATCCATGGCCGGTTGCATGGCGCGCAATGCTACGCCGGCGCCTTCTGGGTCGGGGGCTCGCCCGAGGGGTGATCGCACCATATGCCCATAGGTGCCCATATGAGTCGCTATTCGTAACTCTACAATCCGCTCTAAGTCGCGCGCGAATGCACGCTCCACTGGGGTCGAGCCCAGCATGTTTCCGTCGGGATAGCGTTCGTCAAGATATTCCATGATGGTGTGCGATTCCAGAATGAAGCGCCCTTCCTCGACCTCAAGCACTGGGAGCGTTCCAAACGGGTTTCGCGCCAAATGGGCCGGCTCTTTATGTCGCCCTTTCACTGTATTTACAGTGATTTGCTCGATGCCCATCTCCACTCCCAGAGCCGCTCGTTCTGCGATGTAGAGCATCACCTTGGTCGGATTTGGCGCCAGAGGCACCGTGTACAGTTTCATTTTAGAGACACCGAGTCTGCAGTTGACCGTCTTGCTCACCGGAGCTTTGCCAGAACCCCAAGGTATCGAGACAAATCAAATGGGGGTACTTCAAAATTGAATAGGCCCGCAGTTACGTGAATGGATGTGACTACGGATATCCAAAGAGAATTACAGGGTATCGCCAACTGAAGAGTTCTGCGCGGTTTGAATGAAAATTCGAGATTTGGAGGCAGACATCAAAGTCGTCCGAGTGCTAAATATACGGACAAGCGACGGCAATCCAGCTGGGCGAGGCGGTCGTGATCGAAACGAACTGGGATCTCTTTCGACTTTTTGTCGCTGTTGTGCGTTGCGGCAGCGTCAGTCGTGCCGCCCAAACCCTGGGCATGAGTCAGCCGACATTGAGTCGCCGAATAAAGGAACTCGAGCAAGTTGTTGGCGCCCCTCTGTTCTTTCGGGTTTCGTCAGGTGTGCAGTTGACGTCGGAAGGGCAGGATCTTCATCGATCGGCGGCGGAAATGGTGGCGGCTTTCGAAGCGGTGCAGACGGAGCTCAGGTCGAAGGTCGCAAGACGATCGGCGGTAGTACGTATTTCTGCACCAGAAGGGCTTACCAAACATTGGCTGCTCCCGCGAATTAAGAAGTACCAGACGGGCAGTCGGAAAATACAGGTTGAGATCTCATCGACGGCTGCGGTGGAGAATCTGGTCGATCGTGATCTGGATCTCGCAATGCGGATCGGCGATCCGGGGAGCGATGAGCTTGTTGGCCGGCGCGTGGGGCAGATTGGATTTGGGATATTTGCGTCGAAAGAGTACCTACGGATCAGGTCCGCTCCGCGATCGTTGGCGGATCTGTCGGGTCACTATGCGATCGCATGGAAGCGCGACGAGGCGTACCGTAGGGTCGTTCGGCGATCGGGGATCTTCGGGCTTCTCGACGAAGTAATCGATCATCGTTTGGTCACGCGCGTGACGCCCATGATCAATCACTACGCCGCCGCTTCCGAGGGGCTTGGATTGGCGTGTCTTGCGATTCCTTTCGCCCGTGCCGAGGGGCTCGTGCAAGTCCTGACTGAAGAGACCGGGACGCTGGGAATTTGGCTTCTTCGCAGGCGTGAAAGCGATCTCAGGAAGCAATCACGTGATTTTCGGAGATTTCTTGAGGCGGAATTTTCAAAGTCAAAGTCCTGGCTGGCAGGCGCAATAGGTTCGTCGACATAGTTAGTCGCTTGAGAAAGACTGGCCGCGCCTGAAGCTCGTAGGAGCGCCTGAGCGCCGGACCAGACGAGCGCGCCGGAATCTACGTCCCTCTTAAGCTCTCAGTCTCCTTATCAACTTCGTCATGGTCGTGCCTGTCCGGGCCGTCCAATTCCTCCGCGTCACGTTTGCAGCAGACGTAGATGCCAGGGGCAAGCAGAGCAGGGCGGTGAAACTCATGGCGCTAAGGGCTATTCAAGCGTGAATGGCCTCCACAGCAAAATTGCGTAGCGGGAGCCGCACATGCTCCGTACGCTTTGACCGAAGTAGATGATGCGGATTCCGCAGCTGCGGAAGAAACGATGCGCGAGATAGGTAGAGACATTGGGGGGCGTCGCCTAACGTTAGTCGGCCGACGCTTTCTCGACGTGTGGTTAGTAGCGTGCATCGGGTCGAGCTTGATCGGAAGAAGCGAGGGCACGCAGCGGTCAACGACACGTCAGCCTAGCTGAAAGGAGATGAGATGGCTATTCCTGCGCCTCTTCTAAACAAGCTCGAGGTGCCCGTCGTAGGGGCGCCGTTGTTCATCATTTCCAACCCTGAACTCGTCATCGCGCAATGCAAGGCGGGGATCGTAGGATCGTTTCCTGCTCTGAATGCCCGCCCTGCAGGCATACTTGATGAGTGGCTTTGCAGGATTGAAGACGAGCTCGAGGACTATAAAGTCAAGAACCCAGGAAAACGTGTCGCTCCCTATGCCGTGAATCAGATCTGCCTACCTTCAAACGACAGATTGGCAGCCGACATGGAGGTCTGTGTGAAGCACAAAGTGCCCATCATCATCACTTCCCTCCGGCCGCCGTCCGAAATTGTCCAGGCGGCGCATTCGTACGGAGGTCTCGTCTTTCATGACGTCATCAGTGTCAAACATGCTCACAAGGCCGCGGAGCAGGGCGTTGACGGCCTTATTCTGGTCGGGGCGGGAGCTGGCGGGCATGGCGGAACGTTGTCGCCATTCGCTCTCGTGCGGGAAGTAAAGCAATGGTTCAAGGGGACGATTTTGCTTTCAGGAGCTATCGCGGATGGGGCTTCAATTGCCGCCGCTCTCGCGCTGGGAGCTGACTTGGTATACATCGGGACACGCTTTATCGCGACGCAAGAGGCAAATGCAGTGTCGCCCTACAAGGAGGCGCTGACAAAGTTTGCAGCACAGGACATCGTTTACACGGATTATTTCTCGGGCGTGCATGGCAATTATCTTGCGCCGTCCATTGTGGCCGCCGGGCTTGATCCAACGAACCTGCCGAAGGCTGAGCGAGGCGGAATGAATTTCGGCTCGGCAGGCACCGAGAAGCCGAAGGCTTGGCGGGATATCTGGGGAGCCGGTCAGGGGGTCGGCCAGATTTTAGATGTTCCGCCAGCCGCAGTCGTGGTGGATCGGTTGAAGTCTGAGTACGTGCAGGCGAGCGGTGAATTCTTTCGCCGTTCGATCACGGGATGCTAGTTATCCGAGTTGGCATCGAAGCGAGTCTTCGAATCCGTAAAAGGTGGTCCCTTTTACCCAGATACGATAGTACCGGCGGCTGCGTTGGAGCGATAGAGCAGCACCTTGTCTCGATCGCATCCAGAAGCGCCCGGCCTATGTCGCAGGTTCAAACGCCAACCCGTCGCAATAGCACGCGGCGGCGCTCGTGCGCGCCAGCGCGGGGAAAGCGTCACGTCTCGGAGCCCTAGCCGCTCCGGAGCAGCGATAGCGGGGACGAACCACGATCCATTTTGATATTGCCCCGGGGGAGAAATGTTTCTGAACAGAAGATCGCTCTTGGGGGCTGCGGCCTCTGCTCTCGCTTCCTCAGCGATCGCACGCGCCGCGCCGGCGACGTGGCCGCAGCGGAACATCAAGATCCTCGTCGGATTTGCCGCAGGCGGGCAGACCGACCTCTTCGCAAGAATGTATGGAGAGTTCATCGGAAGCCAGACCGGTGTGCCGGTCGTCGTCGAAAACAAGCCCGGCGCGCTCGGCGCGATCGCCGCCGCCGAAGTCAAGCGGTCGACGCCGGACGGTCATACGGTGCTGTTCAATACGTCGGGCGCGATGACGGTGAATCGCGTTCTCATAAAGGAGCTCGCTTACGATACCGACAAGGACTTCGAACTGGTCGCCGCGATGCCTACGGGTGGATTACCGCTGATCGTGCGCAAGCGACTGAACGTTGCCGATCTCGAAGGATTTGTCCGCTACGCGCGCTCGGCGAAAAGGGTCACGCTGGGGACATTCGGGATCGGATCGCCGGCGCATCTGACGATCATGGAGCTCAACAAGCAGTACGGCCTTGCGATCGAAGCCGCTCACTATCGCGGCGAAGCGCCGATGTGGACGGATGTGGTCGCCGAGACCATCGACGGGGGCGTCGGCAGTTTCGTCGGCGCGCAGCCGGTCCTGCAGACCGGCACGGGCCAGGCGATCGCCGTACCGCGCAAGCGCCTCGCGACGCTACCCGCCGTCAAGACCTTTGCCGAACAGGGCGCCACCTCTCCCCTGTTTGCATTGATGACCTATCAGTGTTGCGCCGTTCCAAAGGCGACGCCACCGGAGATCGTGGAGCGGCTGTCGAAACTGATCCTTCAGGCTGCCCATAGTGAGAAGGCCAAGACGATGTTTCAGACCTTCGGCATCGACGAAGGTCCGATGGATTTGGAGGCGACGCGCGATCTGTACAATCGGGAAGCGCCGATCTGGATCGGTTTGGCGAAGGAGGCCGCAGAAGGAAAGCAGTAGAGGTTGGCGCCGGGCGCCAGGATTGGCCGGCCGGGCCGTAGCTCGCTCGACCAGTCCCACTCGCTTGACGGTTAGTACCCATCTGACTTGCCCCCTAACAACAATGAATAACGCGTGCCGTCAGGTCGGAATATAAAGTCTGTTCAGAGGAGCTGGTTGCCGTCACGGCCCTACCGTTCTCGCGCTTTGGCTACGACCCAACGCGAGGCTCCTGGCGGACCGAGGTTTCAGAGACCTAAGGTCTTGTCCCGCTCTTCGGAGGCGCTGAGGTGCCGGTGAGTTAAAAGGAGAGAGTCCTATTCTAGCTTGGCGCGGTTGCCGCGTTGGCCTGTTGAGAAAGTGAATGTTTCGCTAACTTAGGAAAATCATGACGCACCCTTCAGTGCACGCGCTGCAGAATCCAGCCAAGATCGCTTACAGAATGGCGCATACTGATGATGCGATGACTTATGGAGATCTCGACAAACGGTCCAATCGCGGAGCTCATCTGTTTCGATCTCTTGGAATCAAGGCGGGTGATCACATAGCGCTCTTGATGGAAAATTGCTTATCCTTCATGGAAATTTGTTGGGCAGCCCAGCGTGCAGGCCTCTATTACACTCCCATCAGCTGCCACCTTACTCAGGATGAGGTGGGGCATATCTTGAGAGACTGTGCGGCGAAGTTGTTCATCACATCTCCAAAATACAGACCTCTCGTCGAGCCGCTGCATGCCAACTTGCCCGGTGTCCTGTTCTTTACATTGGGGAACGCGACAAACGACTTCCGATCATGGGACGGGGAAGCTGCACTGCAGCCATCGACAGCCATCGCCGACGAGGTCGCAGGCTATGATATGCCGTACTCGTCGGGGACGACCGGGCAGCCAAAAGGTATCAAGCGTCCATTTGAAGGGAATCCTATCACGGTCGCTAACCGCTTTCTGAAGAAACTGAGCGAAACCGTATATATGATGGGGGCTGATACCATTTACCTGTCGCCGGCGCCGCTCTATCACGCGGCGCCGCTTCGCTTCAACATGATGACAATCGTACTTGGTGGCACATCCGTTATCATGGAGCGGTTCGACGCCGAAAAGTACCTAGAAGCGGTCGACAAGTACAAGGCGACGCATTCCCAACTGGTGCCGACGATGTTTGTGAGGATGTTGAAGATCCCGAAGGAGATTCGCGATCGTCACGATGTCTCCTCCTTACAAATCGCAATCCATGCGGCCGCTCCCTGTCCGGTGGATATCAAGCTGAAAATGATCGAGTGGTGGGGGCCAATACTTGTTGAGTTCTATGCCGGCTCGGAAGGGAACGGAATCTGTGTATCGACTTCGCAGGAGTGGTCGACCCATCCGGGCACCGTAGGGAAGGCAATGGTGGGGGTAGTCAAAATTGTTGATGACGACGGCTGCGAACTGCCGCCAGGGCAAATAGGTCAGATCTATTTCGCCGAGGGCCCTCAGTTCGTCTATCATAATGATCCTGAGAAGACGAAGAATGCTTATAATGATCGAGGGTGGTCGACGCTCGGTGATATTGGTTATCTCGATAAAGACGGATTCCTGTATCTCACCGATCGATTATCATACATGATAATTTCAGGAGGCGTGAACATCTATCCGCAGGAAACCGAGGATGTGCTGATCGGACACCCTATGGTTGCCGACGTTGCGGTATTCGGTGTTCCGCATGGAGAGATGGGTGAAGAGGTGAAGGCTGTTGTTCAGCTGGTTGATCCCTCGAGAGCGAGTGCAGAGTTGTCTGCTGAGCTCATCCAGTACTGTCGTCAACACTTGTCACCGATAAAATGCCCGCGCAGCATCGATTTCGAGCTTATGCTGCCCCGAACGCCGGCTGGTAAGCTTGTTAAACGAGACCTTCGAGACCGGTATTGGCTCAAGGCGGCTACAAGCTCCGATGAACCACGTTAGGCGCGGAGTTCTCGACAGCGCCTTAACTGAAACAGACGGTCTAGCTTCCAAACAGATATCGGTCTCTCAACTAACGCGGACTTGGCCAAGCGCAGCTCAGGCCACTTGCCATCGTCCAATCTGCGAATCATTCAGAATTGAATGAGGTGTATGCGAAGCGGTAATCTCGTGGAGGTGATAGGGCGGTATAATTCCAGGACACAGTGTGTGACGAGGAGCATCACCATGGCAAAGAAGGTAGCACTCGTGCTGGGTGCGGGGCGCGGCATCGGCGGTCACGTAGCCAAGAGGTTCGCTGCGGGTGGATATCACGCCGTACTCGTTCGCCGCTCCAACAGCGCGGCCCTAGATGAACTTTTGACCGACATCCGGGACGCCGGAGGAGCTGCGACAGGATTTTTGATTAATGCCGCCGAAGAAGGCACCATTGAGCACACAATCGAGAGCGTTGAAGAGACGATTGGTCCAATCGAAGTGGGCCTGTTCAACCTTGGTGCGCAAATTGGAAATCGTTCGCTCGCAGATACACCGTACAAGACGTTTGAGCTCGGTTGGAGACTCGCGAATTTCGGATTGTTCCGTTTCGCATCAGCGTTGATCCCAAGGATGGAGCAGCGCGGTCGCGGCTGCCTTCTTATCACAACGGCGACATCGGCAGTCAGAGGAAACGCGGGTCAGCTGTCGCACGGCGCCGCCATGGGCGGTCGGAGAATGCTCGCGCAGAGTCTCAATGCGGAGTTCTCATCTAAGGGGATTCATATCGCCAACATTCTCGTTGATGGGCCTGTAGAGTCGCCCGATACGTTAGGTCGAGTGCTGCTGAAAGGCGAAGCGTTCGAAAAGCTTCTGAAGGAAAAGGGCAATGGCCGAGATGAGTTGATCATCCCGGCTCAACTTGCGGAAACCTATTGGCACATTGCGCATCAACATCGTTCATGTTGGACGCACGAAATCGATGTTCGCCCCTTTAAGACGTCGCCGTGGTGGAATTCGAACTTTGGTGCCGACCTCAGCGAGGTAGCACCGGAAAGAAGGGAGTACCGGCGGAGATCTGGCGAAACGAGCGCCGAGGGTTCGGACTAGTGAACGAACGAAGTAGCGGTTAAAAAATCAAAGGGAATAAATGACCATTCCATCAATTCTGTCGGGTAAGATGGCGCTGCCTGTGATGGCGTCGCCGCTATTTTTGATATCTGGACCGGAGCTGGTAATCGCGCAATGTAAGGCGGGGGTCATCGGGTCGTTTCCGGCGTTGAACGCGCGTCCCGCAGAAGCGCTGGATGGCTGGCTTGATCAGATAAGTAACGAGTTGCAGCAGTTCGCGCAGGTCCACCCCGATCGTCGAGTGTCCCCTTTTGCAGTTAATCAAATCTGCCATCCGACCAACGATCGGCTGCGTGCTGACATGAAACTCTGCGTCAAGCACAGAGTGCCGATAATCATAACTAGTCTCCAATTACCCGAGTGGCTCGTAGAGGAGGCGCACGCTTATGGCGCGTTAGTATTTCACGATGTCACCAACATCAAGCATGCAAAGCGTGCTGCCAAGCTCGGCGTGGATGGCCTGATTCTGGTTTGTGCTGGGGCCGGGGGGCATGCAGGTGCGTTGTCTCCGTTCGCGTTAGTACGCGAAGTGCGGCAATGGTTCGACAAGACCGTGCTGATGTCTGGGGCAATTTCTGATGGCTACGGAATTGCTGCTGCGCAGATGATGGGGGCGGATCTTGCGTATGTGGGCACGCGCTTCATAGCCACGGAAGAAGCGAACGCGTCTGACGGTTATAAGGGTATGCTAGTGGACCATGATGCGGCGGACATAGTCTATACGAATTTGATTACGGGTGTTCATGGTAATTATCTCGCGCCTTCGTTAATCGCTGCGGGCCTGGATCCCGAGAATCTTCCAGTGTCCGACAAATCCAAAATGAACTTTGGATCTGGAGGCAACACAAAGGCGAAGGCCTGGAAGGATATATGGGGGGCTGGACAAGGCCTGGGCACGATCACTGATGCACCGCGTGTTGATGATCTCGTGACTAGAATGCGCGAAGAGTACTCGCTGGCGGTAACCAGGTTCGGTAATCTAAACGGAGGGGATGTATTTGTGCCTCCCGCTGATCAATCGATGAAAGTTGAGCGTGCGGGGCAGAAATCGCTGTCGCGCTATTTAACGCGACGGACTAACAATATGCGATGAAGCAGCAACAGGTGGGCTGGGTGAAGTTGCGAAAGGGCTGGCATCAACGGTGCCGAGTTCGCGGTGAGGCAGTCGCCACCGACGACATCCTGTAATCGATCAATGCGGCTGCAAAATCCAGCAAGCGTGCGTTATTTGCGTCGGTCATGGCTCATTATGGCGACTTGAACATTGCTCCTGGTGGTCGCTTTTGGCTCAAGACCGTCGAGTAGCCGCTCCACTTCAGCAGTCGATCGAATCATCAAGGGCGCGATCTCGTCGCGCAGGCGTTGCTTGTCATAGTCCGTTGCGAGCACAGTCATTGAGAGAACGAGGTAGCTATTGTAGAGCGAGCACCAGAAGGGAACGGCGATTGCGTTGTAATGGGTCCTGAATAGGCCGCGACCGATAACGTACCCGCACTCCCTTAGCGCAAGCCGGTTTTGCTCGAGTCCAGATTGCAGTCGCTCGGCCTCGTTCGGAGCGTTCCGAACAATTTGGAGCAGGAGATCATCCGCCAGGTCAGGATCGATGACCGCGGCGTAGGCGTGACCTGCGGCCGTTCTGGTGATGGGAAACCGGTCGCCTCTTTGGGCTTTCAGGTGAAGTGGAGACGCAACCGTTGCCGCCTCGATTATAACAATATCGAGACGGTCAGGAATACCTAGGGTGATCGTGCCGGGAACTTTCGCGACAACGTCATTCAGGATTGAATGAATGTGTTCTTCACGGTTCGGATTTCTCGTCGCGGCAAGAGACATGCATATCGCGCTTGGCCCGATGCGATATTGTTTTTCATCGCTAAGATAAACGAGCAGCCCCATTCTGGTTAGCGTCTGTGTGAGGCGCGACACCGTAGACTTGGGCAAGCCGCAGCGCGTTGATAGATCTCCGTTACCAAGGCGAACATCCAGGCCGTTGAAGCATCGTAGTACCTCGAATGAGCGCGAGACGACTTCAATGGTACCTTGTGTGGCCCCTGTCACCAACGCGCGATGCTGGTTCAACATGCTCTGATTTCCTCCGCATTCGCGCCAACTTGTCCGGCGCGCGAGCGCGTTTCCGGCTCTTCTTGGCGCGCATCCCTTATGGTTATACTTGCCATATGGACAAAATATTGCAAGGGTGACATACAGCGCATTTGCGACGTGTCGGCCTAGTCGAGCGGGCATGAGAAGCCATGAAGCTGCGCGGTACGTGCCGCCGCGCTGAGCTTGGAATTCGATATTGTCCGCAGCAATCGTTGACCGGAGCGCGGAGGTTCAGAGCAAGGTGTGGCTTGTCGCAGAACTTCGTGGTCACCTTGGATGGAGCAGCTCGATGAAGATATGGCAAGTAGCGCAGGAATGGTCGATCGGCGGGATGCGGCTCAATGAGGCCGAGCAGCCTACTGCGGGCGTCGGCCAAGTCGTCGTTCGAATGCAGGCAGCGTCCCTGAACTATCGCGATCTGCTAACCGTGAAGGGAACGGGAGGAAAGTTCGATCTGCCATTGATTCCATTTTCCGATGGTGCTGGTGAGATCGTGGCCCTCGGAGAGGGGGTAAGTCGCGTTTCGATCGGCGATAGGGTTTGCCCCATGTTCTTCCCGGGCTGGTTGGATGGAAGACCAACAGCCAGCAATCGCCGGCTTGCCCTTGGTGGTACCCATCCTGGCGTGCTTCAGGAATTCCTGCTGGTCGATGCTGAAGCCGTCAGCCTGATTCCGGCTCACCTGGATGTTCGGGAAGCTTCAACACTTCCATGCGCCGCGCTCACCGCGTGGAGAGCGCTTTACGAGGAAGCAAAGATACGACCTGGCGACACCGTTCTGGTCCAGGGGACCGGCGGCGTGTCCCTGTTTGCCCTGCAAATGGCTAAACTCGCCGGAGCCGGAGTGATTGTCACTTCATCAAGCGACGACAAGCTTGAGCGGGCAAAAGAACTCGGAGCGGACCATACCATCAACTACATCGCGACCCCGGAATGGGGAAAGGCCGCGGCGAAGTGGGCTGGCACTGGGGTCGACCACATCATCGAAGTCGGTGGAAAGGAGACCTTCCAGCAATCGATCGAAGCCGCCGGGGTAGACGGCAATATTCTTGTCATTGGCATGCTCTCGGGGTTCGATCAGCGGATTTTCATCCCGAGCTTGTACAGCAAGAACCTCCACGTGATCGGATTGTCGGTCGGAAATCGCCGGATGTTTGAGCGGATGTCAGCAGCTGTCGGTCGCAACAGGCTGAAACCGGTAATAGACAGAACCTTCAGCTTTGATGAAGTGCCGGATGCTCTCGATCTGATGGAGCGCGGACAACACTTCGGCAAGATTATTGTGGAGTTTCCGAAGCCCACTTAGCCCGCGGAAAGCGTGAGAAACCAACATCCAGTGCGGTGGGGCGGTCGCCTGGCTGGTGTTCACATCGGTCGTGGTGTTGAAGCAGGTCTCATCCTATTCAGCATTCGAGCCGTTTGACCGCGAAGGCCTCTTGGGCGTTTTCGGCCGACTGCTTCGGGGGCGCGCCGATGTCGGCCGGTCCCGAAAGAAGAGCGCGCAGCAGGTCGCAACGTGCTTCTCGACGAATGCTGGAGCAAATGGCGACTGACCGGTCACGGCTTCGACTTCTGCAGCTTGCATGAATATCCGGGTTACGGCGCCGATGAAGAGATAGAGGAGGTGATGGGGATCACCCTCAACATACCGGCCAGCTTTCTGCGCCGACCTTATCAGGCCGGTGATGATCGCAAAGAAAGGCTTGGTTCTATTTTCGACAACCCAGCGAAGCCTGTTCGTTGATCGGTCGCCTTCGTTTGCCATCAACCAGTGGAAGCCGGGATTCGCCGCTGCAAATCTGACGAAATCCTCATGGATCAGCCGAAGCTTGGTTACGTCATCAACGTCGTTCAACCCGGCCATCCGAGCTTGCCATGCGGCCGTGAAATCTGCCCCGACGGTTGTCATTACCGCCTTCCAAAGGTTCTCTTTGTTCTTGAAATGGTAAGTGACCAACGGGTGATGAACGCCTGCCTTCGCCGCGATGACGCGCGTCGAAGTCCCTTCAAAACCCATTTCAGCAAACTCGGAATAGGCGATTTTGAGAATGCGCTCCCGCGTATCGATCGATCGTTGCTGGCGCCGACGCTTCTTGACGAATTTCGAGCTTTGCTCTTTGAAGAGGTTCTCTGCCAAAGTGTATTACTCTCTTGAGTTCGCGTATGTGGATAGTCTTTAGCTATCGCCGACTACGCTGTTACCTGTTGCAATTTCTTTGGTGCGCCGTTTCGTTATCTAATTCCCGTCAGCACCGAATGAATGTAGCCAACAAAGATCTCTGGCGAGGGGAGGGATGGTTCGTACGGTGCGTGAGAGAGCTGCCATGCTTAGCCGATGCGCCGCGACCGAGCACGTGAGGCGGAAGCGAACTCGCGAGCCGATTCGCCCGCCGCTCGAAATTGTTCCACCATTTTGACCAATCGCGGCCCCCATTTCGTTTCGATCGCGCGGCGCGTGAGGATAGCGTCTGAACCAGTCATATTGAATGCCAGAATCTGCTGTCCGTCCTTGTCCAGGAAGGGGACACTCACCGCGTTGGCGCCCGGCTCAAAGGCGCCCTCGGAGATGCAGAAGCCGTGTTCCCAGATATCGGCGATTGCTCTTTTTACGTTCGAGGCTATCTCCGACCTTCTGCTTGGATAGAGCGCCTCCAGCTTTTCAAGCACCTCCGCGCGCTGCGGCGAGTTCATGGCTGAAAGACACGACCAGCCGATCGCGGTAAATGCAACAGGCACCCGAAATCCCACCACCACCCGCTGCGAATCCAGCTGATCACCCATGGCGCATTCAATGAAGACGACGTTGAGGCCGTCCAGGATTCCAAGTCCAACAATCGCTCTCGCCTCCCTGGCAAGCTCTTCCATGAAGGGGCGGGCCCTGGTGTAGATCTGAAGTCGAGCGATCAATGAATAGCTCAACGCCAGGACGCGCGGACCAACCTCATATTTTCCGATGCGGCTTTGATAGTTCAGATAGCCCTCTTCGACCAGTGTCGCAGTGATCCGTGAGACCGTGGGGCGAGGAATTCCGGTTCGCTCGGCTATTTCCGCGTTGCCGAGATAGCGATCTTCAACATTGAAGGCGGCCATGATCTCCAGCACCCGCGCGGCGCGATTAGCGTCCTTCTTTTGCCCTTTGGTTTTGGACGCCCTCTTCTTGACTGGCTTGGCACCAGCTCCTCGCTCCTCGCCCAATCGTTTGCGTCCCAATGCCTTCTCCCGAGCTCTCGCAACCGCAATATATCTGCTGGGATGCCAGCCGGAAATGGCAGCCTCGGCTGATTTTTGATCCGTCCCCTAAACTTTTAACTCAGTAAGCTATTGAAATATCGTTGAAAACGATATTCCTGGGCTGGCGTGTTCGAGCGATTTCGTGGAAAGGTTGCGGGGGGCAGTTGGCTTTCTGTCTGACGACCGAGCTACCACGAGCGTCCGCAAGCACGGCCAACCGCCAATCCAAAGCCGAGGTATGTCGTAGGTAAGGGCATGGCCGACATGCTCCTAAACGTCCTGCTATTGGCGAGCCAAGCGTCCCGGCCCTTGGGTTCCGGCGCAAGCTTTATTGCTCCTCGCGGCATACGCTTAGGTGATGGCTGCTCGCCCAATACGTCAGCGTTCGGGGCGCGCCTACGCAACTCTGCCCGGAGCGCGACCCTGTCACAGCTGCCCGCCGGCTTGCGGAGTAGCGCCCGGCGGCGGGCCGCTCTTGCGAGCGTCGGTACTAAAATTGACCAGATGCAAAATTTTGCGTTGCCCGTCGCCTTTGAACTGGCTTATGCTTAATACGAAAAAGAATTCCATAATTGGAGAGCTGGGCGAGGCGTCCGGCTTCGGAGAGCCAGGGAGTGACACATGCTATCCAGGGAGAACAACGAGCTGATCTGTCGCGTCGGCCGGGGCACTCCCATTGGAGAGCTTCCCTAGCTCCTGCCAGGGATCACGGTGACGACAACGCCCGATGATTACAGCACCATCAATAGCTTCTGGATCCAGCGTTTCGAGTCCGGCAGATGGATACCGATGGGTCACGGAGTACAGGGTGGATAACGTCGCCCTGCTTGCGACCTCCCGAGTCGCGCAACTCAGCCCGGTGCGTCGAGCGCACCGGGCTGCTTTCTCCCTGTAAGCGAATTGGCAATCCCATCTCGCATGTCCCAGTTGTCGGTCAGACAGATTGTAGAAGGAGATTAGTGTGGAGGATCCCGTCACGAGGCTGAAGCGACTCGATTGCTGCGCCGTGTCAGACGCGCTCGACAAGCTGGGCCTCAAAGGTCGCGTCGTGAGTGGACTTCGCGCTGAATCCGTGCCTGCAAAGATAGCCGGGAAGGTCGTTACCTACAGGCTTGTGCCGTTCGATGAAGCCAGGACGCAAGAGGGGCTGCCCAAGCACCTCGGAACGACCGCGATCGAGTTGGCCGCGCCGGGTGACGTGATCGTCGTGGAACAGCGCACGGGAATTGACGCCGGAAGCTGGGGCGGCATCTTGAGCCTCGCAGCGAAGCTTCGAGGTATCGCCGGCGTGGTCGCCGATGGTCCGGTCCGCGATATCGATGAAGCCCGCAATTACAAATTTCCGATCTACTGCAGGTCGCTCACGGCGAAAACGGCGCGCGGACGGGTAGTCGAAGCGGAAGTCAACGGCGCGGTCACAATCGGCGATCTTGTCGTGAATGCCGACGACTACGTTCTGGCTGACTCCAGTGGAGTTGCGTTCATTCCGCGCAGTGAGATTGATCCTGTGCTTTTTGCCGCCGAGATGATCGCGGGTCGCGAGGCGGCCATGGCGAAAGCGTTACTCGACGGTTCCAAGGTCACCGGCGTCATGGGTGCCAACTACGAACACATGTTGCGTAAGGATGGATGAGGGAAAGATTGTGGACATCAACGTAGAGCGTGCCGCGCGACTTGATACGGCGACCCTAAGTGACGCACTAGACCGGCACGGAATCGTCGGGCAATGCTATCAAATCAAGCCGCGGTCGTATGGCTTTCGGATGACAGGCCGCGCCTGGACATTGCTGTACGGCGTAGCGGGATCACCTCCCGGTACGGTCGGCGACTACATTGACGATGTCAAAGCCGGTGAGGTGATCGTTCTCGCCAATAGCGGTCGGGATGACGTCACCGTCTGGGGCGATATCCTGACCGAGATGGCTCATCGTAAGGGTATCGCAGGGACGGTCATCGACGGAATAAATCGCGACGTCGCGCTCTGTCTTGAATTGAACTACCCGATCTATAGCCGAGAGTCCTGGATGCGGACGGGTAAAGATCGCGTGCAGGTCGAAGCGACGCAGACGCCCGTCACGATCGGCCGGGCGCGAGTGTGCCCGGGCGATCTGATACGAGGTGACGCCGATGGCGTTGTCGTCATTCCGAGGGAGCATGAGGAAAGAGTTCTCGCATCCGCCGAAGAGATCCAAAAAGCGGAAGATGCAATTCGCGCCTCCGTCAGGGGTGGTATGAGCCTCCGAGAAGCACGTGAAACTCACCGCTATCATCAATTGCAAACGCGAACGGAGCAGCGCTGATGGCAGGCTCCGATGCTTTTCGAGATTTGGCGACGGTGAGGACCGATCTCGAGCGCCCCGCTCCAGCGCTGCTTCATTCCGCGCGCCAGTTGCCGACATCGACCATTCACGAAGCCGCTGGTCGCATTGGGGCGCTGCCCCCAGCAATCAAGCCGCTCAATGCGGAGTTCCGGATTTGCGGACCGGCCGTCACAGTCCACTCGCCGCCGGGTGACAATTTGTGGCTACATCGCGCGCTCTACCTCGCGCAGCCCGGCGACATTCTCGTTGTCGACGTCGAAGGCGGTTATGAGTTCGGCTATTGGGGCGAGATCATGTCCTGCGGTGCACGCCAACGCCGTCTCGCCGGGCTCGTGATCAATGGCTGTGTTCGTGATGGAGCAACGCTGGCGAGCTCCGAATTTCCGGTCTTCGCTAGAGGATTATGCATGCGCGGAACGGGAAAGGACTACGGCGCGCGCGGCTGGATCAATTACCCGGTCTTGATCGAGGATGTCGTGGTGCGCCCGGGAGACCTCATCGTCGGCGACCACGACGGAGTGGTCGCGATCCCGCGGTCATTAGCCGTCGATGCCGTTGAGAAGGCCGCGACTCGGGAAGCGAAAGAGGCCTCGATCCTGAGACGTCTCGAGCAGGGCGAACGCACACTCGACATCTACAATTTCTGAGACAGGCAGTCGAAAAAGGAACTCCCTATGCCACTGATCATCGACTCGCACGCACATGTTGTCCTGGCGCCCGAGAGCTACAAGTACATGGCCGAACTGGTGTCGAGCCGCGCTAACCCGGCAGCCGCAGCAAAGGTGCCAGACGAAAGCATAAGAGAGGCTGCTCAGACCATCATCGACATCATGGATCGCGTCGGCACCCATATCCAGTTCCTTTCGCCGCGGCCTTATATGCAGATGCATTCCGTCAAACCGGCGAAGGTCAGTGAGCTCTGGACAAGGCATATGAATGACGTGATCCATCGGACCGTCCAGCTGTTTCCAAAGAGATTCCGGGCGGTTGCAGGCCTGCCGCAATATCGCGACACGAGCCCCACGAATTGCCTTTCAGAGCTGGAGTTCCGCGTCAAGGAGCAGGGATTTATTGGCTGCCTTCTTAATCCGGACCCAACCGAAGGCGACGGACTTCCGCCGCCGGGGCTGGGTGATGAATTCTGGTATCCCCTCTACGAGAAGGCCTGCGCGCTCGACATCCCGATGTTGATCCACTCCGCGAGCAGTTGCAACCCTCGCGAGTCGTACACTCTGAAGTTTATCAACGAGGAAAGCATCGCGATCATCTCGTTGCTCGAGTCTCGCGTTTTCGAAAAGTTTCCGACCTTGAAGCTCATCGTTCCCCATGGAGGGGGCGCGATCCCGTATCACATGGGACGCTTCCGCGCCTGGGCCGTTCGACGCGGCGGCGCCACCTTCGACGAGAAGCTGAGGCAATTCCACTTTGACACCTGCACATACGACAAGAATGCGATCGAGCTGCTCGTCAAGACGGTCGGGCCCGACCGGGTCCTGTTCGCGACGGAAAAGCCGGGTACGGGAAGCGCGAAAGACCCGAAGACTGGCCGCGACTTCGACGACCTGAAGCCAGTCATCGAAGAGCTCTCGATCCTGTCAAAGGAAGACCGCGTCAATATTTTCGAGTGCAATTGCACGCGTCTCTATTCCCGATTTAAGGCGGAGTAGGCCGGGGCCAATGGCGAGACGTATTGCTGCGGGAGCAAATATGACGGGAAGCCTGACGAGCACCATCCAACGCGGTCGCGAGCATTCGATCGGCGATATCCTGCGCCCGTCGGCTGCCCGCAAGCCGGACAAGCCGGCGTTGAGCTGCGGCGCTGTGCGCTGGAGCTTTGCAGAGCTCGACGCTATCTGCAACCGGCTGGCTCGCGGTCTGCTCGTCCTCGGGGTCAAGAAGGGCGATCGTCTCGCCATCCTGTCGCGCAACTCGCATAGCTTCCCGGCGTTGCGCTTTGCGGCGGCTCGGTTGGGCGCGGTGCTTGTGCCGATCAACTTCATGCTCAATCCCGACGAGATCAATTTCATCCTGAAGAACTCCGGCGCCAAGCTTCTCGCCGTGGGTCCGGACCTCGTCGAAGCCGCGCGCGCCGCGACCGCCAAAGGATGTGGGGTCGAGACCCTGATCTGGCTGGCCGGTGAGGACGCGGCAACGGCGCCAGTGGGGCTCACCACCTTCGACGAGCTTCTCCACGCCGACTCTTCATTCCCGGATGTCTCCGTGGACAGCCGCGACCTTGCCCAGATCATCTACACTTCGGGCACGGAATCGCTGCCCAAAGGGGCGATGCTAACTCATGAGGCCGTGATGTGGCAGTATACGAGCTGCATCATCGACCTCGGCATGAGTGCAGAGGACACTATGCTGCACGCACTGCCGCTTTTCCACTGCGGCCAGCTCGACGTGTTCTTGGGTCCGCAAATCTATCTCGGCGCCTCCGCCGTCATCACGGGTAAGCCGACTGCGCACAACCTCCTGGCGCTGATTGCCGCCCACAAGATCACCTCCTTTGGTGCACCTCCCACGCTTTGGATCGCGATGCTGCGCTCGCCAGACTTCGACAAGACGGATCTCTCGACGCTGCAGAAGGGTTATTACGGCGCCTCGATCATGCCGGTCGAGGTGCTGCTCGAATTGCATCGCCGCCTGCCGAACGTCAAGTTCTGGGGTCAATACGGCCAAACCGAGATCGCGCCGCTCGCCACCGTCCTGCGCCCGGAGGACCAACTCCGCAAGGCGGGCTCGGCCGGCAAGCCGGTAATCAATGTCGAGACGCGCGTGGTCGACACTGAGATGCAGGATGTAAAGGTGGGCGAGGTAGGCGAAATCGTGCACCGCTCTCCGCAGTTGTTGTCCGGCTATTACAACGATCCCGAAAAGACGGCCGCCGTATTGGCCGGCGGCTGGTTCCATTCCGGTGATCTCGGAACGATCGACGCCGAGGGATACATCTCGGTGGTCGACCGTGTGAAGGACATGATCAAGACCGGCGGGGAGAACGTTGCCAGCCGGGAGGTCGAGGAGATGATCTACAAGATCCCGGCGGTCTCGGAAGTTGCCGTGGCTGGCCTACCCGATCCGCGCTGGATCGAGGCGGTGACGGCGATCATCGTGGTCAAGGCAGGCCAGACGCTCGACGAGGACACCGTGGTCAAGCATTGTGCCGGATCGATGGCGCATTTCAAGGTGCCGAAGCGCGTCGTTTTTGTCGACAGCCTGCCGAAGAATCCATCCGGCAAAATCTTGAAGCGCGAGCTTCGACAACGCTTCAGCGGCGGCGAAACGCGGGACAAGGCGATCCCAGAGCAGGTTCGGAAGTTGAAGGGCTGACCAGCATCTGGATAAGAGCTCATGGCAAACGATCACACCACAACAAGATGGGCCGCGCAGGCGGGTGAAAAGCCGGCACAAGGCGCCTCCGCCGCATCAAGAAACATCGAAGCGATCCTTTTATCCGCCAACATGCGGCCAACCCGTCAGCGTCTCGCGCTCGCCGACTTGTTGTTTCAGCGCGGAGAGCAACACGTGACAGCCGAAATAGTTTTCGAAGAGGCGATGAAGGCCCGTATCCCGGTCTCGCTTGCGACCGTATACAATACTCTAAATCATCTCACGGAGGCCGGTCTCCTGCGCTCCCTGAGCGTCGATGGCTCGAAAACCTATTTCGATACGAATACAACAGCCCATCACCACTTCTATTTTGAGAATACGCACGAGCTCGTTGACATTGCCGACGTAGAAATGTCGCTGGCTTCGATACCGCAAATACCTGAGGGTTACGAAATCGCGCGAATTGATGCGGTCGTCCGCCTTCGCAAGAAGCTCTAGCTCCGAAAGCGTCTTGAGACCCACTTCAAAGACGCAGGTGGGGTGGGTAACGCGCGCAGGCGGGCGCTGGGTCTGGGTCTGGACGACCTCAGATGCGTCCTCCTGTGCACTTGCTAAAACTGTCCGAGTGGACTATATTAAGTGAAATAAGAACGATGAGGGGAGGGTGTCGTGCTCAGAACGATCGTGATCGCATGCGCAATAATCGGTTTGGCCACGACGTTCGCGCGCGCCGACGATCGGCCCGTGAAAATCGGATGGATCATGAGCTACACGGGGCCTGGCGCGGCCGCTGGCGCGATCGCCGATGCTGCGATCGCGGCCTTTCAAAAGCAGAACGGTGTCCTCGTCGCTGGGCGCAAAGTGCAGATCATCCGTCGGGACACGACAGGGCCGGCACCTGATGTCGCTCGCCGCATTGCACAAGAGCTGATTGTCGGCGAGAAGGTCGATTTCCTGGCCGGAATGGATTACACGGCGAACACGATGGCGGTCGCGCCGTTATCGACCTCGGCCAAAGTACCTCTCCTGATTGTCAATTCGGCTACATCCGGGATTCTTGCCAAGCACCCCTACGCGGCGCGCTTTGGGTTCACCACGACCTCTGTAGCGAAAGAGCTCGCGATCTACGCGGCCAAGCAAGGGTTGAAGAACGTCTATACTTTCGTCCATGAGTTTGAGCCGGGTCTGGACGCCGAGGCAATGTTCATTCGCGAGTTCAAGGCTGTCGGAGGCGGCATCGCCGGGTCGGTGCGCGCGCCCATGAAGACAACCGATTACTCTCCCTACATTCAGCGGATCAAGGACGCCAAGCCGGACGCTGTGTTTGTCTTCATGGCGGCCGGTGAGCTTCCCTCCATCTTTCTGCGGCAGTGCAAAGAAGCTGGCCTAGACCAGACGACCAGGATCATCGGCACCGGCGATATCGTCGACGAAGCGAACTTGCCGACTGCCGGTGATGCTGCTCTCGGCGTGGTCACGGCATTCCACTACACGCCAACCCACGACTCGGCGGTGAACCGAGAATTCGCCGCCGTCTACTCGAACGTGGCGCCCGACAAGTCGCTCAATTTCATTGCAGCGACGACCTATGACGTGCTGCACGCAATCTACTTTGCGGTGGAGCAACAGAAGGGCGAGTTGAACCCGGACAAGACGATGGAGACCATCAAGCACCTGAATTTCGAGAGCCCGCGCGGTCCGATAGAGATCGACCCGGACACGCGCGATATCGTGCAGACAATCTATTTTCGGAAAGTCGAGAAGCGTGACGGAAAGCTCGTAAATGTCGAGTTCGCTTCGGTGCCGGGGGTCAAGGATCCCGGCTCGGCCCGCTGACGCACGCTATGCTCGGGCTCATCAATATCCTCCTAGCGGGCATTGCCTACGGGTTCGTTCTGTTTCTCATGGCCGGAGGATTGTCGATCACCCTGGGGCTCATGAACTTTGCTAACATGGCCCACGCGGCATTCGCGATGATTGGAGGATACGCAGCCGCGCTCCTGATCGCCAAGGCAGGCGTTCCTTTCATTCCGGCCGTGATTGGGGCTGCCTTCATCGCCGCTCTTGCAGGAGCGCTGTTCGAACGTGTCCTCTTCCACCGCTTCTATCGAGCGCCGGAGCTCGAACAAGTCCTGATGACGATAGGCGTAGTCTATGTTGCGATCGCTGGCGCGACCTATTTTGTCGGTCCCGAGCAAATGGCGATATCCGTGCCGGCCTGGCTCGAAGGCAATGTCCGACTTGGAGTCATGGACATCAACAGCTACCGCGCCTTCCTGATTCTGGTCGGCCTCGCGCTCCTGGGGGCGGTCGTTGGCCTCATCGAGCACACGACTTTCGGAGCGAAAATTCGCGCGGCTGTCGCCAATCGGCGCATGACCGCTTCCTGCGGCATCGACGTCGACCGGCTCTACGCGGTGGCGTTTACCCTCGGCTCAGCTCTTGCAGGTCTTGGCGGCGCTTTGAGCGTCAAGCTGGTCGGGCTCGATCCCTATTTTCCCATTAAGTTTCTTACTGATTTGCTCATTGTCGTAAGCGTGGGAGGCCTAGGCTCTCTCGGTGGAACATTCCTTGCGGCGATTCTCTTTGGCGTCGTGGATGTGACGGGGAAGTATCTCTTCCCCGAGGCCGGAGGGTTCATCCTTTACGCAGCGGCCCTCATCATTCTGACAGTGCGGCCACAAGGGCTCGCGGGGCGGCAGCTGTGACAGTCGTCGACATCGTCCTCGCGCGACACGCGATCAGGGAGAGGGCGCGCTGGCGTTCTCTCGAAATCGCATTCTGGCTCGCCGCTGCGTGTAGCTACTTCTTGTTTCCCACTCATCTCGTTCTGCTGACGCAGATTATCATCAGCGGCCTGTTCGCCATGTCTCTCGACCTGTTGCTCGGCTACGGAGGCATTCCCTCTTTTGGTCACGCGGCCTTTTTTGGGCTGGGTGCATACACGGCGGGTTTATTGGCAGCGCGCGGCTGGGGCGAGCCTTTGTCCGGATTGCTCGCTGGTGGCGCGGTCGCCGGGGCAACAGGATTGCTCTTCAGCATCGTCATCGCGCGTGTCCACGGAGCTGCGATGCTGATGGTCACGATGTGCGTCGGTCTGCTGGTGTACGAGGCGGCCAGCCGCATGCCTTGGCTGACCGGCGGCGATACCGGTCTTCAGGGAATCGATATGTGGCCCGTGCTGGGACGCTTCGAGTTTGATCTGTTCGGAAAGACAGCGTTCTGGTATGCCTATGCCATTGCCTTTGCGCTCTATCTCGCAGCCAGGTTGTACGTGGGCTCTCCGGAGGGCCTCGCCCTGGAAGCTATGCGCGAGAATCCGGCTCGAATTGCCTCGCTTGCCATATCCTCTGCGAAACGCAAGATGGTCGCCTTCACGGTTTCGGCCACCTTGGCTGGGTTTGCCGGTGCGCTTCTCGCCCAGACCACGCAGATCGTGGCGTTGGAGACACTCAGCTTCGAACGCTCCGTTTCCACGTTGATCATGCTGGTGGTGGGTGGTTTGGGTTCGCTGATCGGTGGATTCCTGGGAGCGGCGCTGTTTGTGTGGTTGCGCGATATCCTGTCGGCGCTCAGTCCGGTCTACTGGATGTTCTGGCTCGGCTTGATCTTGATAGGCATGATGCTATCCGCGCAAGGTGGGCTGGTCGGCGGGGTAAGCATGCTGTCCAAGCGAATACGAGCTCTGACAAGGTCCCCAAGATGAATGGACCCGCGCTCCATACGACCGATCTGAATAAGTCGTTTGGCGGCCTGACGGTCACCAATTGCGTGAACTTCTGCTTGGGCCGCGGCGCCAGGCATGCATTGATTGGGCCAAACGGTGCAGGGAAGAGTTCGTTCGTTCATCTGCTCACCGGCTTACTCCAGCCGAGCCGCGGTCAGATCTTCCTTAACGGCGCGAGAATCGATCGATTGCCGACCGAGGACCGGATTGCCCTTGGACTGGGAAGGACGTTCCAGGTCAATGCCCTATTTCCTCGCCTCACACCCCTGGAATCACTTGTGCTCGCAGTATCCCGCCGATCGGGGCTACTTGGACAACCTCTCAGAGCGTTGTCCCGGTGCTCGCATGTTGTGGACGAGGCTCACGAGATTGCCACAAGGACGGGGCTTGCGGATGTCTGTCTAAAGCCAACTCGCGAGCTTCCCTACGGGCGGCAGCGCCTGCTGGAGATCGCGCTTGCGCTTTCTGGAAAGCCCTCCGTGCTGTTGCTTGACGAGCCGGCGGCGGGCGTGCCGGCCTCGGAGAGCTATGAGGTCATGGAGGCCATCGAAGCGCTCCCCGATGACGTTTCCATCCTGTTCATCGAGCACGACATGGAGCTCGTATTTCGGTTTGCCGAACGGATCACGGTCCTGGTCGCCGGATCGATCCTTTGCGAAGGCCCTCCGGATGAGATAGCGCGCGATCCCGACGTTCAGCGGGTTTACCTCGGGGCCAAGGCTCATGGCTGACTGCCTGCTTGAAATACGCGGGCTTTCGGTCGGCTACGGCGACGGTATTGTCCTGAGCGACCTTTCTCTATCCCTTGAGCGGGGAAGATCTCTGGCTGTGCTTGGTCGCAATGGAGTCGGCAAGAGCACTCTGATGCTGGCCATCGCGGGCCATCTGGTTCCCAGATCCGGCACTGTTCTTCTGGACGGCCAGTCACTGGACCAGGCCCCGCCATTTCAACGGTGCCGGCGCGGCATAGGCTGGGTGCCGCAGGGACGGGATGTATTTGCTCCACTCACAGTCGAAGAGAATCTGCTCATTGCAGCGAGGAAGGGCCCTTGGACCATGCGCCGCGTCCATGAGCTCTTTCCACGGCTGCTGGAACGGCGTCGAAATTACGCGGGCCAATTATCCGGAGGCGAGCAGCAAATGCTGGCGATCGCGCGGGCGCTGATGACAAATCCGGCGGTCTTGCTGCTCGACGAACCGCTGGAGGGCCTCGCGCCGGTGGTGGCGCAGGATGTGGCGCGCTGCATCACAGAAGTGGTGGAGAAGGAGGGAATGTCAGCCATCCTCGTGGAGCAGCACGCGGGCTTTGCACTCGAACTTGCACACGAGGCCTTGATCATCGAACGTGGTAGGGTGGTACGCAGCGGAACGAGTGCGCAGATCGCGGCGGACCGCGACGCGCTCGAGCTGCACGTCGGCATTCGCAAGGCGACCAGCCGAAAAGCGAGCTAAAGCCGCGCTCCGAAATCCTGAAGATGGGCATCGGTTCTTGCGGAATATATGGTCCGGTTGGTATATATAACGAAAACATCCAAGGTCAGGAGAGGGCGCCGATGGAATTTCACTTCGATCCGGGTGACGCTGCTTTCGTCGAGGACCCTTATCCGGTCTACAAGGTGCTCCGCGATGAAGCTCCAGTCTATCACCACAAGGACAGCGGATTCTATTTCGTTACCCGCTACGAGGACGTTGCCGGCGTCCTCCAGGACTATTCGACCTTCTCATCGTCGCGCGGAAACGCGATTACGGATTCACCCATGAGGGTAGGGAAGACGCTTGGATCGACGGATCCTCCGCGGCATGATGAGCTTCGCCGCGTCGTGATGAAGGGCTTCACGCCTGCGCGAATCCAGGAACGACAGCCCGCGATTGAGGCGCACGTAAAGCGCGTCCTCGCCGAGGTGAAAGACCGTGGTGAGTGCGAATTCATGTCGGCGGTCAGTCGACCGATCCTGTACGGAGCCCTGGGTCGCATGCTCGGTCTCGAAGGACCGGTCGCGGATCGAGCCGCCGAGCTAAGCCGCGAGTTGTTTCATTCGGGGGGTGGTCCTCTTGGCCTCGCACTCGCGACTGACCTGATGAAAGGGGTGTTCGACCTTCTTCGCGAACAGCTGGATCGCCGGAAGACGCGCCGGTCGGACGACCTCTTCTCTCAACTCCTGGACGCTCAAGACAATGGGTCGGGCATGACCGACGACGAGATCCTCGGCAACATGTCGACGGTTCTCCTCGCTGGCAATGCCTCCATCGGGCATTTCTTCTCGAATGTCATGTATGCACTTTGGCGAAATCCGGATCAGCGTCGAAACTTGAATGCAGACCCGTCGAAAATGGAGGCGGCAATCGAGGAGTGTGTGCGCTGGGACACTTCCACCCAGGCATTTGGCCGGCAAACACTACGCGATGTTCATATCCGAGGCTCGATCATACCTGCCGACAGCCGCGTTGTTGTGTGCTACGGGGCAGCCAACCGGGACGAAAGGGCTATTCAGGACCCTGACAGGTTCGATATCGACCGACCTCGCGCGCGGCATTTTGGTTTTGGCTATGGTCCGCACATCTGTCTCGGCGCCAACACGGCGCGTAGCATGCTCAAGACGATCCTGCTGACGCTGCTTCCTGCGATCAAGGACTACGAGATTGATCTTAGTCGATCAGAACGCGTCAATCATATGATGGTCCGCGGATTCTATAGCCTCTCCATGCGGTGGGGCCATTGATGAGATGCCTCTGGCCCAGCCTGCCATCGATCGAGATGTGAGGTGGACCGAGTGCTTGCCGTGGAAGAAAGACCGGGTGCTCGTCTAGACGAATAATCGAGCCCGGGGGTGGGGTGCCGCCGGACTGGGGGAGCCCGGCGGCGCGTTTTACACGCAATCAATCCAAGATGAGGCCGACGTCGGCAGCTGCAGCAGACCCGGGAGTGGCCGTTCGGGCGGATTCTGTCAACGCTCTCCAGTCGGCGTTCGCCGGCGTCCTGACTGAAGCTGAGCGCACGGTATCGAGCTCCACGTTATGCACGTTTGCCGGCGCCTCGGAAGCATCCCGGAATTTTGTCGCAGCATTGATCAGCTGACGGCGGACGGTCACGATCATTGCGTCGGATGCGCTCAGGTGCTCCTTCGTGCGGTCGTAGATCGCTTCACCCTTGTCGTTGGTCATCAGTTCGGTCATCGCCCGATCCTGAAGATTTGCGGCAAAGGGAATGCCGCTAAACATGATCTCTTTTTCAACTTTCCAGTCGCGGCCATAGTCATTCGTCTTGTTCAGCTTCGTCATAAAGTAACTACGAGGATCGTTGGTGCGGTCCATGTAGCCCCCGACCTCTTCGAATACGTTGGCTATACGGCTCCTGTATTCTGCCGACATGGGTTCAACTGGGTGGCCTATATGCATTATCAACATGGAGTGTTCATCGTCGACAGGCACATGAGATCTTAACCCGATCGTGCCGTCTCCCTGGGTTACCATAGTATGGAACGGGAAGATGAACTGGTTGATCCGGTGCCATTCGCTGCCATCCTTCAGCACCCGCTTGGCGCTGTAGTACGCTCCATACGACGTCGGAACGATGTCGAGAACAGGGGGCAAACCCGTCGGGTTCCAGAAGCCGCGCATGCCTTTCTCGGGCTTGGGACTGTCTTCGTGAAGACGACGATGAACCCAATCCAGGTGCGTCGAGTCAATATCGCCCTCGAGATTCTGAAGCCAGTTGGCCTCCTCCATCATGATGAGCGGAGGAATCACATGCGTCTCAGGCAGCAGGTTGATCTCGAATTTCGGGAAAGGGGGCGGCGCGTTGGATCCGAGGTACACCCAGATCATGTGGTTGACTTCGTGGCACGGGTACGAGCGCGCTTTGATGTTCTTGCAGAACTTTTCGCGACGATCCGGTTGCTCCGTCGGAGTGTCGAGGCATTTGCCAGACGTGTCGAACTTCCAGCCATGGTAGGCGCAACGCAATCCGCCGTCTTCATTGCGTCCGAAATAGAGGCTGGCGCCGCGATGCGGGCAGTACTCCTCGAGCGCGCCCATCCGCCCTTCGCTGTCGCGGAACATCACCATCTTTTCGCCGAGCAGCATCATGCGCTTGGGCGGACAGTCCGGGCCAGGAAACTCGGACGACGGCAGCGCCGGAATCCAATATTGCCGCATCAGCTCGCCCATCGGGGTGCCTCGTCCGACGCGGCAGATCAGGTCGTTGTTCTCCTTGGATAGCATTGGTTCCTCCTTTTAAAAATGGAATTTCATTCCGTATTTGTATCGTGTATATATCACTTCTAAGAACAGGACGCCAATAAGAAGTCTGCGGAGCAGGTGGAGACGAGAAGGCTATGAAGGGCATCCCCGTACGGGTCAGCGAAATTCGGCAAGAGACCAGCGTTACCAGGCGGATCGAGCTGCGACCGGCCGCTGGCGATCTTCCGCCCTTTACAGCTGGGGCACACATCGACGTTCAATTGCCGAACGGAATGATGCGCAGCTATTCCCTGCTGAACTCACAAGAGGACCGCGACCGGTATGTTGTGGGGGTATATCTAGAGCCGACCAGTCGGGGCGCGTCGCGCTACTTCCATGAGAACATCTCCGTCGGCGACGAGCTCTTGATTTCCAGTCCCAGGAACCTGTTTTCGCTGGACGAGGGTGCCGCCCCCTCGGTGCTGATAGGCGGCGGGATTGGCGTTACGCCGCTGCTGTCGATGGCCGATCGATTGTCTTCCTTGCGAAGAAAGTGGCGGCTTTATTATTGCTGCCGAAGCCGTCCGCTCGCGGCGTTTAGGGATGACCTCCAGGCTTATGGAGATCAGGTCACGATCCGTTATGACGACGAGAGTGATGGATTCCTCAATATCGAAGCGCAAATGCGGGCGATGCCGGACGCGCATTTCTATTGTTGCGGGCCCAAGCCCATGCTCACCGCATTTCAAGATGCCGCTCGCGCCGCCGCCTTGCCATCCGCCCAGATTCACCTCGAGGACTTCAAGCCGACCGCGGATCTTCAGCCCCAGGGCGGCTTCACCATAGAGCTTGCTCGCAGCGGCCGCATTTTGGAAGTGCCGTCCGGAAAGACGATACTTCAGGTCCTGCAAGAGGCCGGGATTACCGCGACCTCGTCATGCGAAGTCGGGATCTGTGGCGAATGTCAGACCGCGGTCCTCGAGGGCATTCCTGACCACAAGGACTCGGTGCTCAGCGATGCGGAGCGTGCAAGCAACAAGGCGATCATGATCTGCTGCTCCGGCAGCAAGTCCGAGAAGCTGGTGCTCGACATCTGATTGTTCAATCAGAAGCGAATCCGCCTGGCTCGCGCACCGGGCCTTCGTTGAAAGAGGATTGGGAACTGACGATGGCAGATGAACGACTCTTGGCGGCTGACCTGTTTGCCCGGGCGTTGCGCTGCGGAGAAACCTCCGCTGCCCGCAGCGCAGCAAGGCATCTTTCACCGCAGGTGGTGTTTCGGCGCCGAGGACGTGACGTGATCGGCAGGGAGGCCGTCGCCGCCGAGCTGACCACGATTTCGCCGTTCTCGCCTGTTCTGGCAAAGGGTATCTGGTCGCCCGCCGAGCGGGCAGGAGACCAGGTCAGCATTGCTGCGGACTTTGATACCCTTGGCGCCGCTCCAAGGGAGTACAGGCTCCAGTTTGAGTACGACGATCGCCATCTAGTCAGTGGAGTGCAGGAAGGCTTCTCGTTTCCAACGCAGCCGGAGCGCCAGAGCCGGATCCCACCCTATATACGCTCAATCCTCAACTCAGCTCTCGCCGACGGTCGCCCGGTCACCGTCGCCTACGTGACCGACCAGGGCAAGCCGTCGCTATCCTTGCGCGGAAGCGTTCAGGTGCTGGGCGACATGGAACTGTGCGCATGGATTCGAAATCCGAACGGGGGCCTCGCGCGAGTTGCGAGGGCCGCGGGTCCTGTCAGTCTGCTCTATCGAGACAGTACGACGCGAACGACGCTTGTCGTCGAAGCAACTGCCGGTATCGAAGACGACCCGGCGGAACGCCAGCGTATCTATGAGCTTGTCCCGGAAGTGGAGCAGACTCACGATCCCGCTATGAACGGAGCCGCGCTTGTCTTCCGCGTCGAAAAGATCGTCGGCACCCATCCTCTCGGGCCAGTGCTCGTCGAACGCAAATCCTGATCACTCTGGGTGCGGGGGACTGCTCAATCTTTGCAGGCCCCCGAAGTGGGGCGAGGCCGACCGAGGGTTGCTCGTCCGACGGCTATTCCAGGACCGCGGTCGCCTCGCACTGCACCAACATGTTGGCGGCCAGATGATCATTTTGGAGTGTCTGACGTGCAGGGCGCGAGGCCGGGTCGGGAAAAGCGCTTAGCCAATGTTTGTTGACGACCTGGCGAGCCTCGGGTGTTTTGACAAACACCGTGATCTTGACCACCCGATCCAGCGACGCTCCGGCCGCCTCCATGATTCGTCCCAAGTTGAAGAACATCAGCTCCGTTTGGTTTTCCAGATTGTCCGGTATCAAACCGGTCTTGGGATCGAGGCCGTAGACGCCCCCGGTCATCACAATATTCCCGACGCGAGACGCGGCTGGAATTGGTTGCTTTCCATGGCTAAAACCTTCGACTTCAATGCTTCGACGTGACGACATTTGTAGTCCTTTCCTTCATTGGTTACACGTCGAGCCGCCCGAACAGCCTGCGGACGTTGTTTTCAAAGATTCCTTTCTTGTCGTCATCGCTGATGTCCGTGATCGACTCGATAACCGGTTTCAGATCGTCATACGGACGTCCAGTGACCGGATCGATGCCCCCACCGCTACCAGGCCGTTCGGTTCCGAACACGCAGCGATCCGTCCCGACGACTTCGAACAGAAGCTCGAGAGACTTCTTGTGGTGGAGGACGGTATCGAACCAGAAGCGTTTCAGGGTCTGATCGAACGTCTCTGTCTTCTTGTCGCCGGCCGCTGCCGCGAACATCTGTCGATTGGATCTCCAGCGTCCAACCTGGTACGGCACTGAGCCGCCACCATGGCTGACCAGCAACTTCAGGGTTGGAAAACGGGTGAAGACGTCGGATCGTGCAATGGACGTGATTGCGAGACTTTCTTCCGTGATGAAGTGCTCGTCGTAGGTCTCCCGGCCGCAGCAGGCGCAACTGTGTATGTGCGCGGGAATGTCTTGCTTGCATAGAAAATCGTACAGCGGATACCAGTAGGGGTCGCCGAGGGGAGGGGTCTTTCCCGCGCCTTCGGACGGATCGGGATTTAGCAGCACGCCGAGGAAGCCAAGGTCATTCACGCAACGTTTGATTTCGTCGAACATGGTTTCGACCGGTGCGCCTGAGGCTTGCGGCAGACCTCCGACCCCGCGAAACCGCTTTGGGTACATTTTGATGGTTCGCGCAATGAGGTTGTTGTTGTCTTCAGCCCACGTGACGATGTCCTCCCAACGATTCTCCCCGTGAACCAACATGAAAGGGCGCGGCGACAAAATCTGCAGATCCGTGCCCACTCCGTCCATCACCGAGATATTTTGAGCAGCCGATTTTTCCAGGTCGGCGTCCGGGACCTTTGCGGCGTATTTGCCGTATTGGCCTCGTGCAACGAAGAGGTTTCCCCGATGAGCATAAAAGCTCGCCGGAGCGACAAGGTGTGCGTGGGCGTCGATGATCACGTGGGCCGTCTCCTCTATGTTCTTTTCAATCGTGAGCGCGAGGCGAGCTGTGCTTCACTATCGCTCAGGGACGCTCCGGACGGTTCGCCGGGGGCATTCCTGGCAACATTAAACAGTCCATATGGTATATATAGAAAGAAGGAGCGCAACCTGTTTTTTGGTTTGCTATCTTCCAACTCGTCGTATAAATATAGTCCAGTTGGACAAAATAACGAAAAGGGAGGGCCGCTATGGCCAAGATCGTGCTCAGCCTTGCTGCGTCACATACTCCAATGCTTACGCTTGAGGGCAAGCGGTGGGCCGAGCGTGCGGCTGACGATCTGAAGAATAAAGCGTTGAACCTTTCAGATGGCAGGTTCGTCTCCTACGACCAGCTTGTGCAAGAGAATGGCGCGCCGTACGCCGCTGTCGCGACCGAGGAGAAATTCCTGGAAATCGAGGCAGCCTCTCAAAAGGCTCTCGACAGCATGGCAGACCGGCTCGAGGCGGCGGCACCGGATGTGGTGATCATCGTTGGGGATGACCAGGCCGAGCTCTTCTCCTTGTCAAACATGCCTGCCATCTCGATCTTTTATGGGGAGGAAATTCTCACCCATGAGCGCCACATCACGCCCCAAACACCGGGTTGGGTCACTCCCGTCATGAAGGGATACGCGATGGATGAGGTCCATTCGTTCCCTGGTCATCCGAAGCTTGCGCTCGAACTCATCCATGGATTGGTTGAGAACGACGTCGATATCGGCGCGGCGGCCAAGGTCGACGACCCCCTGAGGGCAGGGTTCGGTCATGCATATGGCTTCATCATCGAGCGTCTGTTCAGGGGGCGCTCAATTCCCGTGGTTCCGGTGCTCCTCAACACGTATTATCCTCCGAATGCTCCCACCGCGCGCCGAGCCTACGATGTCGGTCGGAAGATCGCTGCAGCCATTGCTGCCTCAAAGGCAAATTTAAAAGTCGCCGCCATCGCCAGCGGCGGTTTGAGCCATTTTGTGGTCGATGAAAAGCTCGATCGAAAGGTGCTTGCTGCTCTCAAGAACAAGGACCGTGAGGCGCTGACATCGCTGGCCAGGGGGCAACTCAATTCCGGCTCATCCGAGATCTTGAACTGGGTCATGGTCGCGGGGATGTCGGAGGGCCTCACCAACGATTGGTCCGAATACTATCCTGGATACCGGACCCCAGGCGGAACGGGCACGGGCATCGGTTTCGCGAGTTGGTCGTGAAGTGTCTGATGCGCTGAACAATCGAACTGGTCGAGATGAGAGCTGATCACTCACGCCCTGAACGAAGGGCGGAGGATGCTGTGGAGTGATCGCAGGGATCCAAGAATGCTGAGCACAGAGAAGAACCGGCAACTGACCGAGGTCGGACCTGGTACCCCGATGGGCGAGCTCCTTCGCCGATACTGGATGCCCCTCGCAGGCGTATCCGAATTCGACACGATCGAGAGCAAGCCGGTTCGGCTGTTGGGAGAAGACCTGGTCCTCTACAAGGACAGAAGCGGCGCGTTTGGCCTGATCGACAGGCATTGTCCTCATCGGCGGGCGGACATGGCGTACGGCATGACCGAGGACTGCGGTCTGCGTTGCAGCTATCACGGATGGCAATTCGATCAGTCGGGCGCCTGCGTTTCGCAGCCATTCGAAGATCTCGCGAACCCGCAAGTTCGGATGCGCGAAAAGATCCGTATCAAGGCATATCCCGTACAGACGCTGGCCGGTTTGGTCTGGGCCTATATGGGACCTCAACCCGTTCCCCTCCTGCCCAATTGGGAGCCCTTCTCTTGGAAGAACGGCTTCTCCCAGATCGTCATATCCGAAATTCCCTGCAACTGGTTCCAGTGTCAGGAGAATTCGATTGATCCAGTGCATTTCGAATGGATGCATGAGAACTGGGGCCAGCGGCTTCGCGGGGTGGAGGCTCCCTACGCTCCGGCCCATCTGAAACTCGAGTTCGAGGAGTTCGAGTATGGCTTCGTTTACAAGAGAATCAAGGAAGACAGCGACGAGACGCATCCTCAATGGAAGGTGGGGCGCGTCTGCCTTTGGCCCAACGGCTTCTTCCTTGGCGAACATTTCGAATGGCGGGTTCCGATCGATGATGCCAACACCTTGAGCATCACCTGGAAATACACGCGCGTGCCGCGCGAACAGGAGCCCTATGTTCAGAAGACAATTCCTACCTGGCACGGACCGATCTACGACCAGAACGGGCGCTGGATCACGAGCCATGTCATGAATCAGGATTTCCTGGCCTGGGTCGGGCAAGGCGCGATCGCCGACCGAACTCAGGAGCATCTCGGAGCGAGCGACAAGGGCATTGTCATGATCCGACGGCGCTTCTTCGAAGAAATGGATCGGATCGGCTCGGGCGGGGAAGCAAAGGGCACAATTCGGGATCCTGCTCGCAACCAATCCGTAGAGCTTCCAGTCATGGAACGAGATGCTTTGATCCGCGGCTATTCCACCGCGGAGATCCTGGCAGATCCGCGCAAACGTCTGATGTCGACCTCATACATATTCCAGGCTGGTCAGCCCGAGGAGGTCCGGCAGCAATTCGCGGAGGCCATGGGTCTTCCGCCAATGGATTTCGCGGGTCTTCCACCGGCCAACAAGACGGTCGCGACTCGGAGTTGAGCTCGCGCCCCGCTGCTGGGAGGAGGATTTGGACTATCATGCAAGAGGCTCAGCTACTTGGCTGACGGATCGGAGATGTTCTGGGATCGCAAGCGTGCTCCAAACAAGGTCTTGATCTTCGGCGCAGCCGGACATATCGGCGGCCCCCTTGCTCGTTTTCTCCACCGCGAAGCACCTCAAACTCGGTTGCGTCTCGTGACGAGCAATCCGGCGAATTGCGAAAAACTTCGCCGTGAGCACCCACATGCGGAAATCGCAATGGCGAGCTACTTCGATCTTCCGTCGCTCGAGAAGGCTGTTGAGGGCGTTGAAGGCGTCTTGGTCCTGACGAAAAGCGGTACAGACGAGAGGGAGGCGATGACGAATCTCGCTGTGCTCCTGAAAAAGACCAACACAGCGATCCAGATCGTGCGACTTCTCAGCGTTCAACCGGAAGCAAACCGCAGACGGATTCCTCAGTCGCTGCGACGTCACGGTCTGTCCCCTCCAAGTCAACACCCGATTGCGAAAGAGATACTCGACGAAAGCGACTTGCCGGTCACCTATCTCAACATTGGGGCGGCCGTCATGAATGATTTCTATTGGATGAAGGAGGGCTTACGACGCGAGCACAAGCTTGTCTGGCCGGAGCGCCACATCCCCTATATCGATCCACGAGAGATTGCCGAAATCGCTGGTCGTCTTTTCTTGTCGACCGAGCATCGCCACATAGGCCAATTTTACACACTGAATAATGGACAGGACCTTATGGGGCTCGGAGAAGTTGCGGACCTCATGAGCGAGGTCTTCCAGACAAAGGTGACTCATGACGGAAGCAAAGAAAGTTTTTTCCGCGAGTATGCAAAGCTCGGAGAGGTTCGCTTATTCCACCTTTGGGAATTATTTCAGTACGAACGGGAAAACGAGCTGGCTTGGTCGCGGAATGACTTCGCTGAGCGGGTCCTTGGGCGCAAGCCGCTGACGCTGCGGAGTTGGCTCGAGGAGCACCACGACGGCCTGATGCGCACCTAGTGACGCGCCAGATAACGAGGCCGAGGAATTTACCGCCAGCTGACAGGTGTCTTGGATAGAGAGAGGCGTTGTTGTCCTGGGCGAGATGCGCACTGCCATCCGGCGACCAAAGATGGCGCGAGGGCAGGTGGAGAAGAACTACCGACCTGTAGAGCGTATCTCTGCAAGGCCGTCTGACTGCGATCCCATGACAGGGTGGCTACTAGGCCGTCTGAACCTCGACACCTGTATCTTCAGTGGCAAAGTGCCGCCTCAAGCCCATACTTTCGCATTCAAGCTAAATCTGGTATATATTTCCTCGGAGAAGGACAGCCTCAAGCACTTAGAATTGGGGCGTCAAGGAGGAAAAATGAAGCAACAGCCTCAAGGGTCGCTGGTGCCCCTTGGAGAATGCGCAGCCCTCACCAAGGCGATCGGCACGCCGAGTTTCGGAGAAGCTTCCCTCCGTTTCCTGGCCCAATCAGTATTGGTTGATACAGTCATTCTGTTTGAAATGCGAAGCGGCAAGGTTGAAAGAACTGCATTCGCATCAATGCGGTCAACCAAGAAAGTAGATCGAACTTCCAGTTTATACGCGGCGCATTTTTCTCACCTTGATCCGAACGCATCGTTAGTTCGGTCCATGAACGATCACGGCGTTATCGCGTCTCGGCTTCGAGAATGTGACGTCCAGGACAGCGGATATAGAAACGTATGCTATCTCCAATCCGGCGTGGTTGATCGATTCTCTATTATCTCAGGATCGTTTGAAAATTGGTGGGCGTTGAATCTATACAGAGAGAAAGCGAGTGGCCGCTTCTCGGACGATGAAATCGGAAGACTAACCACCTTATGCGAGTTTGCGGGAGCCGCTGCTAGCAGACACATCGTCATTCATCGTCATTGCCAACCGGTACCTATCCGTGACTACCTTGATCGAGCGTTAGAAGACAGAACCGATCTGACTCGGCGTGAGCGACACGTCTGCCGGGAAATAGCCAAGGGAAAGACGGCTCAAGAGATCGCTGACGATTTAGCGATTGGAGTTACGAGCGTTATAACGTTTCGCCGGCGCGCATATTTGAAGCTTGGCATAAACAAGCATCACCAACTTCTGGAACTCTGCAAGAGTCTTGCGAACTAAATTCAATACATCGGTCTCGATCAGGCCAGGCCGAGTGTACATGACGCGGTTCGAAGCTTCCGTTTCGCCAACATTCGAAACCGCTGCGAGAAGCGCGACGCAGCTTAGGAGCCGAGCTGGCATACTTGTCATTAGAAGCTTAGTCTCGGCCGAACAGTTTTCCAAATGGCTCCTTCACTACCTGCTATCTTGGACTGATCCTTTTAGATATTTTGTCCTCCTGCGAGGGGACAGAGCGGCCTCCAAGGGCGGATACAGTTTAACTCTGATGACCTTCGAGGGTGAGGTACAGAGATGGGCGCAGTGCCGCGATACGATTTGGATATTAATCGCTTCTCAGTCGATCCCTATCCAGATCTCAAAGAATTGCGATCCTGTGCGCCCATCGCGTTCATTCCGCAACTTAATGCGACGATGATTACGAAGCAGGAAGACATACTCGAGGTCGGGCGTCGGCCGGATATCTTCAGTTCCCAACAGCCCAATAGCTTGATGAATAGGTTAATGGGCGAGAATTTGATGCGTCGAGATGGTGCCGAGCACGCGTACGAACGCAACATCGTTGCGCCTGCCATCTCACCAAAGAAGGTCTCGGAGGTATGGAGGTCGCAGTTTCAGAGCAATGCCGACCGAATTATTCACGACCTGCAGCCCCGTGGAGAGGCCGATTTTATCACTGATTTCGCGCTGCCTTTCTGCGCCGAGTCGTTGAAGTTGATGACGGGACTCATCAACGTGCGATATCAGGATATGGATGCCTGGTCGCAGGCAATGATGGATGGAATTTCAAATTATCAGGGCGACCCTATTCTCGAGAAGCGTTGTCAAGGCGCGACGTCAGCGATTGACGCGGCGCTCGACGAAATGATCCCCCGTGCTCTGAATGAGGCACCAAACAGCTTGCTCGGGGCGATGATCGCGGCTGCCTTGCCCATTGATCGCATTCGAGTGAATATCAAGTTGGCCATCAGTGGCGGTCAGAACGAGCCGCGTAAGGCAATCGCTGGTACCTTATGGGCTCTACTCGAACGCAGCGAACAGCTTGAGGCGGTACGCAGCGGCGCTGCATCCTGGTCCGACGCTTTCGACGAATACGTCCGCTGGATGCCACCAATCAGCATGATACCGCGCCAGGTTGCGACCCCAGTTACCTTAAGGGGAGTGGACTTGGCCGCCGGCGATCGCGTCCTCCTCATGCTTGCCAGTGGAAATCGCGACGAGGAGAAGATACCGTTCGCGGATCAATACGACGTCAAGCGAGACAAGGTTAAATCTCTGTCATTCGGGACTGGCCCTCATTTCTGCGCTGGAACGTGGGCTGCTCGGTGCATGGCGTCAGATGTCGCGCTGCCTTCCGTCCTTCATCGCTTGGCCAATATCTCGGTCGCGCGAGACAAGAAAATCCAAATTAGCGGTTGGGTGTTTCGAGGCCTTGTTAACCTTCCATTGCGGTGGACCCCGAATTGAGGCCACACCAAGGGTCCGGAGTTAGGCAAGACGTCGCGATCCGCTAGTTCCGCGCTACGGCGGACGTAGTCCCTCCAAGCCCGGTCCAGTAGTTCATGGCCGCATAAGGTAATTCAAAGCTGCCTCCAAGTGTGGCAAACCTTGTGATGAAGTCTCATGCCCACGGATCCCAGAACCGTGCCGTACAACAAAGCCCCATAAAGGGCGCCACAGCGTGCATCGAGGTTGCTTGGGTCGCTTTTGATCCGTGGGCGGGAGAAGACCAGGGCCGTGAGCCCCTCTACTGCCAAGATACTCGACACCGGATTTCGTTCTTGAGCGTACAGTGCTTCGATCGCGTGCGCCATCGCATTCAGCCCGCTAGTCATGCTCATGCCGACAGGACGTCCGACGGTCGATGCTTGGCTCCATTGTACTGCTCTTTTGGGTTCACTCATTATCCTTCGCCGATGGATGCTCTTAGCCTGCGCCAATTTGACCAGTAAGACGCAGTGTGAGAGCTCGGACCGCGATGGAACGACGAGGCTCTATCGTTGGCTCTCTGGCATACGTACGACCAGGCCATCCGTCACTCGACTTACTTTGATCTGACAAGAAAGACGGCTTGTGACCTTCACTTCAGACGCCGCACAGTCAAGCATCGCTCGTTCGCTGTCGTCCGGGCCGCCAACCAATCCCGCCCACGATTCGTCAATGTAGCAATGGCAAGTCGCGCAAGCCATCGAACCACCACACTCGCCGGCGATCCCAACAACTCCGTTGGCGACGGCGGCGTGCATCACGCTGTCTCCATCTATGGCGTCGACGTGCGTCGTCGTTCCGTCATGTGCGACGTAAGTTATTTTGGGCAAGCGGGTTCTCCAGATGTGAATGACAGTCCAAGTCTGGCTCTGGTCAAACGTGCCTCCGGATGGACTAGACCACACGAGAGGCGGAGGCCTATCGTTAGTGTAGGCGCCCCATATCTACTCAGCGCACCGGCTTCTCATGCGGCAAGCCACCAAGCGGCGGCCGAAAGCCGGGAGGTATCGGCTTCCGTTGACTACGAGCCGTTCGGTCCACGACAAGCACGGCCTCGCCAAAGATACGGTCTTGTCCTTGCTTCAACTCGACCCAGCAACTATCGATCGAGCCCGGCGTTTTTCCCAGCACAATATCGGTGCCATTGAACGTATCCCGCTGAGCTTCACGCTTGTATATTTCCTCGCGCTTATAGAATTCTCGTGTGAACGCGTCGGATAGATAGAGTTGAGTTGTAAGAATGCATATCTTGCCGTCGAAAACCTTGACGTGGAGATGCGGTGTACGCGTTGCGTACCAGCCAGGAAATATCGTGCTAAACTGCACGATACCATCTCTCCCGGAAACCTGTGAGCCGCGGAGTGCTGTACCCGCAGCGTTCGGCATTTGATACTCAACGCTTTCAGGTTGTTTATCAGGATCGAAATCATATCCCGAGTAACGGCCGCGAGGATCGCAATGCCACAGGTCGACGACCAAGCCCTCGAGCGCGCTTCCGTCCGCCACATTGACCACCTTAATCGCGAGCTGAAAAGTTGTGCCTTCAACGTCCTCTCGCAGATCGCTGCGCCGAGGGCCGCCGTAGCCGTAGTAAGGCCCCTCCGTCATTTCCTGGGATGGGGTGATGTCTCTGACCCATTCGAATGCCATTAAGGAATCCCTTCAGCGGAAGCTGTCCTGCGGCTGCCGATCACCGTGAGCGATCATCGCTCAGAACAAGCGCCTCGATTGTCTCAGCGGTCGAAATGTCGTGCTGCATTTTGCTCGACGATTGCGTGTCACCTTTGGCACGCGGTGAATGCCTGATATGTCCCCCTTTAGGGGGACACTGCACCCAGCAGACAAACGCGTCCGCGACGGAACACTGAGCTTGGGGCGCCTTGGGGAGTTGTCCTCCTTTGGGGGGACATACGTCGACCGCCTTGAGACTACACGATGCGCGCGCCTCTGCGACCCAGCGTTTTCGCTCAAAACAGTTCTAGGGATGGATCTGATCGCATGTCACTAACGTATTCGATGCGTAGCGCGATGATTGCCATTTTCGCTTTGACATTGTCGGCTGTTCAAGCGTTTGGTCAAAGTCTGCCTGGCGTCACCGATACTGAAATTCGCATCGGCCAAACGAATTCTTACAGTGGACCGCTGTCCCTGTTCGGTACGACGGGCCAAGCGATGTCCGCGTACTTCGACAAGATTAACGCGGAAGGTGGCATTAATGGCCGGATGATTCGATTCATAAGCTTGGATGATGCGTTCTCTCCACCGAAAACCGTTGAGCAAACACGGAAGTTGATTGAGAGCGAAGAAGTGCTGTTGGTTGCGGGCTCTCTTGGCACGGCAGGAAATATCGCCGTACAGAAATATCTCAATGGTCGAAACATACCGCAGCTACTTGTGCAGAGCGGTAGCAGCGCATTCAACGACCCCTCGCGCAATAAGTGGTCCACTCCGGGCCTCTTGGGTTACGAAGCGGAGGCCCGCGCATTCGCAAGGTATATTCTATCAACCAACGCGAAAGCAAAAATCGGTGTTCTGCGTCAGAATGATGACTTTGGCCGCGACTATATGAAAGGAATGAAGACTGTTCTTGGTGGTGTTCATGAAAGCATGATTGTGGCCGTCGAGTCCTACGAAGTCACCTCTCCAACGGTCGATTCGGAGGTTATTCGGCTGAAGGCGTCCGGCGCCGACACTATCGTCATTGCTGCCACCGGACGGACAGCCGCGCAGACAATTCGTAAGATTCACGAACTGGGCTGGCGCCCAACGATCCTTCTGACGTACATCTCCAACTCAATTTCCGCGGTCATGAAGCCGGCCGGCCTCGAGGCGTCAACTGGAGTCGTGACGACAGAATTTCTGAAAGATCCTGGCGACGGAACCTGGAAGGATGATCCCGACGTAATTGCCTATCGGGCGTGGATGGCAAAGTACTTCAAGTCTGGGAATGCGGACGAAAAACTTAATGCCTCAGCGTATACCACCGCGCAAATGCTTGTCGATATCTTGCGAAGATGCGGGGGTGATCTCTCACGCGAGAATGTGCTCAAGCAGGCCCTCTCGATTCAGGGGACGTTTCCTATGCTACTGCCTAAAATCCAAGTCGGTAGCTCCGATGCGGATCGTAGCCTCTTCAAGAAGCTTCAATTTCGACGTTTCGACGGCGAGCGGTGGGCTCCCATCGACGAACTTATTAGCGCCGAGTGAAGAGCAGATTGTAGGAGCGTGTGATGTGTCACGGTGCGGCGGTGAGATCTTTTCCGTCTCCGACTCGAGACGAGCCTTTTGAAGGCTTGGTTCACGGATTCCGCTTTGGAGATCCCGCGGCGACAAACCATATCGCCGTTTTACCGGACATATACGGCTGTAACCCATTTTATCGCGGTCTGTCAGAACGGTTTGCCCAGCGGGGCGCTCGCGTATCGCTCGTGGACCCGTTCTATGGTCTGGGTGACCTGCCTGAAGTGACCCGCGAGGCGGCCTTTGCTCGAAGGCACAAAGTGCCGGATAAGAAGTTCATTGAACAGTTCGAACAATTCTGCGTCGTAGAGCGAGTGACAGGTGTTATCGGCTTCTGTCTAGGAGGTCTATACGTTTTCGAACTCGCGCGGCGCGACCTTCCGGTCGCGCTAGTCGGCTTGTACGGATTCCCCCAGGGGATGCCAAACGCGGATCCGCTTCCCGTGCCCTTCGACTATCTTGCTCACGTCTCTCGACCATTCACCATGTTGATGGGCGCACAAGACATTTCTGTCGGACCGGACATCGTAGCGCGCCTCAGCGCGATCTCGCCGAGCGCGCCTGCAATGGACTTAACCGTTTATGAGAACGCCGGCCACGGCTTCTTGCCGCTCATCGACAGCGAAGATTCGTGCGAGCGAGATGTTGCTGTTGATGCCTTAAGACGTATCGACGCGCTACTTCTGCGGTCCACGGTTGAAAGATAGGTATCGAGGTGTACGGCATGCAGGCGACTATTGGCACAACTAGCGATGAACTCTTCGCACAGATCTTCGACGCGGATAATTGGGCGAGGGGGGGGATTCCCTTCGAAGCGCTGGGCCGCTTACGGGAGACGAACCCCATCGCTCGATACGAACGGGGCGCCGTCGACCCATTTTGGCTCGTTACGCGGCACGCGGACGTTGAACTAATCTCGAAAGATCCCGCTCAATGGTTGAACGGGCCGCGCACCGTTCTTCACAATTCTCGCGGCGCACCGAAGCGTATCAACTCCCTGCCGCAGATGGATGGCGCAGAACATGCTCAACACCGGCGCGCCATTCAAAATTGGTTCAACCCGACGCGCATACGGCAGCTAGAGGAGAGAGCGCGTGGCGTTGCTCGAGAAATCGTCGATCAAATGGCGCTGAAAGGTAGCGCCGACATTGTCGAGGAACTCGCAGCACCGCACCCGCTTTGGCTGATGTGCGAAATTCTAGGGATTCCACGCGAAGAGCATGGACAAGTTCTCCGATTGGCGAAAGCCCTATTCGCCCCCTTGGATCCAGATACCGGCGAGCATCGCGAGACGGTCATGACCGTAGAAGAAATCTTCGAGTATTCCAGATTCGTCGTGCAGCGGCGCCGCGCTCAACCATCGGATGATCTTGTGAGCGCCGTACTGGCGATCGAAGCGGACGGCAAGCCGATCGGGGAGCATGAAACGCTGTCACATCTGCTCGTACTTATTTCGGCTGGCCACGATACGACCGCGTCTGCGATATCCGGTGGCCTGTTGGCCCTGATCAGACACCCACAAGCGCTAAGGACGCTGCAAGAGCGACCCGACCTGATGCCCAGGGCCATCGACGAAATGATTAGGTTCGTTACGCCCACGACAAACTTCGTTAGGACTGCTGTCGAGGATGTAGAGATACGAGGTATTCGGATCGCGGCGGGAGATGATGTGTGTTTGCATTATGCCACGGCAAACCGTGACCCGCGTGTCTTTCGTGATCCCGACCAATTTCAAGTTGATCGCCAGCCCAACCGGCACCTTGGATTCGGCATCGGGCCGCACAATTGCGTCGGTCAAATGCTCGCCAAAACTGAGATGAGAACCGTTTTCGCAGAGCTGGTTCCGCGAATAAAGGCGATAGCGCTGGATGGCGAACCGCGCTGGATGCGCGCTATTTGGATCTCGGCTCTGAAAACGCTGCCAGTTACCTACGAGTTGAATCGATGAGTTCTTTGATCCACACAACTGCATCGACTTTCGGCGGCGGGCCTCGCTTTGATCGGGAGCGGGACCTTCGCATGAATGTCACGGGGCGGTTTTCTGTCGCGGTCGCTGGCGATATCGTCATAACGCGCCCGATTTCTCAACTAGCCCTTCCTGGAGTCGCCGAAGCGATCGCGCCGTTCCGCGCGGCTAATCTCGCCATCGGAAATCTCGAGCAGACCATCGCTGACCGGCATGCGTTCTCGGGCCACCCATACGGTATCCCATCATTTTTGGTTATGGCCAACCCTAGCGTTGCCCGCGATCTCGCAAGCATAGGATTCCATATCCTCGGGCGAGCAAATAATCGTCTGTCTGACTTCGGTGTCGAGGGGAATCGGGAAACGGACCGCCATCTCCGCGAGGCTGGAATTGCACCCGTTGGGTTTGGCGAGCATTTGGCGGACGCACGCGCGCCAGTTTATGTCGATATTCCTCAAGGGCGGGTGGGAGCTGTAAGCGCCACCACTCACACCAATCATGGCTTAGACGCTGTCTTTGGGGCTTCCGCGCGAGTCGGGCTTTCGAACGGGAGGCCGGGCGCCAACAGCCTACGCGTATCTCGGACTGTCGTTTTGCCAGAATACGCTTGGAGGTCGCTCAAAGATTTCCTCTCACAACATCCCTATGCGTTTCCCGGAACATTTCCCGTCCAGCCCACGGTAATGGTGTACGAGGACAAACTTCGTATCGGGAATGATCTTTTTGTAGCGGGGCGCTCACCTGCCTATCAGTATGAGGTCGACGCTGATGATGAACGAGCACTCTTACGCAGCGTGGCAACGGCCGCGGCCTATTCAGATTTTTGCGTTTGTCTCGTACATGGGCACCAATGGGCAATCGATCCGGTCAATCCTCAAGGCGGAACAAAAGGCGAGACATCCAATCCACCGGATTTCCTTCCTAAACTTGCTCGCAAGGTGATCGATTCGGGCGCTGACATGTTTTGCATGACAGGCCCGTTCGAATTTCGCGCGATCGAAGTGTATCGCGATAAACCAATCTTCTACGGGCTCGGGTCATTCATTCGGCAAGCCTATATGCAAGAAGTGTTGCCGTGGGAATCCTATCGAGCGCGGCAATTCGGTGATCGGCATCATGCCGCCATCGATCCGCATGCGAACGACATGACCGATGCAGAAATACTACTTTCGCGCGCTCCATCCCACCCTGGAGCATACTTCGAGGGGGCCACCGCCACATGCTCATACGAAGCCGGCGCGATTCGTGAGATTGCAATCGAGCCGATTGAACTAAGCCTGGACGGTCCCACCTCGACCCTCGGGGTACCGAAACGTGCCCGAGGTCAACACGCGGTGCGCATTCTCGATCGCATTTCACGTAACTGCATGCAATTCGGCACGACAGTGGCGATAGCCGACGACGGTCGAGGCATTATCAAGCTTTAGCGAGCAACGACGCCTCGCGGTCAAGTATCGATCGTGGATTTGCGGAGATGGCACTGTGTGCAAGATGAATAATCACGTTGAAGCGACCGGATCGTCGAACGCGGACCCCGCGTCGCATTTCGGCGCCACGAAAGTGACTCCGCGTTCCGTGGTTATCGTCGGCGCCGGTCACGCTGGGTTTCAAGTGGCTGCATCGCTGCGTCAGGAAGGATTCGACGGACACATTGCTCTAGTCAACGACGGGCCCGTTCCGCCTTATCAGCGTCCTCCGTTGTCAAAATCTTATCTTCTGGGTCAGTGTGGCGTTTCCTCGCTCCTGTTCAGGCCAGAAAGATACTATTCGGACAACAAAATCGAGCTCATAAATGACACGCGTGTTGTGGCCATTGATCGAGAGTGTAGGCGGGTCTTGCTCGCGAGCGGAAGCCATCTCAACTTTGACCACCTAGTCCTTGCTGTTGGATTGCAGAACCGAACGCTGCCAATCCCTGGCGCAGAACTCCAAGGTGTCTTCGGTCTACGCACCATAGCCGACGCCGATGCTATCCGTGCTGCTATATCTAAGGCAAACGATGTCGTCGTTGTTGGCGCGGGCTTCATCGGGCTTGAGTTTGCAGCTGCTGCGAGTGCGATGGGCAAGTCAGTTCGCGTATTCGAACTCCTCGATCGAGTGATGGCACGTGCCGTGACGCCCGAGATATCTCGAGTGTTTGCCGAGGCCCACTTGTCTTGGGGCGTAAAAATTGAGTTTGGCCAAGGCCTATTGCGAGTAGAAGGGAAGGGCGGCCGGGTGGTTGGCGTAGAAACGACGAACGCAACTCGACACAAGGCAGATATGGTTGTGTTTGGGCTAGGCGCAACGCCGCACGTTTCTCTGGCGCGAGAGTCGGGTCTTGAAGTCGAGAACGGAATAAAGGTGAATGCTGAACTTCTAACTTCTGACCCGATGATATCGGCTATTGGAGATTGCGCCTCGTTTCCAACCGCGTTGTCCGGTCCTCATGTGCGGCTAGAATCTGTGCAGAACGCTGCCGACCAGGCCCGCGCAGTTGCGAAGAGGCTAACAGGGAAATCAGGACGCTATGTTGCCTTACCTTGGTTCTGGAGTGACCAGCGAGATTTGAAGCTACAGATTGCCGGGCTATCAACCGGCTTCGACCGAAATGTTGTGATTGGAAGTCCGGCAGATCAGGAAATGTCAGTCCTTAGTTTTAAGCACGACAAACTTATTGGGGTACAGTCGATCAACCGCAGTGCAGACCATGTAGCGGCGCGAAAACTACTTTCTCGCGGCATTCCGACGCTCAACCCGGCCGAAGCCAATCGAGACGGCTTTGATCTGAAGGAACTCGAGGCGACGAGCCGTTGATGGCAGTTGCGTCGTCAGGCTTTGGTAAGGAAGCGCTCGGGCGTCCAAGGGGGTTAATTGCCCAAGCTGCTCAAATCTTGCTATGAATCTCTCGAGCGCAAATTGAAAGCTCGAATCGTCGATTTGCGGGTCGGCCGCTCATAGGACGTCAGGGTTGCAGAGCTTGTGCTAGACTGGCTCGGCGCGAGCGGCATCAAGCTCAATCGCGTCGTCAAGTGCAACAGTCTCAGCGTTCTCTCGGCGTTGGCTGTGGCAGGACTCGGGCATAACCTTTCTGACGGAGCAGTATTTTCGGCACGAGATAAGCGGCCTATTCCCAATAAATGTGAGGCGTGTTTGGAAATTGAGTTTCTGAGGCTCGTTCGAGAATCGAGCTAGACAGAGGGGGCTCCTTAACCCGCCGCGAGCTGCCGGTCGAGGTCGTGCAGCACCTGGTAGCAGGGCAGCACCTGGGCGACGCTGGCATTTGGCTCGCGGCCCTCGCGGATCGCGGCGAAGAACTCGCGGTCCTGCAGCTCGATGCCGTTCATGGAGACGTCGACCTTGGAGACGTCGATCTTCTCTTCCTTGCCGTTCACCAGATCGTCGTAGCGGGCGATATAGGTGCCGGTGTCGCCGATGTAGCGGAAGAAGGTGCCGAGCGGCCCGTCGTTGTTGAAGGACAGGCTGAGCGTGCAGATTGCGCCGTTGGCCGCCTTGAGCTGGATCGACATGTCCATGGCGATGCCCAGCGCCGGATGGATCGGTCCTTGCACCGCATTGGCCTTCACGATCGGCGAGCGCGCCTGGTAGGCGAACAAATCGACCGTATGGGCGGCGTGATGCCAGAGCAGATGGTCGGTCCAGCTCCGCGGCTGGCCCAGCGCGTTCATGTTGGTGCGGCGGAAGAAGTAGGTCTGCACGTCCATCTGTTGGATGTTGTATTCGCCGGCCACGATCTTCTGGCGCACCCATTGATGGCTCGTGTTGAAGCGGCGAGTGTGGCCGCACATGGCGGTCAATCCGGTCTTCTTCTGCAGATCCACCACGGCCTGCGCGTCGGCCAGCGAGTCCGCGAGCGGAATCTCGACCTGCACATGCTTGCCGGCCTTCATGCAGTCGATCGCCTGGGCGGCATGCATCTGCGTCGGCGTGCACAGGATCACGGCGTCGACCTCCGGCAGCTTCAGGCTGTCGGCAACCTCGGTCGAGACGTGCTTGATGCCGTACTTGTCAGCGACCTCCTTGGTCTGATCGAGCCTGCGCCCGACCAGCGACACCACCTCGACGCCATCAATGTTCTTGATGCCATCGAGATGCTTGATACCGAACGCGCCGGCGCCAGCCAGCGCCACTTTGATCGTTGTGGCCATGTCAGTTGTGCTCCAGAATCAGATGGCCGACTGCGGTGTTGCTTGCCGGCACATGGTAAAGCCTTGGCGCGACATGTCGGCGTCGAAAATGGTCGTACCGGGAATGTCCTTGTAGGGTTTGTCGAGTGACGTCGGAGGATCCTCCCTTCAGGATTCGTCTAGGTCTCTTCCGGTCAGTACAGCCGAATCGGGTTGTCGACCAGCAGCTTGCGCTGCAGCTCAGGCGTGACCGCAATAGGCGGAATGAAATCGACCAGCAGGCCGTCGTCGGGAGCCAAAGTGAACCGGTACGCGACAGCGTGCCCCAAGGGACCCGTGACGACCCGCCCCCCCGCGGAACTACGGATTGGTGCTTAACGAGCCCTTAGTGTTCGCCGGTTATTTTTCGATTTCAGAAATATAATCGAGGACCTGAGGATGCGGATCGGAAAGCTTTTTGCACTGTCGATGCTGACGGTGACGGTGTTTGCAGTCATTCTTGGCGCCGAGGTGCTGATACCTCAGGCACGCATCTTCACGAACCGCTCCGACGCCATCAAGGCGGTGGAGGCATTTGGCGCAACGCTGCTGGCCAACCAGCACGTCGCCAGCCTTCGCGCTCCCTATATCGGGCCGCTCTTCCAGGAAGGCGCCGCAACGCAGGAGCAGCTCGAAGCTACGACGAAGGCCACGAAAACGGCCGAGGCCGGCTTCGAAGCCGCAAGGCGCGCCGTCATGGTGCTGGATGACGGCGGCGCCATTGCCGAGAATCTCGACCGTGCCGCGCGGCGGCTGAAGGAAAACACCACTGCGGCCGATCGCGCGATGAGCGTCCCACTGGCGGCGCGCGACGGCGCCGCGACCAGGGGCTTCCTGCCCGGCGTTGCCGAGGTCATCGGCCACATCGAACCTGTCATGAACAAGCTCGAGGCGAAGGTCATCAACGCCGATTCCGCGCTCGCGGCACTCTTGAGCCTGGCGCGGACGGCGCAGGACCTGCGCGTTTCGGCCGGCAGCCGCGCGGCCACGCTGGTCCCGGCGCTCTCCGTGCGCCGCCCGCTCACCGCGGCCGAACTGTCGTTGATAGATCGCATGCAGGGACGCGTGGAGGTCGATCGCGAGCGCATCGAGGCCGGTCTCGAACAGCTCGGAAATCCGGTCCGCATCGTCGCCGCGCTGAAGGCGGCAACGGACTTATATTTCGGAAAAGCCGCAATTACCGTGGACAAGGAACTTCCTGCGGCCCGCAGTGACGGCAAGTACAGTGGCACCGCCGACGAGCTGGCGATGGACTTCGTGCCGGCCATGCAGATGTTCTACGGCGTGCGCGATGCTGCGCTGGCGGAAGCCGCCGAGCGTGCCTCGGCCGCGCGCGACGGCGCGCTGGCGATGCTCTCACTCGCAGCTGTCGCCGTATTGGCCCTGCTCGGCACGCTCGGTGGCGTGACCATTATGCTGCGCAGGCGCGTGGTGATGCCGCTCGGCCGGATTGCCGACGTGATCGGGTCGCTCGCCGCCGGACAGCACGAGGTGGAGATTCCGGCGACGGGCCGCAACGACGAGATCGGCCAGGTTTCCGGCTCGCTCCAGCATTTCAAGGATTCGCTGCTCGCCAAGAAGTCCGCCGATGCGGCCGCCGCGATCGAAGCCGAGGCAAAGCTCAAGCGCAGCCAGCGCATGGACCAGATCGCGCGCGATTTCGAGGTCATGATCGGCGACGTGATCAACACCGTCTCGTCGGCATCTTCGGAGCTGGAGGTATCGGCGGGAACGCTGACGAGCGCCGCCGATCAATCGGAAAAGGTCACGGCGACGGTCGCGGCGGCCTCCGAACAGGCTTCCACCAACGTGCAGACCGTTGCGGCGGCGGCGGAGGAGATGGCGTCTTCGGTCGACGAGATCAGCCGGCAGGTTCAGGACTCCGCGCGCATCGCCGGGGAAGCCGTGCAGCAGGCGGGGCGGACCAACGACCATGTCGGTGAGCTCGCCAAGGCGGCGGGGCGGATCGGCGATGTGGTCGAGCTGATTAGTCAGATCGCGGGCCAGACCAATCTTCTGGCCCTCAATGCCACCATCGAAGCGGCACGCGCCGGCGAGGCGGGCCGCGGCTTCGCCGTCGTCGCCTCCGAGGTTAAGGCGCTGGCCGAGCAGACCGCCAAGGCGACCGGCGACATCAGCCAGCAGATCGCCGGAATCCAGACGGCGACGGAGGATTCCGTCGGCGCCATCAAGGCGATCGGCGATACCATCACCCGCATGTCCGAGATTGCGTCCGCGATCGCCTCGGCCGTCGAGGAGCAGGGCGCGGCAACGCGGGAGATTTCCCGCAACGTGCAGCAGGCGGCGCGCGGCACCCAGCAAGTTTCCGCCAGCATTGTCGATGTGCAGCACGGGGCGAGCCAGACCGGATCGGCGTCGTCCCATGTGCTTGCCGCCGCAAGGTCGCTGTCGGGCGAGAGCACCCGTCTCAAGAGCGAGGTCGGAAAATTCCTCGACGCGATCCGGGCTGCATAGGGCTGGTGAACGATCAGAACTCGCCGTGCAGGCGGCTCGAGAACACCGACACCGGTCCACGGTCGGCGTTAAGAGCGGCATTGACGATGAGTTTGTAGTCGGCCGTGGGAAGGACGCGCTCGGGCGTCCGTGCGCCTTTGCAGTTGGACGTTTCGCTGTAAGCCATTGATCTCCAATGATCGGATTTTGGCTTAGTTGGAAAAATTCTCTTGAGAAATCAATGGGAGCAGCCTGTCTCTTAATCAGCGAGTCCCAGGTTCGAGCCCTGGTGCGCCCACCATACAAATCAAGACCTTAGCGAGAGAAACCGTTTGAGAGAGCCGAACTAAAACGGTTTTTTAAACGGTGTTTTTGACGACCGGTCGGCGAGTCCACTCTCGGCATTGTGATCTGCTCTACTCGTCGCGGCAGGGGCCAAGGCGACTAGAAGGTCGCCCGACAAAACCGCTTCCTCAACGTTGTATTGGGTCAGAGCCGCCCGACGTAGCCGGCATTTTCCCACTTCTGTTCAATGTCATCGGCCACGCATTGGGGAAGCTGCGCCGCGCTTCCATCGAAATAGTGCTTGAAGTCGACGTGAACCCTCATGTTGTTCGGCCGGTAAGCCGCCATGCGGTCATAGAGGAGAACCGATCCCGCCTCGAAGCGCCGATAGACTGATTTGTGCATCGGCGATTTCGATTCCCCGCTCTCGGGATCGACAGGAAGATCGCGCACGCCGGCCTTGAGAAAGCCGCCCGCCTGCTCATTGTGCTGAGGACCCGCGTGGCTGGGCGACAGCCGAAGAACACTGCCGTCGTGTTTTAGGCCGTCCGGAATGAGCGACGCTCCGGCGAGCAGCCAGTTCAGCGCAACGTCCGAGAGCCGAGCCTCATTCTCGAGATAGCCGCCGCCGACATCGGCGTGCACGCCCGGAAACCAGACCTGTTCGAAGTAAAGATTGCCGTGCGCGTCTCGTTGGTCCTGCTTCTCGGCCGTGGGCGACCAGGTGACGCGCTTGAAATCGGCGCGGTTCTCGTCGATCGAGATCGCATGTTTGGCGTAGCCGACGTTGGGATTGAGGGTTGTGTCGTAGAATTTGTGCTTCGGCGGAGCGAAATGCACGGTCCGGAGCCGCTTCAAGAACCTATAGCCGGGCAAGGAAGGCGCGATCTTGAGATAGTTCATGAGAAAGACGATCAGGGCTGTGGCGACACCGAGGTAACTCAGAATCCGGGCCACCCATCCAGACCATGGAAAGGCCGGCTGAAGGAAGCCACCGAGCCAATGAAGCCCGATCAGTAACGCAATGCCGGAGGTCACGAGTGCCGCGCCCAGATATTTGTGGCCGAGGGCGGCGACGGTATCGAACACGCCGATAAAGTAGGGAAAGACGTTTGCGTGCTCGGCGCCGTTGACGGTGATTGTGCTGCCGTACTGCTGTCTGAATTGGGCGGCGATGGCGTCGCGCGTCTCCAGCAGGAATTGGCGGTACCCACCAATCTTGCGTGAGTACGACGGGCAGAATTGATAGACATCCTTGACGGCGTGCTCGGCCAGCCTGTGGATGCTCTTTGGGTCGCGGCGCAGGGGCGAGCCGTCCGGCATATGGCGCGGGACCCCGCAATAGGTCATGACGCCGGCAACCGATCGGACCGTGTAGGCCCCTCGGCTGAAACCGATCAGAAAGACGCGATCGCCTTCCTCATACAAGGCTATGATCGCGGCATAGCAGTCGACGATGTTCCGGGTGATCCCAAGGCCCGTCGCCATACTGGCGAGGTTGTAGAGCCACCGCATCCAACCGATCTTGAAGTGGCCGCCGTCGGACGCTGAACCAAGACCGGCGTCGTAGAAGGAGACCTGTCCTGATGGTTCTACCTTCGTGTCTGGGCCGACCCGGCAGGCGCGGTAGAGCTTGTAAACATTCGTACGGGCTTCGTCGAAATTGATGCCGCCAGCCTGGCCTGTGCCGTCGGAAAAGATCACGATATTCTTCGGCATTGCACACCATCCCCAAGAGTGCACCAAAAGCCAATCCATATCACAGTTTGCGTGAGCCTAACTGTGAGCGGGCCCACTTGCGTACAGCGCGCCCGGACCAGGACATCTAGTTAACTGATCGAGAGTTGCGCCTCAATGCGGCTGTGCTAGTACGCCTACTCTCGTATCGAGGAGCTAAAAGTGGCGAAGAACGCAAAGAAGACGGCTACAAAGAAGAAAACTGTGCGTCGTGAATACACAAAGGCTGACGTGAAAGAGCTGCGCGCTCATTCGAAAGCAAAGACGCCCGTTGCAAAAATCGCGAAGCTCACAAAGCGCTCCGAAGGCTCACTCCGCCAAAAGGCGCTCAAGCTTGGAATTCGGCTCGGTCACCAGCGCTAGTAGCAGCATTATGCCGCTCTTCAATAGAGTGTTTTCGACCAAAGCGCTGTTGCAAATCATCTGCGTCCTCGTCGCTGTTGTCGCAATGAAGTTGTTGAGCGCTCACTACGACTTCAGCTGGTCAACCGCAATTGGCGGTTGACCAGAGGAGCATCCTAGAAGGCTGAGCAGAAAAGAAGACCATCTAATGGCAAGCTATCACGCGGCGTTTGAAGCGCACGAAGTAATGGCGCCTTCAAACCCGCAGCGAAAAGGAGGCTAGTCGAAAATCAAGGGCGAACGATTTTCCAAGGTGTGCGGCACGCCTTCAACCAGCAACCAGACCGTTATGAGCAACCGGATATCGAGCAGCTTCGTTGAGATTGCTGCGTTTTCGCTTCGGTTCGATCGCGTTTGTCGCCGTTCGTTTGAGTCGTTTCTGGTGCGAAACTGGAGCGGCGTTCCGGCTAGCGCATAGGTCCAAAGTGTACCCGCACCTGCTGGTGTCTCGGAAAAGTGTGCGGTCCGAGAGACCCGAACTTTCTGTTTTCCATCCCGTCATCCCCGTCTGTTCTCTTTATGCCGCAGCGTCTCGGCCCTTCTAACGGCCGAGAGAATGACGTAGGAGATGGAAGGAAGAGGTTCGAAATGGCTAAGCAGACCGAGAAGAAGCAGCCTGCACTTAAAGGCGTATCAGCGGCCGAACGAGCGCTCGCGGTGTTGACGGCGTTCCGCAGGGGCGACGGCGCCTTGAGCCTGGCCGAGCTCGCCGAGCGGACCGGTCTGGTCAAGAGCACGATCCTGCGGCTTGCTTTATCGCTGCAACAATACCGCCTGCTCGCGCGCTTGCCGGATGGCTCTTATCGGCTCGACGCGGAGACCTTGCGCCTAGGCACCGCCTATCAGCAGGCGTTTCGCCTTTCCGATCACGTCATGCCCGTGCTCGAGCAGCTCGCCGCGAAGACGGGCGAGACGACCTCCTTCTATGTTCGCAACGGTGAAGAGAGGCTGTGTCTTTTCCGGGTGGAAAGCACCAACCGGATCCGGATGACGGTGCAGCCGGGCGACACCCGTCCGATGGATAAATCGGCTATCGCGCAGACACTTCGTCGATATGAGTCCGCAGTGCCTGGACCGGACGACGAGCTGCCGCTCTTTACGTCAGGCGTCACGGATCCTCATGCAGCCGCGCTCGCCATGCCCGTGTTCGGTATCGGAGAATCGCTTGTCGGGGCGCTGTCGATCTCCGGCCCGGTCAGCCGCCTCACGCCTGAGCGGGCGGATCAGATGAAGGGGACGTTGGTCGAGGCCGCGACCAAGCTCACCCTCGCGTGCGGCGGAACCCCGTCCACCGGCATCGGAAAGGGCGCGCGCAAGCGGTCCAATCTGACGGCATAGAACGAAACGACGTTTCATTTTAGTTGCGGAGTCTGCTGTCGCGTGCTTATAAGTCTCCCCATAACAACCATGGGGAGGACGAACGTCGTGGCAGCAGCAACGCTCACGCGCAGGACGATTCTTGCTGGACTGGGCGCATCGCTCGTTCCGCACGCTGCGACTGCGCAAGCGGAAATCGTGCGCTGGTCGACCGGCTCCGAGAAGCCGCGCTTCGTTGCGCCGGCCGGCGCGACGGATTGCCATTTCCACACCTATAACAAGACCTATCCCGTCATGAAGGGCGCGACCCTGCTGCCGGAGGACGCCTTGCCTGACGACTATCGCGCCCTGCAGCGCCGGATCGGCACAACGCGCGGCGTGATCATCCAGCCCTCCACTTATGGCACCGACAACCGGTTGCAGATCGCGTCACGGCAGGCGCTTGGCGCGGAGAATTTTCGCGTGATCGCCGTGGTTGCGGAGGACGTCTCCGACGCAGACCTGCGTCGGCTCGACGAGCAAGGCGTCCGCGGCGTTCGCTTCAACCTTGGTTTTCCCGGCGTGCTCACGGTGGAGTCGCTCAAGCCGCTCGCGCCGCGCCTGGCCGATCTCGGCTGGCACTGCCAGATCAACATGCGCCCCAAGCAGATCGAAGATTACGCAGATCTGCTGGCTTCCCTGCCGGGGCGTCTCGTGTTCGATCATTTGGCGCAGGTGCCGCAACCGGCCGGCGTCGAGAGCGCCCCCTACAAGATCATTCGTGGCCTGCTCGACCGCGGCAGGACTTGGGTCAAGCTGTCCGGTCCCTATGTGTCGAGCAAGCAGGGCGCCCCTGATTACGCTGACGCAGGCGCCATTGCGGCCGCTTACGTGAAGGCGGCACCGGAGCGAATGGTCTGGGGCAGCGACTGGCCGCATCCGTCGGAACGGGACAGCAAGCCGGATGATGCGCGCCTGTTTGATCTCTTCGCCCAATGCGCTGGAAGCGACCCCGTATTCAAGCGTATCCTCGTCGACAACCCAGCCGAGCTCTATGGCTTTCCGAAAGTCACGCCATGACCTTCTTCAGCCCGCCGCGCCGGATCGAGACCAGCATCTTCACGCGGCTTCCGGACCAGTTCCGCAAGCCGCGCCGCACGGCATGGGCCGATGCAAATCAGGGCGGTCGTGAGATCGACTCGTTCCTCGAAGGCCCCTCGTTCGATCGCCAAGGCCGGCTCTACATCACCGATATTCCCTATGGGCGCATCTTCCGGGTCAGCCCGCAGGGCGAATGGGAGCTCGTGTCGGAGTATGATGGGTGGCCGAATGGACTGAAGATCCATCGTGACGGCCGCATCTTCATCACCGACTACAAGCGCGGCATCATGCTGCTGGACCCCACGAACGGCAAGGTGACGCCGCATCTCGAAACCGCCGCGAGCGAGAGCTTCAAGGGCGTCAACGATCTGGTCTTTGCGCCATCAGGGAATCTCTATTTCACCGATCAGGGCCAGACCGGGATGCATGATCCCACCGGCCGGGTCTGGAGGCTCACGCCGGATGGGCGGCTCACTTGCCTGCTCAACACGATTCCCAGCCCGAACGGTATCGTCGTCGACCCCGAGGAGAGCTTTGTGCTGGTCGCAGTGACGCGCGCCAACCAGATCTGGCGCGTGCCGCTGCCGGCCAGCGGCCTGACAACGAAGGTCGGGATATTCTCGCATCTGCACGGCGGCCCCGGCGGTCCTGACGGACTTGCGCTCGACAGCGGCGGCAATCTGCTGGTCTGTCACACCGGCTTCGGCTCGATCTGGCGGCTCTCGCCCTTGGCCGAGCCGCTCGATCGCATCGTCTCCTGCGCGGGCGTCGGCACGACCAATCTTGCTTTTGGCGGACCCGGGCGAAAGAGCCTTTTTATCACTGAAAGCCGCACCGGAACGTTGCTGTGCGCCGAGCTTGACACACCGGGCATGCCGATGTTCTCGCACGCCGGTTAGCTCAGCGCCCGCTTAGGCACGCCAGCAACGATTGAGCCGGATGGGCCAGCGTCTGCTTGTCCATGATCTTGACCTGCGATCGGCAGGAGTAACCGGTCGCGAGCAGGCGGCCGCTCTGTGCTAGTCGTTTGATCTGAGGTCCCCAGCTCATTCCATAGATATGCTCGGACGTCGCGCGATGTTCGGTTTCGTGACCGTAAGTCCCGGCCATGCCGCAGCAACCCGAAGGCAGCACCTGCAAGCTCGCGCCGGCTGCCGCGAATGCCGTTTGCCAGTCGCGAAGGGTGGACAGCGCAAGAGAGCGCTCCGAGCAGTGTGGAAGTAGCAGGTACTTGTCACCCGCGCTTGAAGCCTTTGGGATGGCGTCGTGGTGACGCGCCAGCCATTCCTGAACCAGGAGAACGGGCGGTGGTCGATCCGCTTCAGCCAACATGCCGTACTCCGACCGGTAGGTCAGCGTCATCGAGGCATCGACACCTACCAGCTCGACGCCGGTGGCCGCGACGTCGCGCAGCATCGCGGCATTGCGCGAGGCGGTGCGGGTGAAGGCGCCAAGGAAGCCGTGCACGTGCAGCGGCTTCCCGTTTGCCCGGAACGGCGCGACGAACGGCCGGAAGCCGATTGCGCGCATCAGATCCAGCACGGCGACTACGACTTGTGCCTCATAGAAGCTCGTGAAGGCGTCCTGCACCAGCACTACGCTGCGCGTGCGTTCCTCGATCGAGAGCGCCGCCAGCGCCTTGGGCGTTGCAATCGCGATCCCGCGGGCCGCCAGCTCCCGCTGCATCGACATGGTGGAAAATTTCGGCGAGTGCACTAGCCCGATCGCGCGCATCACTGTGCGGCCGGGTGGGCTGTCGATCAGGACGTTGTACAGCCAACTCACCTTGCTAAGCGCTGGCAGCATCGATTCCAGCGATCCGACGAGATGGTCCCGCAGCGGCCGCAGATAGCGGCCATGATAGATCTCGAGAAACTTCGCGCGAAAGGTCGGCACGTCGACCTTGATCGGGCATTGCCCGCTGCACGACTTGCAGGCGAGGCAACCATCCATCGACTCCTTCACCGCATGCGAGAAGTCTTCTTCGCGTGTCCAGCTGTTGCGCAATCGCGCGGGAAAATCGCGCCAGCGCACACCTCGTCGAAGCGCCGCAGCTTCCCCCGCAGGATCGACGCCAAGGGCCGCGAGCTGCCGCAGCCACTCCCGGATTAGCGAGGCGCGGCCCTTCGGCGAATGCCGGCGATCGCGCGTTGCCTTGTAGGAGGGACACATCGCTTCGTTGGGATCCCAGGAGAAGCAGGCCCCGTTGCCGTTGCAGTGGAGCGCCTCGTCATAGGCGGCGCGGACAGAAGTCGGGATCGTTCGGTCGAGCTGGCCGCGCGTGGTCAGCCCGTCGATCGTCAGCAATTGGCCGCCCGCGGGCGCGGCGATCTTTCCGGGATTGAGCCGATTGCGCGGATCGAACGCGGCCTTGATGGATTGCAGGACCGGATAGAGCGGTCCGAAGAAGCGTGGCGAGAACTCCGAGCGCACGCCCTTGCCGTGCTCACCCCATAGCAGGCCGCCATATTTGCTGGTGAGGCGGACGACCTCTTCGGTGATCTCGCGGATCAGCGGCTCCTGGGCGGGGTCCTTCATATCGATGGCCGGACGGACATGCAGCACGCCGGCATCGACATGGCCGAACATGCCATAGACCAGCCCGCGCGCGTCCAGCAGCGCGCGGAATTCGGCGATGTAATCGGCGAGGTTCTCGGGCGGAACGGCGGTGTCCTCCACGAACGGGATCGGCCGTTTGTCGCCATGCATATTGCCGAGCAGGCCCACGGATTTCTTGCGCATCGTCCAGATCGGGCTCACTTCGGCCTCGCCGTGCGCCACGGTGAAGCCGCGGCGGCCGTGCGACGGCCCGGCCGCGCCAAGCGCCTCCGTCATCCGGCGAACCGGGGCCTCGACGTCCAGCGCGCTATCGCCGATGAATTCGACGAGATTGACGCCGGTGGCGCGTTGCCCGTCGTCTTCGGGGAAGTATTGCCGGACCTGGTCCCAGACCATATCGTTTTGCGCCAGACCCAGCACTCTGGAATCGACGGTCTCGATGGAAGCGGCGCCGAACCGGATCAGCTCTTGCGCGTCGCGCAAGGCGGCATCGAAGCTGCCGTAGCGCACGTTGACCAGGGCACTGTGCTTCGGGATCGGCTCCACGTTCAGCTTGGCTTCGGCAATCAGCGCCAGCGTGCCTTCGCTGCCGCAGAGGATCGAGTTCAGGTTGAAGCGGCCGCGATCGTCGCGGATGTGGGCGAGGTCATAGCCGGTCAGGCAGCGGTTCAGCTTGGGGAAGTGCGCTGCGATCTGGTCCGCCTGCTCGCGCTGGATCGCATCGACCAGCCGATGCACGGCGCCGACGAGATCGGTTCGTCGCTGGATTTGCTGCAACTCCCGATCATCGAGCGGCCTCGACGTCCATACCGTGCCGTCCAGCAACACGGTTGTCAGCTCCAGCACGTGGTCGCGCGTCTTGCCATAGAGGCACGAGCCCTGGCCGCTGGCGTCAGTGCTGATCATGCCGCCGATCGTGGCGCGATTGGAAGTCGAGAGGTCCGGCGGGAAGAACAGGCCGTGCTCCGCCAGCGCCGCGTTGAGCTGATCCTTCACGACGCCGGCCTGAACCCGCACCCAGCGTTCGGCCGGGTTGATCTCGATGATCCCGTTCATGTGGCGCGAGACATCCACCACAAGACCTTCGGTCAGCGACTGACCGTTGGTGCCCGTTCCGCCGCCGCGAGGCGCGAACACGATGCCCTTGAATCGATCGTCGGCCGTAGCCCGCACGATGCGCACGAGATCGTCGACGCTGCGCGGGAAGGCCACGAGTTGCGGGAGTAATTGGTAAATCGAGTTGTCAGTCGCCCACACGATCCGGTCGCCAAAGGACGGCGCCAGGTCGCCTTCGAACCCACGCACCCGCAGTTCCGCGGCCAATTCGGCATGCAGCGGGGCAGGGGTCCGCATATCGGAAACGCGTGGCAGCATGTGTCTCCCAGAGCCTCCCGGACCCGTAACCGACACTCAACACTCCACTTTTCGAGTGGAACCCCGCATTCGGGCCGGCGCAAGCATCATGTTGGACGGTTTCGGAATGAAACATCGTTTCAAAATAAATTGCAACGACGTTCTATTTTTGTTAAGTGGCGCCGTGACCGGGGAACACCGGCGTCGGAGGAAACCCATGGCAAGTGTCCACGCCGCTTCAGCCGGCGCCGCCTTTACACCCGAGCAGGAGAAGATCCTCTCCAAAGTGATGTGGCGGATCGTGCCTTTCCTGCTGCTCTGTTACATCATCGCTTATCTCGACCGGGTGAATGTCGGCATCGCCAGCCTGACGATGAACGGCGATCTCGGCCTCTCATCGTCCGCATTCGGCTGGAGTGCCGGGCTGTTCTTTTTCGGTTATTTCCTTGCAGAAGTGCCGAGCAACCTGGCCCTGCAGGCGATCGGCGCCCGCAAATGGATCGCCCGCATCCTGATCACCTGGGGCCTGATCTCGGCCGCCACGGCGTTCGTGGTCGGCCCGGTGAGCTTTGGCGTGATGCGTTTCCTGCTCGGGCTCGGCGAGGCAGGCTTCACGCCGGGCGTGTTTCTCTATTTCACCTATTGGTTTCCGGCACGGATCCGCGGCACTGCGACCGCGGCTTTCCTGCTCGGTATCCCGATCGCAAACATCGTCGGCGCGCCGATATCGAGCTCGCTGCTGACGCTTGAGGGCCTGGGTGGCCTGCATGGCTGGCAGTGGCTGCTGATCCTTGAAGGCCTGCCGGCGACCATTCTGGGCTTCGTGTGCTTCTTCACGCTCACGGACAAGCCAGAGCAGGCCAAGTGGTTGAGCCCTGACGAGCGCCGTTGGCTCGCCGAGGTGCTGGCAGCAGAGCGTGAGGCCATCGCGACAAAACATCCCTCGCGGCTTAGGGATGCCTTCGTCAATTGGCGCGTCCTTGCCTGCGCCGCCGTCAATTTCTGCGCCATCATCGGGTCCGTCGGTCTCGGCCTTTGGATGCCGCAGATCATCAAGGGGCTCGGCTTCGGCGTCGTCGCCGTCGGCTTTATCGCCGCCGTACCATACATCTGCGGCGCTATCGCGATGATGCTGTGGGCGCGCCTGTCGGACAAAGGCGGCGAACGGAGCTGGTTCGTAGCATCAGGGCTGCTCGTCGGCGCGGCCTCGTTGATCGTCTGCGGCTACGCGACATCGTCGGCTCTAATCTCCATCCTGGCGCTCTGCGGCGCCGTAGTCGGGATTATGTGTTACCAGTCCACCTTCTGGCCGATCCCCTCAAGCTTCCTGACCGGCAGCGCCGCCGCCGGCGGCCTCGCCATGATCGTCTCGATCGGAAATCTCGGCGGCTTCGTCGGCCCCTATCTCATCGGCGTGATCCGGCAGACGACCGACAGCTTCTCTTGGGCCCTGATCTCGGTGGCCGCATTCCTCACCGTGGCCGCCGTCCTGATCCGCGTGGTCGGAATCAGCCTGCAGCGACAGGGCGGGGCGGCTGACGGCCACACCAGCCAAATCGCACCTCTCTCGAAAGGAATTTGAAGATGAGTGAACGACAGCAATTCCGCCTCGGCCTCGTCGGCTACGGCGAGATCGGCAGCACATTGGGCAAGGGCCTGCGCGAAGCCGGCCTGAAGCAGATCTTCTGCTACGACAAATACGCCTTCGATGGTCCCTATGCCGACCTGATTCAGAGCCGCGCAAAGGCGGCGGGCGTCACGCTGGTCAAGTCCAACAAGGAACTGGCTGACGCGGCCGAGCTGATCTTCAGCGTCACGCCGGGCTCGAGGTCGCTCGAAAGCGCAGCCGCGTTCGCGCCGGTGCTCGATGGCCGCCACACCTTTCTCGACTTCGCCTCCGCGACGCCGAAGGTGAAATACGGCGTCGCCGACCGGCTCGCCGGGACGGGCGCGACGCTCGGTGACGGCTCCATCATGGGAACGCCGAAGCACGGCTATGCGATGCACATGATGTCGAGCGGTCCCGCCGGCCAGCGCGTGGTCGACCTGCTCGTGCCCTGGGGTATGAGCATCGAATTCGCCGGCGACAAGCTCGGCACGGCCTCGGGCATCAAGATCCTGCGCTCCGTGCTGATCAAGGGCATCGAGGCGCTGATCGACGAGACGCTCCTGGCCGCCCGGTCCTATGGCCTGGACGAAACCGTATTGGCGTCGGCCTCGAAGACGCTGACGCGTCCGTTCATGGACACGGTCGAGAGCCTGACGCCCTCAGGCGTGATCCATGCCAAGCGACGCACCGAGGAGGTCGAGATGGCCGCCGAGGCGGTCGAGGATGCCGGGATCGAGCCGCTGATGGCGCGCGCGACGGCGGCGCGGCTGCGCTGGAAGGACGGCCTCGGCCTGAAGGAGCATTTCGGGGGCGTCGTTCCCGAGAACTACAAGATCGCCATCGATGCGATCGCAACCAGGATGCAGGGCAGCGCCAAAGCAGCCGAATAAGACCAACAAAAAAGGGAGAGAAACGTGACGGCAGCTCGAATGGATATCGACCCGATCGAGAAGGTGACGATGCGCAGGGTGATCCTGCGCCTCGTGCCGTTCCTGATGATTTGCTACTTCTTCGCACTGCTCGACCGCGTCAATGTCGGCTTCGCGGCGTTGCAGATGAACAAGGATCTCGGGCTCACCCCGGCGATGTTCGGCTTTGCTGCCAGCCTGTTCTTCGTCTCCTATTTCCTGGTGGAAGTGCCGAGCAATCTGGCACTCCAGAAATTCGGCGCGAGGCGCTGGATCGCGCGGATCATGATCACCTGGGGCCTGGTGACGGCGTGCATGGCGTTCGTCATCGGGCCATACTCGCTCTATGCGATGCGTTTCATCCTTGGCGCGGCGGAGGCCGGCTTCTTTCCCGGCGCGATCCTTTATCTCACCTATTGGCTGCCGTCCGAGTATCGGGCGCGCATCCTGGCGACCTTCACGGTCTCGATTCCGCTTGCGACCTTTCTGGGGTCTCCGCTCTCGGTCGGACTGCTCGAGCTCGACGGTGCGCTCGGCCTGCGCGGCTGGCAGTGGTTGTTCATCCTGGAGGGATTGCCGACCGTCCTGCTCGGGCTTGCCTGCCTGTTCGTTCTCACTGACAGGCCCGAAGGGGCGTCCTGGCTGACGAATGAGCAGCGGGATTGGTTGACGGCGCGCATAGCGGCAGATGCAGCGGCGCGCAAGCCGGTAGGGCACCTCTCGCTCTGGCAGCTTGCCACCAACAAGTATTTCCTTGTTATGGCGCTGGTCTGTTCCGGCGCCTCGGCTACCGGCAGCGTGTTGTCGGTCTGGCAACCGCAATTGCTCAAGTCGTTCGGCCTGACGAACCTGCAGACTGGGTTTGTCAATGCGATCCCCTACGGCATCGCGACCGTGCTCATGGTGCTATGGGGACGCCACTCAGACAAGACCAGTGAGCGCCGCTGGCACACGGCGATTCCGCTGCTGTTCGCCGCCGGCGGCTTCACCGCATTGGGCATTACGGGAACAGCGGTCGCGCCGACCATTGTCATGGTGAGTTTCTGCCTGGTGGGCGCCTACGCCTTCAAGGGGCCGTTCTGGGCACTGTCGGCGAGCTGGCTTTCGACAAGCACGCTCGCGGCTGGCCTCGCCGGGATCAACGCGATCTCCAACCTGATCGGCGGCGGATTGATGGTGAACGTGGTTGGCGTCGTCAAGGAGCAGACGGGCAGCTTCGTCCTCGGGATGCTGCCGCTTGCGCTGCTGTGTGCCGTCGCCGCGGTCTGTGTCCTCGTGCTGGGCCGCAAGGTCGCGCGCGCAGCCGACATGCTGGCGGTGAAATCATGAGTGAGCGCGGCACGACCTCGCAGCAGGCCATTACCCGGCGCGGCGTCCTTGCGGGCATGCTGGCTGCGAGCACGGGCGCCTGGGCCGGCGGGGTCGAGCAGGCAGTGCCCAACAGCACCGGCTCGGCACCGCCGCGCTTGGACGCGCCTGCGGACGGGTGCGATTGCCATCATCATATTTACGACGGACGGTTTCCCGTGTCGCCGCATTGGCACCAGGGCTTTCCGCCCGGCGCGATCGTGGCTGATTATCGAAATCTCCAGCGCCGGCTTGGCGCCACCAGGAGCGTGGTGGTGCAGCCATCGACCTACGGGGTCGACAACCGGTGTCTCGCAGACGCGCTGGGCCAGCTTGGCTCCGCCTCACGCGGCGTCGCCGTCGTCGACACCGACGTGGAGGAAGCAGAGCTGCGTGCGCTGGCCGATGCCGGCGTCTGCGCCATCCGCGTCAATTTCGTCTCTCCGCAGACCTGGGGGACGACAACGCCGGAGATGCTAGCCGCACTCGCCAGGCGCGTCAGCCCGCTTGGGTGGCACGTGCAGATCCTGATGACAGGCGATCAGATCGTCACTCATGAGAAGGTCATTCGGTCGCTGCCCACCAAGGTCGTCATTGATCATCTCGGGCGTATTCCCCAGCCTGATGGCCTCAAGCATCCCGCGTTTGCCGCTGTCCGCCGCATGCTGGATGAAGGCCGCACCTGGGTGAAGGTCACCGAACCTTATGAGGACAGCAAGCTCGGTCCGCCCTACGCAGATTCCAGCGAAGTCGCCCGGGCCTATGTGCAGGCAGCGCCGGAGCGGATCTTGTGGGGCACGGACTGGCCGCATCCGACTCAGCGCGGCACCAAGCCGGACGACGCCTTGCTGCTTGATCTGCTCGCCGACTGGGCGCCGGACGAAGGCACGCGCCAGCGCATTCTGGTGGACAACCCAGCGCAGCTGTTCGGCTTCTAAGATCTCACCATTCACTTGCTAAACATCGGGAAGGATAAGGCATGTCCGTAGGTTTCAGAATCCTCAAGCGCCAGAGAAAAGTGGCTGCCGACGTCGTCGAACGCTTTGCCAAGCTGCCGGTCGCAAACGTCAGCGACGGCATGTCCCGGATGACAGCGGCGGGCGCGCGGCTTCGGCCCAGGCACCAGTCCGGTGGGATGGCCGGCCCCGCGCTGACCGTGAAGACGCGGCCGGGCGACAATCTGATGCTTCACAAAGCGATGGCGATCGCCGAACCCGGCGATGTCATCGTGGTCGATGCAGGGGGCGATCTCACCAACGCATTGATCGGCGAGATGATGCTAATGCGCATCATCAAGAGCGGCCTTGCGGGCATCGTGATCGATGGCGCAGTTCGGGATGCCGGCTTCATCCGCGGTCAGACGTTTCCCGTGTTCGCGGCAGGTGTCACCCATCGCGGCCCTTACAAGGACGGACCAGGCGAGATTAACGTTCCGATTGCAATCGACGGAATGGTGATCGAGCCGGGCGATCTCATCATCGGCGACGACGATGGATTGCTTTGCGTGCCATTCGACGATGTGGATGAAGTCCTGAAAGCCGCGACGGCGAAGTACCAGGCTGAGCAGAAGCAGATGGAGAACATCAAGGCCGGGACGCACGATTCGTCCTGGGTGGACAAGGCACTACGCGAGTTGAATTGTGAGGGCCTGGACTGAATGTCGGAATTCGCGATCAGCGCGGATTGGAGCGAGCAGCAACGAAGCGAGACGTTTCTGGCACGGCGCACGAATTTGCTGAAGTTTTGTTTGAATCTGATCGGGTTCGTGGCGCTCAGCAGGGTCGTTTCTGGTGCGAAACTGGCTAACGTCTGCTCATGCAGCCGAGCCATGCTTGATATCCAAGGTTCCCATCACCGGGCTCTCCTCACGATGATCATCATGCGGATCGAATTTACCCTCTCAAGGCTGAAACAGGGGTTCGATTCCCCTAGGGAGCGCCAGCAAATTCAGGCACTTAGTTGCCCGCCAGCCGCGTTCGTTGAATATTGGTTGAATAAGACGCTGGTGAACAGCAGCGAACGCGTGCGGAATTTGCTCCCAATATTGGCAAACCAGCCTCGGCGCGATGCCTCACTGTGGCTGGCGCATTCGCGAAAAATCTCTCCGTTGCCCTTGGTGTCCGGAAATATCCAAACCGCCGCTGACGTGCGCTGTCGCACGCCAGCGCCCTCGGATGTTCGCATTGACGTTGCTCGTCGCACAGCCAACTCTCATATCAAGCTCTGTGCGAATAGGAGGGCCACGTGAGATACAATCGACGAGAGAAAACTGGCGCACAACAGTCACAAGTCAGTCTATCTCCTCCGAAAGCCACAGAACTGAACGCGTTGCCATTCGCCCAGCGGCTCACCTGCACGATTGACGATGCATGCGAAGTGACCGGTCTGGGACGCACGAAGCTTTACGAGTTGATAGGTGCTGGGCGTATCGTCACGACAACGATCGGACGTCGACGGTTAGTAGTGGTGCGCTCACTTCTGGCGCTCCTTGAAACCAACATGTTGAACTAATCGATGTGCGATTTAAGGGAGCAACCCCACTTTCAACGCGCTATTCTCTGTCACTCATTTCGATGACACGGCTCAGCCAGTCGCACTCGTCCGCTCACTTCCGCATCATCGCGCTCCTGTCAGAATTCGGCAGCATGGGTAAATCGGCCGCGTCTGCTGAGAGAAGCACGCATCGGACCAGGATATAGAGCCAACTGATTGAGAGTTGCGCCTCAATGCGGCTGTGCTAGTACGCCCGTTCTCGAATCGAGGAGCCTAAAAGTGGCGAAGAAGGCAAAGAAGACGGCTACGAAGAAGAAACCTGTGCGTCGCGAATACACAAAGGCCGACGTGAAGGAGCTGCGCGCTCATTCAAAAGCGAAGACTCCAGTTGCAAAAATTGCGAAGCTCACAAAGCGCTCCGAAGGCTCACTCCGCCAAAAGGCGCTCAAGCTGGGAATTCGGCTTGGTCACCAGCGCTAGGAGCGGCTTCGTGACGCTCTTCAATCGAGTGTTCTCGACCAAAACGTTGTTGCAAATCATCTGCGTTCTCGTTGCTGTCGTCGCAATGAAGTTGTTGAGCGCTCATTATGACTTCAGCTGGGCAGCCGCAGCTGGCGGTTGACTAAAAGAACACCCTAGAAGGTTAAGCAGAAAAGAAGCCCACCTAGTGGTGAGCAATCAAGCGGCGTTCAACGTACGAAGTTTCGCCTTCAGAGCCGCAGGGTGAAGGAGACTAGTCAGAATCTAGTGCGGGCGATTGGCGCCTCTCTATGCGCGGATGGCGAAGACCTTGCCGGTTCCGTGTGTGTCAACGTCGACAAAACCATCCTGCATGAATTGCACGCAATCCGTGAGAAATGAGTCCAAGACCGCGGCAATTTCTGTCGGCGTAAAATGAAAGAGGCTGCGCTTGCTCTGGGTGTCCGACGCGACCAGAAGCCCGTCCGGCAAATAGGCACTTCCTGACAATACCGCGATGACGCGGGCGTGCAGCATCTTGTCGGAAATGACCTTGGGCGTCCGGCGCTCCGGATGGCGCGCTCTCATGTCGTAGTTGTTGAAGATTTCCGAAGCCGTATGGATCAAGAACGGCTCGCGCCATTCCACATCTGCCTTGACGGAAATTTCGTGGACATCGAGCTCCGAGTCGCGAAATCGATCGGTTACGAGCCGGCGCTCGATCAGCCGCCGCATGCAAACGGCGGCGACGCCGATTGCTCGCTCGAGCATGTGAAGTGGGTTATGTTCCGTGTCGATATCGGTCAACACCTCTTCAAGGTGTTGCAGTATGCGGCGTCGTTGCTCGGACAATTCGTTCTTCCACGTATAGGATTGCCAGTCCGACGAGCTTACGCAGCCAAGCTTTCGCGCTTCCACGAAGCTTTCGGGAAGATCACCTTCATTCATTAGTAGTCAGTGCCTCCCTGGCTATACGTTCTCTCGCCGCTTTCTGCCGCGCGAAGTATGTCGCAACGATCCTTTCCAGCGGCCGGTTCCGTCGTGTTTGTCGGCACGCTGCCGTCTCAAAGTTAAGGTTGACGAGACAACCGCAAAAGCTCTTAAACGCTTGGCAATCTCAACCGGCAAGCCTCAAACTGGCAACAGCGCATGTCTGATAAAGACGTCCACAAGCTATACGAGGGCTTCGACCCCGAAACTCTGGATGCGGTTGACGTAACGCTTTGCGCGGACTGCGCCAAGCATCCAAGCCTGAAGCGTTTCGTTGAGCTGCACGCGGTCGAGGGGCCGGTCTGCGGAGTCTGCCAGGAGACCGGTTATCCCTATGCGGCGTGCGCGCCCGAGCGCAAGCGGGAACTTACCAATCTGATCAGCGCGCTTATTCGATTTTACTACAACGAATATGAGTACAACCATCATTGGGGCGGTGATTACGGGCCAGAAAGCCTCTTGGTGAATCCCAATCCGATTTTGGAAGATTCGTCCTCGACGGCACGAACCCGGATGCCCGATCGCAGCATTGAATTCTTGTACGCGCTACTTTCAGCGGAGCCGTACCCTCCTGTGGATGAGGGCATCTCCATCTACGCTGGGCACGACGATGACGTGCGGGGCATGAATTTCGCCCTGAAGGAAGAGGTAAGCCCGATCCTCAGGTCGTACGTCGCTCGGCTTGCCAGGCAGAACCATTTCGATATTGAGCCAGACTTGCTGGGTTTTCTGGATGAGTTTTCCGATCGCGTGACACGTGTCGTGGCGGGCGGCACCAAATTCTTCCGTGCGCGGATTGGCGTTGAAGCGAAGTTTGCAGATCACTCTGATTTTGGCTGGCGACGCTCGATTGTGCGACAACCCTATACCGGGACATCGTTGGGGGCGCCTCCGCCCCCGCGCGCCTCCGGGGGAAGGTTAAATCGCGCAGGCGTTTCCTTTCTGTATCTTGCCTCCGACGCCGCGACCGCAGCGGCTGAGGTTCGGCCGCATCCTGGACATTTCCTTTCGATCGGCGAGTTCGAATGCCGGGAGGACATCAAGATCGCATCACTCGATGCCGACATCATGCAATTCGCCGGGAACGAGCGCGAGCTTGAGCTATTTCACTTTCTCTACTCCGCGGACCAATTAATGGCCACGCCTGTCCTGCCCGAGAAGACGGCGCGCTATTCGATCACCCAGTTGATCGCGGATTGTCTCCGGCAGAAAGGTTTCGATGGTGTGTCCTTCAAAAGCAGCATTAGCGCCGGACAGAATCTTTGCGTATTCAAGCCAGAGCTCTTCGTACCTGTGGAAGGCAACGGGATCGTGCAACAGGTAAAGTCATTGGTGTACGAGCTTGCGGCGATCCCAACGATCCTTCAACCAAACACAGATCACATCCGGCTGGATGAGTGAGAGGGGCTCCCTCCCGTGATCCCGCATAGCCAGGGCTGGCAGGGTTCGTAGGCCACTGTAGATCGCTGTCAGGCGCGGCGAGGGGCGAGGGTGCTGCCAGCGGATGACGCACGCGAGCGAAGCTGCAGCTTCACAATGGCAGTTCGCCGTTCGCATGCGTTCCGATCCACACCATTTGCTCTGCCGCGGGTCGTCGCCGTCCCGGCTTCGTGTTGGGCGCCCTTTCGCGCAAACCGTGAGGGCAGCTAATCGATGATGGCCACCAACGAAATGAAGCTGACCACCATCGCGCGTCGCCAGTGCCGGGCTGGCGAACGCTCCCTTTTCGAGAAGATATTGGAACGGGCGACGGTACTGCCCTTTTTCGACATCACTCGCAGTGTCCGCATAGATAGGTCAGAGACAGCTGCTATCCACAGCGGTCCGTACCGAGGGGTTCTGAATTAATCGTCGCGCCCCTGTGTGTTATTCGGCCTGCAATATTGACCCCCTAAGCCGGGGGATCGGCGTCCAAAATTGACCCCCTATAGGTTGGTCTGTTGCGCTGCCTGCTTCGTAACAAAGCAGGTGGTGGAGGATGCTGGTCGTGGAGACGATTGCGCGGATTCGGCGCGAGCACTTCATCAAGGGCAAGACGATCAAGGAGATCGCACGTGACCTGAAGGTGTCACGGAACACGGTCCGGAAGGTTCTGAGGTCGGGAGAGACCT